>CAJMQZ010000008.1 GCA_905215595.1 uncultured bacterium
ATTTTTCAGAAAAGAATAGTAAAATGATGCTATATGTATCGTAACATGGGCTTGTGTGCCCAAAGCGGATACCTATACAGAAAAACCGAAGTTAAACCGTAAAAGAATAGGAGCTAGTATGATCTTAAGCATGACCGGTTTCGGCAGGGGGACTGCCGTACTCAATGGCCGCGAGATCACTGTGGAGCTGCGCAGCGTGAACTCCCGCTATTTCGAGTATTCCTCCCGCATCCCGCGCACCTGTAGTTCTCTGGACAGCCGCCTGAAAAAACAGCTCAACCAGCGGATCTCCCGCGGCAAGGTAGAGCTTAGCATGACCGTGCAGAATGTTGACGCGGCAGATACCGTGGTCGCCGTCAACATGGAGCTTGCCCGCAGCTATCAGCAGGCCATGCGGGATTTGTCCGAGCAGCTGGGGGTCAAAAATGATGTGTCCACCGCCGTTCTGACCCGCTTCCCGGATGTGCTGACCACCCGCCACGCCGATGTGGATGAGGAGCAGCTGTGGCAGGATGTGTCTGCCGTTACCGCGCAGGCGCTGGATCGCTTTGTGGAGATGCGTGCCGCCGAGGGCGCGAAGATGAAGGCAGACGTGGAAAGCCGTCTTGTGTTTCTGGAACAGTGCGTCGGCAAGGTGGAAGCCCTGAGTGCAGGCCGGGTAGAAAGCTACACTAACCGCCTGTACGAGAAACTCAAGGTCATCCTGCAGGATCGTGACATTGATGACGCCCGTGTGCTGACCGAAGCCGCCATCTTTGGCGATAAGACTGCTGTGGATGAGGAAACTGTCCGTCTGCGCAGCCACATTGCGCAGTACCGCGATATCCTGCAGCTGGACGAGCCCGTGGGCCGCAAGCTGGATTTCCTGACGCAGGAGTTGAACCGTGAGACCAATACCATCGGCTCCAAGTGTCAGGATCTGGATATCACCCGCATTGTGGTGGATATGAAAGCAGAGATCGAAAAGATCCGTGAGCAGATCCAGAATCTGGAATAATATGTTGTGGAGGAGCCTATGAAACTCATCAACATCGGCTTTGGCAATATGGTCAGTGCGGGGCGCGTGGTGGCAGTCGTCAGCCCGGATTCTGCACCGGTCAAGCGTCTGGTGAAGGAAGCACGCGAGCGCGGGATGCTGATTGATGCCTCTTACGGCCGCAGCACCCGGGCTGTGCTCATCATGGACTCCGATCATGTCGTGCTGTCGGCTCTTCAGCCCGAAACGGTGGCAAGCCGCGCCGCCGGGCAGGAGGGCAGAGCATCAATGGAGGAAGAAGCATCTCATGGCGAATGATAAATTTCTATTTGTAGTTTCCGGTGCAGCCGGTACTGGTAAGGACAGCGTGGTCAAGGCACTGCGCGAGGCACACCCCGAGATCGAAAAAACCGTCTCTGCCACCACCCGCACCCCGCGCCCCGGCGAGCAGGAGGGTGTGGACTACTACTACCGCACCCGCGAGCAGTTCCAGCAGCTGCTGGAAAACGATCAGGTGGTGGAGCACAACTTCTATAACGGCAACTACTACGGCACCCTGAAGTCTGAGGTGGAAAAGCGGCTGGAAGCTGGTAAGGTGGTCGTGCTGGTCATCGATGTGCACGGTGCTGCCAATATCCGCCGGATGTTCCCGGGCGCTACCACCGTGTTCCTGCTGCCGCCCTCTGTGGAGGAGCTGGAGCATCGCCTGCGCGGCCGCGGCACCGAGACTGAGGAAAGCATTCAGGAACGTCTCGCCACCGCCCGGCAGGAGCTGGCCGAGCAGGATAAGTTTACCGTAAAGCTGGTCAATAATCAGATCGAGCCTTGCGCCGCAGAGCTGTATCAGGTTATCTGCCAGCGCGCCGGGCTGCAAGGCTAAAAATCAAGCGTTGAAGGAGTTGGACGAATGCCCAAGACGGTAGGCGTTGCCGTCAGCAATGCGACCTTCCATTTTGATAAGCTGTATACCTACGCTGTTCTGCCAGAGCATCAGAATGCGGTGCGCCTTGGCAGCATGGTGCTGGTGCCCTTTGGCAAGGGCAGCCGCGCCCGCATGGGCGTGGTACTGGCCTGCGATGCCGAGCCGGAGCACTCCAAGCTGAAATATCTGTTCGATGTAGCCCCGGCCTCGGCCTGTCTGACCCCGGAGTTGTTGCGGCTGGTGCATTTTTTAAAGGAGCGCACCTTCTGTACCTACTACGAGGCCGTCAAGGCAGTCATTCCGTACGGTGCGCAGTACAAGCCCGCCGTGGCGGCAGACGGTGTGACCCCGGTGCTGCAAAAGCAGCTTACCCGTCACACCGAAAATACCTATAAGCTGGTGGGCACTCTGCCGCAAAAGCCAAAGCCTACGGCAAAGCAGCTGGCGGCGGTGGCGCTGCTGAGCGGCGGTCCCCGCACCCTGAACGAGTTGGAAGATAAGGGCATCAGCCGCGCAGTGCTGGATAACCTGTGCACCAAGGGTGTGCTGGAATGCAGCAAGGTGAATAAGTCCATCGACCTGTACGCCTCCATCCCGCTGCGTAACGACCCCATCACCCTCACAGAGCAGCAGCAGGCCGCTTACGACACGCTGCTGCCTAAGCTAGAAGATACCGCACCCCATTCGGCGCTGTTGTACGGTGTTACCGGCAGCGGCAAGACGCTGGTGTTTTTAAAGCTGATTTCCCGCTGTCTGGAACTTGGCCGCAAGGCGCTGGTGTTGGTGCCGGAGATCAGCCTGACCCCGCAGATGATCCTGCGGCTAAAAGGGCAGTTCGGCCGCCGGGTGGCGGTGCAGCACTCCGCGCTCAACCATACCGAGCGTCTGCTGCAATGGCAGATGATTCAGGATGGTGGTGCAGATATCGTGGTCGGCACCCGCAGCGCAGTGTTTTCGCCGTTGGAAAATATCGGCCTTATCATCATTGACGAAGAGCAGGAGCACACCTACCGGTCGGAATCCGCACCGCGCTACTCCGCCCACGAGGTCGCCCGGCAGCGTGCCGCCGAAAACGGTGCCCTGCTGCTTCTGGCCAGCGCCACCCCCAGCACCGAGAGCTTTTATGCTGCGCAGAATGGCCGTACCCAGCTGGTGCGTCTGACCAAGCGCTACGGCGGCAACCCGCTGCCCAGCGTGCAGATCGTGGATATGCGGGCAGAGCTGGCTGCGGGCAACCCCCGGGAGATCAGCCTTGCACTGGAAGATGCCATCCGCCGCAATCTTGAGGCAGAAAAACAGACCATTCTTCTGCTCAACCGCCGGGGCTACCAGACCATTGCCCAGTGCGAGGACTGCCGCGAGGTGCTCAAGTGCCCCAAGTGCAGCGTGCCCATGGTGTACCACAAATCAGCGCATAAGGTGCTGTGCCACTACTGCGGCTCCCAGCAGGAGCCGCCGCCCACCCTTTGCCCGGCCTGCGGCGGTAAACTACAGTACCGGGGCTTTGGCACCCAAAAAGCCGAAGAGGAGCTGGCAAAGCTCTTCCCGGAGGCGCGGGTGCTGCGCATGGATCAGGACTCTACCGCTGCCAAGGACGCCCATGAAAAGCTGCTTGCCAAATTTGCAGCGCATGAATATGACATCATGGTGGGCACCCAAATGGTGGCGAAAGGGCTGGATTTCGAGGACGTGACCCTTGTGGGTGTTCTGGGCATTGATTCGCTGCTGTTCGCGCAGGGCTTCCGGGCATACGAGAACGTGTTCAGCCTGATCACACAGGTGGTGGGACGCAGCGGCCGCGCAAAAGAGCCCGGCTTTGCCATCATCCAGACCACCGACCCGGACAACCCGGTGCTCACCCTTGCCGCTGCACAGGATTACGACGCCTTCTACGAGCAGGAGATCGCCTACCGCAGGCTGGGGCTATACCCGCCTTTCTGCGGGCTGTGCGTCATCGGTTTTGCCGGTGCAAAGGAGAACGAGGTGGCGCGCGCCGCTGCCCGCTTCTCAGTGCTTTTAGGGCAGCAGGCGGCAAAACAGCCGGATCTGCCCCTGCGCATTCTGGGCCCTACGCCCGGCAGCATTGAAAAGATCAACGACACCTACCGCTATAAGCTTACCGTTAAGTGCCGCAACGACCACCGCTTCCGCGACCTCGTGCGTGCTGCACTGGCACTGTATGAAAAAGAAAAACTGCCGTCCAAGTCATCGGTCGTGGTAGACCTGCACTCGGACGGTGACATCTGATAAAACTGGAGGTACTATTATGGCTATCCGTAATATTGTTAAAGAAGGCGACCCCATCCTGAACAAGGTCTGCCGCCCTGTGACCAATTTTGACGACCGTCTGGCTACTCTGCTGGACGATATGCGCGAGACCATGATCGCCGCCGACGGCGTGGGTCTGGCTGGCCCGCAGGTGGGCATGATGCGCCGCCTGTTCGTGGTGTGGGACACCACCGACGCCCCGGAGGAGATTCCCGAGGATTACGAGTACAAGTTTATTGATTTTGTCAACCCCGAGATCCTTGCTGTTTCTGAGGAGGAAGAGACGGCCTACGAGGGCTGCCTGTCCTTCCCGGGGCACAACGGCGCTGTGACCCGCCCCGTTGCCGTCAAGGTTCGTGCACAGGACCGCAACGGCGAATGGTTTGAGCTGGAAGCTGACGGCCTGCTGGGTCGCTGCATCCAGCACGAGAACGACCATCTGGACGGCATTACCATTATGGAGTCCAGCGAGTACTTCTACGAGGATACCGAGGAAGGCAAAAAGGCCGCCCGCGAAGCGAAAGGAAACAACTGATGCGCATTTTGTTCATGGGCACGCCGGATATTGCTGCTGAGTGCCTGAAAGCCCTGTATGCCGCCGGGCATGATATCTGTGCCGTGTACACCCGGCGGGATAAGCCCGTCGGCCGCAAGCAGGTGCTCACCGCGCCGCCGGTCAAGGAGGTTGCGCTGGCGCACGGCACGCCTGTGTTCCAGCCCCGCACCCTGCGGGACGGCAGCGAGGATGAAAACATCCGCGCCCTCGCCCCGGAGCTGATCGTGGTGGTGGCCTATGGCTGCATCCTGCCGAAGTCCGTGCTGGAAATGCCCCGCTATGGCTGCATCAACCTGCACGTTTCGCTGCTGCCGAAATATCGCGGCAGCGCCCCGGTGCAGTGGTCGGTGCTGAACGGTGACGCCGAGACCGGCGTTTCCATCATGCAGATGGATGAGGGGCTGGATACCGGCGATGTGCTGTACTGCAAAAAAATCACCATCGATCCCGAGGAGACCAGCGGCGAACTGTTCGACCGCGTTACCGCTGTGGGTGCCGAAGCCCTGTGTGAAACGATTCCTCAGATCGCTGCCGGTACTCTGACGGCTGTTCCGCAAGACCACGAAAACGCCACCCTTGCCCCCATGCTGAACAAGGAGATGGCGGAGTTCCACCTGACCGACACTGCCGCCCATATCCATAACTGGGTGCGCGGCATGAACCCTTGGCCGGGTGCATGGTTCATCACCTCCGGCGGCAAAAAGCTCAAGGTGATGTCCAGCCGCGTGGCCGCCGCCAATGGCGAAGCCCCCGGCACTGTGCTGGCTACAAAGCCCCTGACCGTAGCCTGCGGCGAGGGTGCTATCCAGCTGCTGGAGGTCGTGCCGGAGGGCAAAAAGCCTATGGACGGCACTGCCTTTGCAGCGGGTCTGCGCCTGAAAACGGGGGATAGCCTCTGATGGCCGCAAATCCGCGTGCGGCGGCAGTCGCCGCACTGGTACGGCAGGAGCAGGACGGCTTTTCCAATCTGGTGCTGGACGCAGAACTCAAGCGCCAGAAACTGGAAGGCCGGGATAAGGCCTTTGCAAGCGCCATATTCTACACCGTGCTGGAACACTGCGGCACACTGGACTATATTCTTGAGCAGTTTCTGCCCAAGGGTCTGGCAAAGCTGGATGCACCCGTGCGGGAAATTTTACGCGCTGCACTGGCACAGGCTCGCTATATGCAGGTTCCTGTCTCTGCTGCGGTGAACGAGGCAGTCAAGCTGACCCGCACCTTTAAAAAATCCAGCGCCTCCGGCCTTGTCAACGCTGTGCTGCGCAAGGCCTGCGGCTATAATCTGGACGCTGCCGTCTTTACAGACGAGATCCAGCGCCTGATGGTGCTTGGCTCTGCCGGGCGGGATGTGGCGGAATTCCTCCACAAAAATTACCCGGATGAAGCACTGGGCATCCTGACCTATCAGGCCGATGGCGGTTTGACCAGTCTGCGCGCAAACCCCCTCAAGGCCAGCGCTGCACAGCTGTGCGCGCTGCTTACAGAGCAGGGCGCAGCAGAGGTGCGGCAGGGTATTGTGCCCGGCAGTGTGCTGGCACGTTTTGCGGGCAGCCCGGCAGACAACGAGCTGTTCCGGCAGGGGTACTATCATGTAGAGGGGCAGGCCAGCCAGCTGGCAGCCCTTTGTGTGGGCGCAGCCCCCGGTGAAACGGTGCTGGACCTGTGCGCTGCCCCCGGCGGCAAGACGATTTTGCTGGCCGAGCAGATGCAGGGCAGAGGAAAACTGTACAGCTGCGATGCGGCAGAGAATCGTGTGGGACTGATCCGCACCGCGGTAGACCGCATGGGCTTTACCGGGGTGCATACCCTTTGTAATGATGCCACCAAACCGAACCCTGCACTGCCCATGGCAGACCGCATTCTGACGGATGTGCCTTGCAGCGGCTTGGGCATTCTGGCAAAAAAGCCGGATCTGCGCTATAAAAAGCTGGAAGCTGCCCGGCAGGCAGAACTGCTTGCCACGCAGGCGGCAATTCTGGATACCGCCGCGGCGCTGCTCAAGGCGGGCGGGCGGCTGGTCTACTCCACCTGCACCATCGATCCGGCAGAAAATCAGCAGCAGATCGCAGCCTTTTTGCAACGCCACCCGGAATTTGCAGTCTGTGCACCGGAGATGCCGCTGCCCGCCGGGATGACGGCAGGGGAGCACGGCTGCCTCTCGGTGCCCACCCGCACCGGCATGGACGGTTTTTTCCTGTGTGTACTGCAAAAAGCCGCCGCAACACAATAACCACGACCTTTGTGGGTCGTATCCTCTTATAGGAGAACAGAATGGAACAAAAACGCTGTATTTCTTCCCTGACGCTGGCAGAATTGACTGCTGAATTGAAAGCGCTGGGACAGCCGGGTTTCCGGGCAAAGCAGATCTTCCACTGGGTACACCAGAAACTGGTTACCGACTTTTCTGCCATGACCGACCAGCCCAAGACTCTGCTGGTAAAGCTGGAAGAAACATTTTATATCGCTGCACCGCAGATCGAGCGCCGTCAGGAGGCTAAAGACGGTACTGTGAAGTATCTGCTGCGCATGGCCGACGGCAACTGCATTGAGACTGTTGTTATGCGTTACCACTACGGCAATACCGTGTGCGTTTCCACACAGGTGGGCTGCCGCATGGGCTGCCGGTTCTGCGCCTCCACGCAGGCGGGGCGGGTGCGCAACCTTGAAGCAGGCGAGATCTGCTCCGAGATCTACACCGCCCAGAAGGATATCGGCGAGCGCATCTCCCATATCGTGCTCATGGGTATCGGCGAGCCGCTGGACAACTTTGATGAAGTGATGCGCTTTTTGGAGAATATCACCTCGCCCGAGGGCGTCAATATCGGCATGCGCAACATCAGCCTTTCTACTTGCGGCCTTGTACCCAAAATCGACCAGCTGGCGGAGAAAAAGTTGCAGCTCACCCTTTCCATCTCGCTGCACGCACCTACCAACCAGATCCGCAGCAGCATGATGCCGGTCAACGATGCCTACCCGGTGGAGCAGCTGATCCAGACCGTGCGCCGGTATCAGGAAACCACCGGACGCCGGGTCAGCTTTGAATATTCCATGGTGCGTGGTGTCAATGATTCTGATGTCTGCGCAAAGCAGCTGGCAGATCTGATCCGGGGCATGGGTGCGCATGTGAATCTGATTCCCATCAACCCGGTGGACGGCAGTCCGTATTCCGCCACGGACGCGGCCAATGTGCGCCGGTTCCAGCAAAAGCTCGAAAGCCTTGGCGTAAACGCCACGGTGCGCCGCCGCCTTGGCAGCGAGATCAGCGCCGCCTGCGGCCAGCTGCGCCGCGACGAAATGAACGGCAAGGCATAAATAGAGGGAGAAACCTATGAAACTTGCAGGAAAAACGGATGTAGGACGCGTCCGGCAGGACAATCAGGATGACTACCGTGCCGGGGAACTGCCCGGCGATGCAGCTTGGGCGCTGGTATGCGATGGCATGGGCGGCGCACGCGGCGGGCGGGAAGCCTCGCAGTGTGCGTGCAGCGTCATCGAGCGCTGCTTTCAGGAGCAGTACAGCCAGTGCATCCCCGGCGAAGAGGAGACTTTTCTGAAAAAGGCGCTGCTCAGCGCCAACCGCTATGTGTTCCAGAAGGCACTGCGGGAGGAGGCTCTGGCCGGCATGGGCACCACTGCTGTCTGCGCGCTGGTGCGCGGCGGCAAAGCCTATCTGAGCCACGCGGGCGATTCCCGCGCCTACCTGTACCGGGACGGTAAGTTGGCGCAGCTGACCCACGACCACTCCTATGTGCAGGAGCTTGTGGACTGCGGCACCATCACGCAGGAGCAGGCAGAGCATCACCCGCAGAAAAACATCATCACCCGGGCGCTGGGTGTGGATTACCGGCTGGAGCCGGAGTTCACCACCGTGGCGCTGCGGGCAGGGGATATTCTGCTGCTGTGCACGGACGGCCTGACGAATGCCGTGCCCACGGAGCAGTTGGAGCAGTTGTTGCGCAGTGGGTCTTTTTACGATCTGCCGGATGTTCTGATCCGCACCGCCAACGAAAATGGCGGCCCGGATAACATCACCGCCCTGCTGGTGGGGGTGGAGCCGATGGAGGTGCGCCATGGATAACCTGATCGGTAAAAGACTGGACGGCCTGTACGAGGTGCAGGAGCTGATCGGCTCCGGCGGCATGGCCAATGTATATAAAGCAGTCATGCGGGGCCAGAACGGCCCCGTGCCCGCCGGGACTGTGGTGGCGGTCAAGGTGCTGCGGCAGGAATATATGCACGACCCAGATCTTGTGCGCCGCTTTAAAAACGAGTCCAAGGCCATCTCGCTGCTGAATCACCCCAATATCGTTAAGGTGTACGATGTTTCGGTCAACGACCATCTGCAGTATATCGTCATGGAGTATGTGGATGGCATGACCCTGCGGGAGTACCTCAACGAGCGGGGCGGCAAGCTTTCCAGCCGGGAAACTGTGCACTTCATTTCCCAGATCCTCAAGGCGCTGGAGCACGCCCACGCCAACGGCATCGTGCACCGGGATATCAAGCCCCAGAACATTATGCTGCTGGATAACGGCCAGCTGCGCATGATGGACTTCGGCATCGCCCGTATTTCCCGGGCAGATAACCAGATGCTGGCCGGCAAGGCGATGGGCAGTGTGCATTATATCAGCCCGGAGCAGGCCAAGGGAGACGAGACCGACCGCACCAGTGACATCTACTCGGTTGGCGTCATGATGTACGAGATGCTCTCTGGTCATCTGCCCTTTGATGCTGACAACGTGGTGGAGGTTGCCATCAAGCAGATCTCGGACGAGCCCCGCTCGCTGCATGAGTTGGCACCGGAGGTGCCCTATGCGCTGGTGGAGATCACCGAAAAGGCCATGGCCAAGCTCCCTCAGAACCGCTACCCTTCGGCACGGGCGATGCTGGAAGCACTGGACACCTATGTGCAAAACCCATCCGTGCTGTTTGAATATCAGTATATTACAGAAGAAGCACCCGAAAAGGTGGTGAAACGTACCATGAATCAGAACCGTGCGATCCGTCAGAACGAACAGCCCGCTCCCCGCAAAAGCGGCAAAAACAAGCCGGGCAAAAAGCACCGCACCGTCTTTTTGCCGGCCTTGTTCGGCATTACTATTGCCTTTGCACTGGCCTGCATGGCACTGTGCTGGATGATCCTGAACGACTCCTCCAACCTGATGAACAACAAGGCCGATGTCACCCTTGGAGACTATATCGGCATGACTAAGGATCAGGCCATGGCCACGGATCAGATCGCATCCGGCCAGATCTCCCCGGAGTGGGAAGAAGAGTACAACAGCAACTACGCCGCCGGTTATATCTATAAGCAGTCGCCGGTATCCGGCCGCACCGTCCGCGAGGGACAAAGCGTGACTTTGACCGTTAGTCTTGGTACCCAGTATGTCACTGTGCCGGATCTGACCAACTATGTGCAGACCGATGCCGAACAGCAGCTCAAGGCACTGGGCGTTTCGGTGCTGGTCACGCAGGCTGTGGATACCACCGTGGCCTCCGGTGCGGTCATCCGCACCGACCCTGCCGCCGGTACGCAGGTAGCGGCAGGCTCTACGGTCATCCTTTATATCAGCCGTCCGCAGGTGTCCACCACCACCAAAGTGCCCTCCCTTACCGGCATGAGCGTGAATGATGCCCGCACCCTGCTGGTGCAGAACCATCTGGGTCTTGGCAGCCAGAGCGAAGAATACAGCGACCAGCCCGCAGGTACGGTGCTCAGCCAGAACCCTGCGGCAGGTACTACCGCGAAGTTGAACAGCCGCGTAAACGTTGTGGTCAGCGCGGGCGCTGCACCGGTACAGGAGCCGGAGCAGCCCGGCAGTGACGGCACTTCCGGCACCACGGGTGAAGGCTCTACCGGCGGCGAGAGCACCAGCGGCAGCAGCGAGTCGAGCTCCAGCAGCAGCTCCACCGGCGGCGGTATTCTGGACTGGTGGTCCTCGCTGCTGGGCTGATGGAGGATGTGCATGAACGGTTATATCGTAAAAGGCATCGGCGGCTTTTACTATGTAAAAACGTCGGATGGCATCGTGGAGTGCAAGCCCCGCGGCATCTTCCGCAAGCAAAAGATCACCCCCGTGGCAGGGGATGAGGTGACGCTGGAAACCGAGAACGGCGCAGCAGTCATTGCGCAGATCTCGCCCCGCAAAAACGTTTTTGTGCGCCCGCCGGTGGCAAATCTGGATGTGCTGTTTCTTGTGGCAAGCACCACCCAGCCTACCCCCAGTACGCTGGTGCTGGATAAGCTTTCGGCCATTGCGGTGGATAAGGGCGTACAGCCGGTGGTGGTGTGTACCAAAAGCGACCTTGCCGAGGCGGATTTTCTGGCAAACGCCTACGCAAAGTCCACCCTGCCGTTTATCCGCATCGACTACGAAAGCGGTGCAGGTCTGGACGAAGTAAAACAGTGGATCAACGGCAGGCTGTGCGCTTTCTGCGGCAACTCCGGTGTGGGCAAATCCACCTTGCTGAATGCGCTGCTGCCAGACGCAGCCCGCGAGACCAGCGCCATCAGCCAGAAGTTGGGACGCGGCCGCCACACCACCCGTGAGGTGACCATCTTTGAAGCCTACGGCGGACGCATTGCCGACACCCCGGGCTTTGCCAGCCTGGAAGCCAACCGCGCTGGATTCATCTCCAAGGAGAATCTGGAGCACGCTTTCCCGGAATTTGGCCCTTATCTTGGTCAGTGCCAGTTTACCGGCTGCTCCCACCGCAGCGAAAAAGGCTGTGCTGTGCGGGCAGCGCTGGCAGAGGGCAAACTTTCCAAGACCCGGTACGACAGCTACTGCGCCATGTACGACGAAGTAAAGGATGTCAAGGACTGGCAGCGCCCGAAAGTGTAAAACGGAAGGAAGAATAAAATGTCCCGTTGTGTGATCCTTTCCGCCTGCCCGGTGCAGCCTGAGCTCAGGCGCCTGCTACGCAGCGATGATTTTATCATCGCCTGCGATGCGGGGTACCGCAACTGCGAACGGCTGGGCTTCAAGCCGGATATCATTGTAGGCGATTTTGATTCCGCTCCCTGTCCGCAGCAGGATGCGGACGATATCGTTGTGCTGCCCCACGTCAAGGACGACACCGATACCGAGTATGCCGCAAAGCTTGCTGCGCAAAAGGGCTTTGACGAGGTGCTTTTGCTGGGCGCACTGGGCGGCAAGCGAGTAGAGCACACCCTTGCAAACCTGTGCACCGGCCTTGGGCTGGAGCAGCGCGGCATCCGTGCCGCCTTGCAGGACGAGCGTTCCCGCATCACCTTTGTGTTGCCAGGCGAGAGCCGTTGCTATCCCAAGGAGGAGTTTTTCTACTTCTCGGCCTTCCCCATGGAGGGACGCGCCGAGGGCGTGTACGAAAAAGGCTCCTTCTATGAACTGGAGGATGCCGTGCTCACAGCAGGCTATCCGCTGGGCGTGAGCAACGAGTACGCTGAAGGCTCAAGCTGCATCACCGTCAGCACCCGGCAGGGTGCGCTTGTGGTGGTGGAGACTATCGCAGATTGAACTATCGTCGGAACATTTTTGCCTGCCAGACGCTATAATGGGGTAAACATAAGCGAAAGGCGGGGTGGAGATGCAGGTAGTGGTCATTCGCAGCCCGAAAGCGCTGTGCGGCATTCTGCGCAAGCTGTTCGGCATTCGCAAAGAGAACTGAATCCATGAAAGACCGGTGTGTTGCAAAATTGCTGCACACCGGTCTTTTGCTTTCGGCATACCGCCGCTTGCCGCCGCATACACTCTTACGGAAACGGACAGGGAAAGGAGCGCACTGCACATGGAACTGAAGATATTCCGGGACACGCTGCCGCAGGGCGGGGCAGGCTGTACCGTAAAAGCAGAACTTCCGCTGGAGACCGAGATCCGCATTTCGGATGATCTGCCGCCGGTGGGCAAACTGGTCAAATGCTTTGTCCGCCCGGTGGTGTTGCAGCGGCAGCTGCAGCCGGGCAGGCTTACCTTAGAGGGCTATCTGCGCTGTACGGTGTTTTACCAGAGCGAAACAGAAAAAGGCCTGTGCCAGACCGAGCAAAAGCTGCCCTTCACCCGACAACTGGAACTGCCGGAACTTGCCTTTACGGCATGGACAGCCGTGGTGGAAGGGCAGACAGAGTACCTCAACACCCGCGCGGCAGACCCGCGCCGCATCGAGGTGCGGGGTGCCTATGGGTTGGTGGTCACGGTGCATACCCAATGCAAGACCGAGGTCATCACCGCACTGGCAGATGGCGGCATCGAGCAGCAGCTGCGCACCCTGCAAGGCGTGCGCAGTGTGGCCGTGTTGGATAAGCTGGTTACCCTAGAGGGAGAGCTTGTCTTTGCAAAGCCCCCGGCGGCTGTACTGGATATTACCGGCAACGCCTGTGTGGCAGAGGTAAAGCTTCTTGCCGGAAAGGCTGTGGTTAAGGGGGAACTGCGGGTGCAGTGTGCATGGCGGGCAGAAGGGGACACTGCCCTGCAAAGTCAGGCTGCGGCGCTGCCCTTCCAGCAGGTAATAGATTTAGAGGGCATCACCGAGGACTGCCGCTGTCTGTGCGTGGCAGAGCCGGTGGGCTTTACCCTGTCACAGGCAGAAAGCGCCGCCGCCCAGCTGACGGCGAATGTCATGCTACACCTGCGGGCATGGCGAAGCTATCAGCTGCAAGTGGCAGTGGGTGCTTTTTCCACCCGGTTTGAAACGGAACTCACACCGCAGCCGCTTGTCACAGAACAGCTGCTCTGCACCCTGAACGATACCGCCACCGCCACAGGCTCTGGCCCGCTGCCGGATGCAGGGGCGCAGCTGCGGGCCTGCTTTGTGCACTATGGCCCGCAGCAGGCTGTCAAAAAAGGGGAGGGCTGGGCACTTGCCGCCAAAGCGGTGGTAACAGCCCTTGCGGAGAATACCCTCGGTGAGTTGGAAAGCTACGAAAAAACCTTGGAGGTCGCCATCCCACTGCCCATCACGCCGCCGGAGGGAACGGTGCTTGTGTCGGAATGTTGGCTGAGCACCGAGAACGTGCAATGCACCTGTGCGGGCGGCACACTGGAAGCTACGATTACTGTCCGGGCAGAGGGCGCGATTTTATGCTGCACCACCAGCCCGGTCATCGGCAGCATCACTCTTGGCGACCCGCTGCCCGATACCGACCCCGAGATCGCGCTGCGTATCTACTACGCGCAGGCCGGAGAGGAGCTATTTGCGGTGGCCCGGCGGTTCCATGTGGCCCCGGCACAAATCCTTGCAGCGAACCAACTGGAAGAGGAGCTTGCCAGTCTGCCGCAGGCACAGCGGCTGCTGATCCCGGTCACCTGAGCTGCAAACTTAACTGTACCCCTTTCCCGGATGGCACAAGCTGCCGCGCCGGGGAGGGGGATTCTTTTTGCCTATGCCTGCGCAGAAAAAAGCGGCACAAAGAATTACTAAAAGCCACTACAAAAGGATACTTAAAATAAAACGCATTGTCGATGTAAAATATCGCTAATATACATTTAGTATCTTTCGCAAGTGATTATAAATCAACGTACAAACTGCGCCGATATCGATTTCAAAGCATGAGAGCACTTCAGAAATACGATTTGTATTTAACGCTTTGCAGACCATCCATGGATGTGGTATACTAAGGAAGATGCAAATGCAAACTACTACCGCTCGTCTGCTGTGTCCGGTGCACAGCACTGTTTCTGCCGGGAAAGCAGCACGGCGGGCGGCAAAATGATATCGCGGGAGAGTGGAATATTTGGAACTGGAACAGGCAAAAAAGCGTGTGGAAGAGCTGCGCGCTGTTATTGAGAAAAACAACCGGCTTTACTACGATCAGGATGCGCCGGAGCTGGAAGATTTTGAATACGATGCCCTGACACGGGAGCTGAAAGAGCTGGAAGCGCAGTTTCCTCAGTTGATCACAGCAACATCGCCTACCCAGAAAGTAGGCGGCACCGCCAGCAGCAAGCTGCCCAAGGTGACCCATGCCGTCAAGATGGAAAGCCTGCTGGACGCATTTTCCTTTGACGAGCTGCGGGACTTTGACCGCCGCGTCCGCGAGGCCGGAGTAGAACCGGAATATGTCGTGGAGATCAAGATCGATGGTCTTTCCTGCAGCTTGGAGTACGAAAACGGACAGCTTGTCCGTGCCTCCACCCGCGGTGACGGCGTGGTGGGTGAGGACGTCACCGCAAATGTGCGTGCCATCCGCAGCATCCCCAAGACCCTTAAAGACGCACCGGAGTTTCTGGAGGTGCGCGGCGAGGTATATATGCCACACAAGGCCTTTCAGCACCTGTGCGCCGAGCAGGAATTACAGGGTGCTGCACCCTTTAAAAACCCCCGCAACGCAGCGGCCGGTTCTCTGCGGCAGAAGGATGCCCGCATCACCGGCAGCCGGGGGCTTTCCATCTTCGTGTTCAACGTGCAGCAGATCCGGGGCAAGACCCTGACCAAGCACTCCGAAAGTCTGGATTACCTCAAGAGCCTCGGCCTGCCTGTATCGCCGCGCTACCATGTGGTGCATGATATCGAGGACGCTATTGCTGAAATCGAGAACATCGGCCAGAACCGTGCAAAGCTGGATTTTGACATGGACGGTGCGGTTATCAAGGTGAACGATTTTGCGCAGCGGGAGCTGATGGGTTCTACCAACAAATTCCCGCGCTGGGCCATCGCCTTCAAGTACCCGCCGGAGGTCAAGGAGACCACTCTGCGCAGCATCGAGGTTGCCGTTGGCCGCACCGGTGTGCTTACCCCCACCGCCTGCTTTGACCCGGTGTTTCTGGCAGGCACTACGGTAGCTCGCGCCACCCTCCACAACGAGGACTTCATCCGACAGTTCGGGCTGTGCATCGGGGACACCATTCAGGTGCGCAAAGCAGGTGATATCATCCCGGAGGTCATCGGGGTCACCCATCATGCAGAGGGAGCTGAACCTTACACTATGCCCACGGTCTGTCCCTCCTGCGGTGCGCCGGTAGTGCATCTGGAGGACGAAGCTGCCCTGCGCTGTGTAAACCCGGAGTGCCCGGCACAGGCACTGCGCAATATCATCCATTTTGCCTCCCGGGATGCCATGGACATCGATGGTCTGGGCGAGGCGGTGGCCACCCAATTGGTGGAAAAGGAACTGGTGCATTCCGCAGCAGATATCTACACGCTGACCCGGGAACAACTGCTGGAACTGGACAAATTCAAGGAGAAAAGCGCAGACAATCTGTTGCAGGCCATTACCGCCTCCAAGCAGAACAATCTGGATAAGCTTTTGTTCGGCTTTGGCATTCGCAATATCGGTGATAAGGCGGCGGTGCTGCTGGCAGAGCATTTCGGTACGCTGCAAGCCATCCGGGAAGCCACCGCAGAGCAGATCAGCCAGATCGACGGCTTCGGCGGCGTGATGGCGCAAAGCGTGGTGGAATTCTTTGTCAAGGAAGGTACCACTGACCTTGTGCACCGCTTGGCAGATGTGGGGGTCAATATGCAGTGGAAGGGTGAACCGAAGGGAGACAAACTGGCGGGAAAAACGCTAGTGGTCACCGGTACACTGGAGACCCTCTCCCGCAACGAGGCGGAAGCGCTGATCGTGAAAAACGGCGGCAAAGCCAGCGGCTCTGTCTCCAAAAAAACAGCCTATGTTGTGGCCGGTACGGCGGCAGGCTCCAAGTTGACCAAAGCGCAGGCGCTGGGCGTGCCAGTGCTGACCGAACAGGAATTTCTTGCTATGCTGCAGGATGCTCCAGTAGAACAGGAAACGACTTAAAACGCCCTCTCAAATGTCGAAATACAAATAGTTTCAAAAGCTTCTGCAATGCTGTTGCAGGGGCTTTTTTGTTTTCTGATTCGCGGTTCTAAGAACGCACAAAGCGCATACAATGCTAGCACAAAGCTTTCGTGGAAGGAGAAACCAAAGTGGACGAGTATTACCGGGCTATCAGAGCCCTTCCCGCTTGGCTTGCATCGCCGCTGGCACAGCTGCCCGTACAAACGGCAATGCGCATACAGGAGCTGCGGCTGCGTACAGACTGTGCGGTCACATTTACCGTGCAAGGACGGCAATGCCCTGCTTCTGCACTGCCGGGCTGTCCTCCAATACTGGCTGCAATGCGACTGGACGCGCTGCAAATAGAGGAGATATTCTACACACTTTGCAACGGCTCAGTGCACACCTACGAAAAGGAGCTTGCTGAGGGCTACCTGACAACTGCTGTCGGCAACCGCGTGGGCGTGGCGGGGCAGTTCGTGCAGCGGGAAGGGCAGTGCATTGCTCTGCAAAAGGTCACTTCGCTCAACCTGCGGATTGCATGCAGCTGCAACATTCACCTGCCGCTGGAGCTGGACAAGCTGCTGGAACAGCACTTTACCGGGCTGCTGGTGGTGGGAGAGCCCGGCAGCGGCAAGACCACCCTGCTGCGCACCATTGCCCGGACGCTGGCAGAGCGGCAGCGTCTGGTGGCAGTGATAGACGAGCGGGGCGAACTTTTCCCGCCGGAGCAGTCTCTGCCGCCGCTGGAGCGCATTGGCGGGGTGGATAAAGCCCGCGCCGTCCAGATGGCGCTGCGCACGCTGGCACCGCAGGTGATTTTGCTGGACGAGCTGGGCAGTCTGGAGGAAACGATGGCACTGGAGCAGGGCTTTTTCAGTGGGGTGGACTTTATTGCCAGCCTCCATGCGCCGGATGCTGCACAGGCACGATGCCGCCCGCAAGTACAGGCTCTGCTGCAACGCGGGATGCTGCGGCAGCTGGTCGTCCTTGCCGGGCGGGAGACGCCGGGCTGCATCCGGGAAGTGTGCGCCGTATGAGTGGCCTTCTGCGCGGGTTTGGTCTGATTTTGCTCCCACTGTGTGGTTGGCTAGCGGGGGACGCAGTACAAGCCAGAACGGCCCTGCATCTTGCTGCTTTACAGCGCACTATCGAGCTATTACAGCGCATCCGGCAGGAGATCCAGTACCGCCGGGCAGATCTGCAAAGCCTTTATCGGCAGCTTTGCCGCGAGGGCCTTTTACCACAAAATCCCGGCGGTACATTACAGCAGTTGCCTGCGCCGGAACGGTTCTCTGCGGCAGAGCGCGCCTGTTTCACAGAGTGTTTCGATGGTCTTGGCCGCGCAGAGGCCGCACAGGAATGCGAACGGCTGGGCTACTATACGGCGCGGTTTGAGGACTATTTACAGCAGGCGCGCCGCACAGCGCAGCAGCAGGCCGGTCTGCCGCACCGTCTTGGGCTGGCGGGCGGCATGATGCTGGCACTGCTTTTTTTGTAAAGGCTACACGGAACAAAGGAGAAACGGATGGATATCGAACTTGTGTTCAAAATTGCAGCTATCGGCATCATTGTGGCGGTGCTCAACCAGCTGCTCATCCGCTCCGGGCGGGAGGATCAGGCCATGATGACCACGCTGGCAGGGCTTGTGGTGGTGCTTTCTATTCTCGTCAAACAGATCAGTGCCCTGTTTGCCACGATCCGCTCTCTGTTTGCGCTATGAGCGCGGCAGTTCCGGTGCTGGTGGCACTGTTGCTGGCAACCTTTGCCGGTATTCTGCTGCAGCGGTATTCCCCGGCATTTGCGTTGCTGCTTTCGCTGGGTGCTGCGGTGTGGCTGCTGCTCCGTCTGGCGCAGCCGCTGCGCGGGGTACTGCAAGCATTGGTACAGCTGGGGCAGCGCACCAATGCACAGGCCTTTTCCTGCCTTTTGCGCAGTGCAGGGATTTTGCTGCTGGCAGATTACGTCCGCACCCTCTGCGAGGAAGCAGGAGCAGATACTCTTGCATGGTGCGCCGGGCTGGCGGGGCGGTGTCTCGTACTGGCGGCAGTATGGCCACTGCTGGAACAGATATTCCAGACGATCTGGGGGTTGGCGGGATGAAAAAATGCGGCCTTATCATTTGCATGGCAACGCTGGGTTTTCTGTGCAGTAAAACCGCTCTGAAAGCTGTGGCTGCGGAAGCCGCACCGTGGCAGACTTATCTTGACAAAGCACCTGTACAGGCCGAGCAATTTGCAGCAGATCCGCTGGGCACATTGCTGCGTTTGTTTGCTGCCGAGCCAGTGCAATTGCTGCGGGAAGTGCCGCATCAATATACCACTGTTCTGCTGTTTTTATCTCTGGCAGCCGGGCTTGCATTTCTCTTACAGGATACAGCCGACAGAGCACTGCTGGAACTGGCTGCTGCCGGTGGCTGCGGCGTTCTATTGTGGCAGGAGCTGGACAAGCTTGCCTCTGTCCTGTGCACCCGGATGGCTGGGTGGAAAAGCTATCTGCTGGGCTTTTTGCCGGTATACAGCGGCGTGCTGGCAGCTGGCGGTGAATGGAACGCCGGAGCTGCCGCAAATGGCTTTCTGCTCACGGTGCTGTGCTTTATCGCACAGGCGGTCACTCTCTGGTTGCAGCCGCTGCTGCGCAGCTACCTTGCCATCAGCATGGCCTGCGGCATCAGCTCCCGCAAAAGCCTGTCCGAGGGCTGCACCCTGACCGGGCGGCTGCTGCGACAGGCCATCGGCTGGGCGGGTAAAGCGTTCGCCGCCCTGATGAGCCTGCAGCGCGTAGTCACGGTACAGCTGGATCGTTCTGCCTCTCGTCTGGGACAGCTGCTGACCGGCAGCGTGCCCATTGTGGGACAGGCACTGAGCAGCGCGGCAGACGCAGTGCTGGCCGGGATGCGGCTACTCAAAAGCACCCTTGGCATTGCCGCATTGCTCAGCATCGGGGCAGAGTTTGTGCCATTGTATCTCGGGCTTCTGGTGCATCTGTTTTTTCTGTCCTGCTGCAGCTGGCTTGCCGGGATCGGCGGGCTGGAGCATTGCCATAAACTGCTGCAATGCTTTGCCGAAGCCGTGCGCTGCATGGCGGCAGTTACAGCTTTGTTTTTCATGTTGTTTGTGGTGGGCATCGTGCTGCTGATGCTGACAGGAGGTGGTTAGATGCAGGCGTTTCAGCGGGCTGCAGCAGTGTTCTGCATGGCGTGCATCGGGGCGGAACTGGTCAGCCTTTTTGGCGGGCAAAGCTGGGCTGGCCGGTGCATAAAAGCCGTAGCCGGGCTATATATTTTAGCAGTCCTTCTTGCGCAGTTGCCGCACCTGCCGGGCAAGGTTATGACCGCTTTTTCGGGGAATACAGCCCCGGCGGCCACGTCCACTGCACAGCCGGATGCACTGGAAACGGAGATCCTGACTGAGACCAAGGCTCAACTGGAAGAGTATTGCACTGCACAGTGCCGGCAGCAATTCGGGTTGGATATTCGTGTGACGGTCACGCTGAAAAAAGCCGGGCAGCAGGTCGTGGTAAAAAAGGCTGTTGCTGCCTTTCCGGCGGACTGCACCGCTGCACAAAAACAGGCGGTGCTCAGCTTTTTGCAGCAAACGCTGGGCACCGCTCCTACGGCGGCGGAGGAGAGCGCACCATGAAGAAGGATGAATTTCTTTCCGTTTTCCACGCTCTGCAAAACAGCAAAAAACGCACTTCTCTGGCGGTGGCGGTCGGCGTACTGGCAATGCTGCTGCTTTTGCTGTCGGAGCTTTTACCCAGCGGGAACACGCAGAAAGCGGCGGCATCCGCCGCCCAGACAGTTGCCGTCAGCCAGTACCAGACACAACTGGAACAGCAGCTGGAAGGACTGATCAGCCAGCTGCAGGGAGCAGGGCGCACCACGGTCATGGTGACCCTGACCACCGGAGAGGAGACCGTCTATGCACTGGACACCCAGACCGGGGATCTGCAGCAGCAGGAGACCCATGTTCTTTTACAGGATGGCTCTGCGCTGGCTGAGACCACCTATCTGCCGCAGGTCTGCGGGGTCGCCGTGCTGTGTGAAGGCGGGGGAGACGTCCGGGTTGCAGCCCGCATTACCGAGCTGCTGCATTCGCTGCTGGATCTGCCCACAAACCGCATCTGCGTGGAGCAGCGCAAGCGCTGAGCCGCTGCTTTTATCAAGTGCCGAAACAGTTTACCAAAAAGCCAAAGGAGGAAACGTTTTATGAGAGCACTTTCCAGAAACACCCGCAGGGTCACCGCACTGACACTGGCGGCAGCGCTGGTCATTGCCGTCTACTTAAACTGGCAGTATGCCCGGGAGGATATCACCCCGCAGACAGAGGAAGACACCCTTATGGTCTCGGCAGAGCCGGTGGAAGCAGATGCGGAGACCACCATCACGGATGCACTGCCCACAGAGGCAGAGGCAGCCTCGGGTGTCAACAAAAACTATGGCGAAGCACAGCTGGTCAGCGTAGCAAACGACAGCGGCACCCGCTTTTTTGAACAGGCTCGGCTCAAGCGGGAAAAGGCACACGATGAAGCAATGGACACCCTGCAAAAGAGCCTGAAGTCCGCCTCTCTGACAGCAGAGGAGAAAAAGGAGTACACCGCACAAATGGCGGCAGGGCTGGAGGATCTGAATGCGGAAAATGAGATTGAGACACTGGTGCGCGCCAAAGGTTTTGCGGATTGCCTGTGCTTTTTACAGGCAGGGCGGGCAGACCTGACCGTGATGACGGCAGGCGAGCCTCTCACGGCGGCACAGGTGGCGCAGATTCGGGATGTGGTGATGAACAAAAGCAGCGTGACTGCTCAGAATATCACGGTGGTGGAGGTAAAATAAGCATTCTTTATTTATGCTGACACCCCGGCGGCGCAGGTGCAGCTTTTCTTGCAGGCAGAAAGCTGTATGCACTGCCGGGATGCCATTCCGTGCTGATTTCCATCTTCTTTTCCAAACAAGTATTGAAATTGCCCCCGCATTGATGGTATAATAACTCTATCAAAAATGAATGCTGCGCGCCTTTATGCACCGCACAAGGCGCGTTTGAACACAAAAGGCAGGTACGGCGGAGCGGTTTCATCGCTTTGGAACCGCCGCCGGAGCAGCCTTTGGATGGAGGACAGCACAATGGATTTACAGAACATGGATCTTCAGGGCGGCAGCCTTCAGATTTCGACCGAGGTTGTGGGCAAGATCGCCCGTTGCGCCGCACTGGAAGTGGACGGCGTTGCCGAGGTATCCTGCGGCGTGCAGAACAAAAAGCTGAAAAGCCTGCTGGAATCTGCCAGCATCCAGCCGCCTGTGGCGGTGGAGATGCGGGACGGCACGGCCAGCATCACCCTGCACCTGATGATGAAGTTCGGCGCACGGATCCCCTCTGTGGCTGAAAAGGTACAGGAGAACGTCAAGTCTGCCGTGCAGAACATGACTAATGTGACGGTCAGCCGCGTGGATCTGGTCATTGCAGGCCTTGCAGAGGCGCAGTAACAAATTTAGCAAAAAATCATATCAGAAACGATCCTCCTCCCGGTACGCCCGGCGGGGAGGGTTTGTATTGCGAAAGGAACATTATGGAAAACATTCTGCCCCGTAGAGAAGCCCGTGAAAACGCCTTTTTGCTGGCATTTTCGCAGACCTTTGGTGACATTCCTCTGGCCGAGGCACTGTCCAATCACGCCGAGAACGACGAGGAGCATCCCGTGGACGCCTTCAGCCGTCTGTTGCTGAACGCCTACTACGATCATTCCGCAGAGGTGGATGACGAGATCCGCTCCCATCTGCGCAACTGGACCATGGAGCGTCTGCCCCGCGTCAGCCTGACCGTGCTGCGTCTGGCCGTGGCCGAAATGCTGTTCGGCGGCGAGAACAAGCCCGGCGTTGCCATCAATGAGGCTGTGGAGCTGACCAAGAAGTACGGCGCGGGCGAGGACTATCAGTTCGTGAATGGCCTGCTGGGTGCTGTGGCACGCGACCACGGCCTGAGTGATGAAGCCGTCGCGGAGTCGGCTGAACAGTGAGCCGTTATACGCTCGGGGTCGATACAAGCAACTATGCAACCTCTCTGGCAGTTTTTGATACAGCCGGGGAGGTTGTTTGTGCAAAAAAGCGCTTTTTGCCGGTAAAAGCCGGGCAGCTTGGCTTGCGGCAGAGCGATGCGCTGTTCCATCATACAGCAGCTCTGCCGGAGATGCTGCAGGAGCTGGCGCAGGAATTCGACCTGACAAAAATAGATGCCGTAGGTGTTTCGCAAAAGCCGCGTCCGGTAGAGGGCAGCTATATGCCCTGCTTTCTGGCTGGTGTCAGCGCGGCGACTGCCTTTGCGGCGGCACGGGACATTCCGCTGATCCACACTACCCATCAGCAGGGTCACGCTGCGGCGGCGCTGTATGCCGCAAAGGGTGAGGCACTGTTTTCCCAGAAGGTGCTTTTGTTCCATATCTCCGGCGGTACCACGGATCTTTTGCTGTGCGATCAGGTGCGTGCTATCACCACCCTTGGCACCAGTACCGATCTGTACGCCGGTCAGGCGGTGGACCGCGTGGGTGTGCGGCTGGGCTTTGGCTTCCCCGCAGGGGCAGAGGTCTCCCGCCTTGCTGCGCAGTGCGCCGAGGAGATCCGGCCCAAGTCCAGCGTAAAGGGGCTGCAATGCAGCCTTTCTGGGCTGGAAAACCAGTGTAACGCCCTGCTTGCGGCCGGAAAAGCACCGGAATACGTTTGCAAGTACTGCCTGCTCTGCGTGGCAGATACCGTTGTCCGCATGACAAAGGCCGCACAAAAGGAATACCCCGGTCTGCCGGTGGTCTGCGCCGGCGGTGTGATGAGCAGCGATATCATCCGCACATGGGTGCAGCAGCGGCTGCCGCAAGTCTATTTTGTGCCGGGGCAGTATTCCAGTGATAACGCCATCGGCGTATCCATTCTTGCTGCGCGGGAGGCCGGTCTATGGCTGATGTGATCTCGGTCTCAGAGCTGAACCATTATGTCAAAACGCTGCTGGATGTGAACGACGGCTTGTTTGATCTTGCCCTGCGTGGCGAGATCGCAAACTTTGTGCAGAACGCCCGCAGCGGTCACTGCTACTTTTCTCTGCGGGATGAAGCTTGCAGCGTAAAGGCAGTGATGTTCCGCACCGATGCCCGCCGTCTGGCATTTCGCCCGGAAGAGGGGATGCGGGTGGTGGTGCGCTGCCGCGCTACCCTCTACGAGCGGGACGGCGCGTTTCAGGTCTATGTGAACGAGATGTTTCCGGATGGTCTGGGCGCAGCACAGCTTGCACTGGAACAGCTGAAGGCCCGGCTGGAAAAGGAAGGTCTGTTCGACCCGGCGCAAAAAAAGCCGCTGCCCGCATACCCCAAATGTATCGGTGTCGTCACCAGCAAAACAGGGGCGGCATTGCAGGATATCCGCAACGTGATCAGCCGCCGCTGGCCGTCCGTCCGACTGTTGTTGTGCCCGGTAACGGTGCAGGGTTTTGAGGCCGCCCGGCAGATCGCCGCCGCCATCCGCACGCTGGATCAGAGCGGACGGGTGGACGAGATCATCGTGGCCCGGGGCGGCGGCAGCAGGGAAGACCTGTGGGTGTTCAACGCCGAGGAGATCGCCCGGGCGGCATTTCGCTGCAAAACGCCGCTGATCAGTGCCATCGGACACGAGATCGACTACACCATTCTGGATTTTGTAGCCGACCAGCGTGCGCCCACACCGTCCGCTGCCGCAGAGCTTGCAGTGCCGGATCGGGAGGAGCAGCAGCGCATTTTTGAAATTATTAAAGAAAATATTCACAAAAATATACAAAAACGGCTTGCGTTGTGCTATAATGGTCTGGAGCAATACAACTTTTTGTTGGAGCAAAGTGCGCCGAGCAAAATCTTACAGCAGTATTCAAGCCGTCTGCAACAGGTGCAGCAGGCCATTCAGGCGCAGCAAAAAGCGCGTATGAATGACAAAAATATGCGGCTGCAACATGCGGCCGCGCTGGCGGCATCGCTGGACCCATACCGCGTGCTGGCCCGTGGCTATGCCCTTGTGACCGACGCAAAGGGAAAAGTCTGCACCGTGGAGCAGCTGCAGCCGGAGCAGACCATCTGCGTACGCAGCCGGCAATATCAGGCACGATGCCGTGTGGAAACGGTGGAGGAGATCAATGAGAGCACCCAAAAGCTTTGAAGAAGGAATGGATCGGCTGAACACGATCCTTGCACAGATGCAGCAGGAGGATACCTCGCTGGCAGATTCCGTCAAGCTGTATGCGGAAGCTGCCTCCCTGATGCAGTACTGCCATGCAACGTTGGAAAAGACGTCGCTGCAGATCGAGGAGATCAGTGCAAAGATCGCTGAGACCGTAGAAGCCCCGCAGGAGCAGGAGGAAGAATAATGGAATACAAGGCGCAATATCAGGAATATCTGCTGCAAGCCACGGCTGCGCTGGATGCTGCCAGCGCCCGTTTTCTGCCCGAGGAATCGGAGGTATGCAGAGCTGCCCGTTACAGCTTGCTGGGCGGTGGAAAGCGCATCCGTGCAATTCTGACGCTCAGCGTCTGTGATATGCTGGGCGGCGAGATGCAGGCTGCGGCGCAGTTTGCAGCAGCGGTGGAGATGCTGCATTGCTACTCGCTGATCCACGATGATCTACCCTGTATGGACAATGATGATCTGCGCAGGGGGCGTCCCTCCTGCCACAAGGCTTTCAGCGAGTCCACGGCAATGCTGGCAGGTGACGTGCTGCTGACCGAGGCCTTTGAGGTGATCGCCAATGCATCCGCTGCGCCGCAGATCTGCGTGGCAGCCGCCCGAGCGCTGGGCGCAGGTGCAGGCAGCCGCGGCATGGTCTACGGACAGGAGCTGGATCTGAAATATGAGGCATTGGCTGCTACTGAAGAGCAGTTGCGCCTCATCCACCGCAACAAGACCGGTGCACTGATCAACGCCGCCGTTCAGATGGGTGCTGCTGCAGCCGAAGCAACGCCGCAGCAGTGCGAGATACTGGCCTCCTACGCATACGGGCTGGGGCTGGTGTTCCAGATCGTAGATGATGTGCTGGACGTTACCAGCACCCCGGAGCAGCTGGGCAAGCCTATCGGCAGCGACAGTGAAAACGGCAAGACCACCTTTGTTACTCTGTATGGGGTAGACGGTGCCATGGCGCTGGCACAAAAGCTGAACGAGCAGATCTGCTGTGATCTGCAACAGCATTTTGGCGTAAAGGCGGCTTTTTTGCAGCAGTTGGCACAACAACTTCTGGTGCGCAAAAACTAAAGAAAAGGGAATACGGATATGCAGTTTATTCAAAACATCTTATCGGCCAATCAGATATTGACCGCATCACTTCTCAGCTGGTTCATTGCGCAGGTGCTAAAGACCATCATCAATTTCATTCTGCTGGGCAAGTTCCAGTTAGAGCGGATGTGGGGTGATGGCGGTATGCCCAGCGCACACAGCGCAACTGTCTGTGCCATGGCCATTGTTACCGGGCGCAGCGCTGGCGTTTCCTCGCCCATTTTCGCGGTTGCCTGCGTTGTAGCAATCATCACCATGCACGATGCTATGGGCGTCCGGCACGAGACCGGCGAACAGGCAAAAGTGCTGAACCAGATGATCGCCCAATGGATCGATGTAAACGAGAAAAACGCTCCCTTTTTGCAGAATATGCACCTGAAGGAAATGGTCGGCCACACGCCGCTGCAGGTCGTGGCGGGCGTGCTGCTCGGCTCTCTGGTGGGTTTTTTGTTCCCGGTCGTGTAAAAAGCGGCAGAAACGCCCAAAGTACAAACGCATAAAGGACGTGTGAATATGGAATCGTTGTTGCTGGACAAGATCGATCAGCCCAGCGATCTTAAAAAGCTGAATACACAGCAGGTGAAAAAGCTTTGCACGGAGATACGGCATTTTATGCTGGAAAACATCTCCAAGACCGGTGGGCATCTGGCCTCTAATCTTGGCACTGTAGAGCTGACCGTGGCTCTGCACCGTGTGCTGGAAACGCCTAAGGATAAGATCGTATTTGATGTAGGGCATCAGTGCTATACCCACAAGCTGCTCACTGGACGCCGGAAGCAGTTTGATCATTTACGGCAGCTGGATGGTATTTCCGGCTTTCCGAACCCCCACGAAAGTGTGCACGATGCCTTTATTTCCGGACATGGCAATACGGCGCTTTCGCTGGCCATTGGCATGGCCTGGGCAAAAAAAATCAAGAGAGAGCCCGGGCTTGTGGTGGCAGTGATCGGCGATGGTGCCTTTACCGGTGGCATGGTATACGAGGGTATGAATAACATCGGCGGGTTGGACAATCTGCTTGTGATCCTGAACGATAACAAGATGTCCATCTCTAAGAATGTCGGTGCGCTGGCGCGGTATCTGACCCATCTGCGCACGACTACGGCCTATTATGATGCCAAGGATAATGTGCGCAGCTTTCTGGATGGCGTGCCATTGATCGGCACACCGATGAAAAAGTCGCTGATAGGCGCAAAAGCGCTGGTTCGCCGCGCTATGTACCATTCCACTATGTTCGAGGATATGGGCTTTGAGTACATCGGCCCGGTGGACGGTCATAATGTGGAGGAGCTGGAGCGAACCTTGCGCTCGATCTATCAGCGACCGGGTACGTACTTTTTGCATGTTGTGACCAAAAAGGGGAAGGGCTATCAGCCGGCAGAGATGAATCCTGGCAACTATCACGGTGTATCTGCCTTTGACCCGGACGGAATGCCGGATCCGGAGGTTGCACCAAAGGAGTCCTTCTCCACCGTTTTTGGCAAGCTGCTGGTGCAGGAGGGAACCCAAAACCCGAAGCTCTGCGCGATCACCGCTGCCATGAAGTACGGCACCGGATTGCAATTCTTTGCCCATCGTCACCCGCAGCGCTTTTTTGATGTGGGCATGGCAGAGCAGCATGCCGTCACCTTTGCAGCCGGTCTGGCCAGTCAGGGAATGCTGCCGGTAGTGTGCATCTACTCTACCTTCCTACAGCGCTCTTATGACCAGATCATCCATGATGTCAACCTTTTAAAGGAAACCGTGGTCTTTGCCATCGACCGTGCAGGCTTTGTTCCCGCAGACGGTGAGACCCATCAGGGCATCTACGATGCTGCTTTCCTCAGCCAGATGGGCATCCCGGTCTATGCCCCCTCCAACTACGAGGAGTTGCAATACTGGCTGCACTATTTGCTGCAGGATACGATTTCCGGCCCGCGTGCCATCCGCTATCCCCGTGGCGGCGAGAGTGCAAAGCTGGCGCAGTATCTCTGTACAAAGCAGGAATACGACTTTTTGCGCGAGACGCCCGGGGCAGAGATCCTTCTGGTCAGCTATGCGGATGAGTTGGAGGATCTGCTGGAAGCTGCCGACCAATTGAACGATGCATCGCAGTATACGGATGTTCTGAAGCTTGTAAAGCTATATCCCTTTACAGATAAACTCATCGATACTGTGTCGAAATATAAAATCGTACTGTTTGCAGAAGAATGTGTTGCAGCTGGTGGTATTGGCGAGCATCTGGCCTGCGCTCTGCAACAAAAGGGCTGGAACGGCCGCTTTTTGCACTGCGCTGTTCACACGGCCTGTCTGCCGCACGCGACTGTTCCGCAGATCAAGCAGTGCACTGGTCTGGATGCTGCGGATCTTGTGCAGGCAGTCCGGGCTGCCCTTATGAAAGGAGAAAACGAGCTGTGAAAATTCGGTTGGATCAATATCTTGTGCAGAACGGCCTTGTGCAGAGCCGGGAGCGCGCCAAAGCTCTGATCATGGCCGGCGTGGTTTTTGTCAATCAGCAAAAGGTGGACAAGGCCGGTGAGATGATCAAAGAGGACGCAGTGGTCGAGGTTCGCGGCCATGATATCGGTTACGTCAGCCGTGGCGGTTTGAAGCTGGAAAAGGCCATGAAGTGCTTCCCGCTTACCCCTAACGGCAAGGTCTGCATGGACATCGGTGCGTCCACCGGCGGCTTTACCGACTGTATGCTGCAAAATGGTGCAGTGAAGGTGTATGCCGTAGACGTTGGTTATGGTCAGCTGGCATGGAGTCTGCGGACGGATGAGCGTGTGGTGAACATGGAACGCACGAATATCCGCTATGTCACACCGGAGGATCTGGCAGAGCCCATCGAGTTTTTCAGTGTGGATGTTTCCTTTATTTCTTTGCATCACATCTTCCCGGTGGCACAGCGCATCACAACCCCGGATGCCATGGGCGTCTGTCTGGTGAAGCCGCAGTTCGAGGCAGGCCGCGAGAAGGTGGGCAAAAATGGCGTGGTACGAGACCCCGCCGTGCACCGTGAGGTGTTGCACAACGCTATGTCTTATGCTGCGGAAAACGGCTTTGTGGTGCGCGGGCTGGATTACAGCCCGGTCAAGGGGCCGGAGGGTAATATCGAGTACCTGATGTTTGTGCAGAAGAGCGACCAGCCCGCAGTGCTGGACGATGAAGCCGCCGCACAGGTAGTGGCAGCAAGCCACACCACGCTGGATCGTTAAGGCCCAGCCGTCAGCAAAGGAGAAGCCGGTATGACGATCTACATTTCGCCCAACCCGGGCAAGACCTCTGCCAGCGAGATCGCGCTGCGTGCGGCGCAGATCCTGCTGACCCACGGCGCAGCTGTACTGATGAGCGATGCCCTGCGGGAAAGTTGCAGCACGGCAGGGGTCATTTATCTGCCGCTGGAGCAGTGTCTGGAGCGTGCTGACGTGATCCTTACCATCGGCGGGGATGGCACTATCCTGCACGAAGCGAATCTTTCGCTCCGGTACGCAAAGCCCCTCCTCGGCATCAATCTGGGACGCTGCGGCTTTTTGGCTACCTGCGAGATCGGCGAAATGGAAACAAAGCTGGCTGCCGTGGCGCGGGGCGAATTTCAGCTGGACAACCGGATGCTTTTATATGCCCGGGTGCTTGGTCAGGACGGCTGGGAAGATCATGCCCTCAATGATGTCGTTGTGACTAAGGGGCGCTTGCAGCAGGCCATCGACTTCAGCATTTACTGCGATGATATTCTGGTAGAGCACTACCGGGGCGATGGCGTCATTGTGGCGACCCCAACCGGCTCTACGGCCTACTCGCTGGCAGCCGGAGGCCCGATTCTGGACTCTCAGACTAAAGGCGTTGTGGTGACCCCCATCTGTCCCCACAGCCTGGCCAGCCCGGCCATGGTGTTTGCACAGGAGCGCAAGCTGAACGTCTGCGTGGGACAGGTGGCAGATGATGAAGTATTTATCAGCTGTGACGGCGGTACGGGCTACCCCCTCAAGGCGGGTGCCACCGCAGAGATCCGTCTGTCCGATCAGAACGTCAAGCTTATTACCTTTGGGCGGGCAGACCAGTTTCAAGCCATTGACCAGAAACTGCGTAAAAGACAATAACACGGGAGGCGATTTTTAAGATGGCACGCAGCCGCAAAGAAGATACAAAAACAAAAGCGGAACGCTTGCAGACGATCCTGCGTCTTGTGCAGGAGCATCCCATCAGCCGACAGGAGGTGCTGCTGGAGCACCTGCGGAACGAAGGCTTTGAGGTAACGCAGGCCACCGTTTCCCGCGATATCCGGGAGCTGTGCCTTGTAAAGGCAGCTACTACCGAGGGCTACCGCTATGTTTCCAGCCGGAACGAAAGTTTCAACCCCAAGACCCAAGGGCGCTTTGAGACCATCTTCCACGAGTCCGTTCTGGGGGTAGATTACGCCGGACATGTTGTGTTGGTAAAATGCTATTCCGGCATGGCCAATGCTGCCTGCGAGGTTTTTGACGCTTTACAGTGGAAAAACGTTGTCGGTACTCTTTCCGGTGATGACACCTTTTTAATTGTTGCGCGCTCGGAGCGCGATGCTAAAACCATTTGTTCGGAGCTGACCCGTTATGTGGGGCAGAGATGACGGTAGGAGAACGAAGCCATGCTGAGCAGCCTGCAAATTGAAAATGTTGCCGTGATCCAGAAGGCGGAGGTGCACTTTGAACCGGGGCTGAATGTACTGACCGGCGAGACCGGTGCGGGCAAATCCATCCTGATCGATTCCATCAATGCGATCCTTGGCAACCGCACCTCTAAGGACTTGGTGCGCACCGGGGCTGCAAAGGCGGTGATCCGCGCCGCCTTTGAGCAGGTGCCGCCTACTGTGCTGGATAAGCTTGAGCAGTCCGGCTACGAGCGCTCGGAAGCACTGCTGCTCAGCCGCGAGATCACCGCCGAGGGCAAAAGCAGCTGCCGTATCAACGGGATGCCAGCCACGGCAGCCGTTTTGCGTGAACTGTGCGGTGGGCTGATCAACATCAACGGTCAGCACGATTCTGTGGGTCTGCTCAATCCGGCGCATCATCTGGGCATTCTGGATGATTATGCGCAGAACCGTACAGTTTTTCAGGAGTACTATACCCTGTACCGGGAACTGGTGCAGGTCAAGCGGGAGCTGGACGCCCTGATCACCGATGAGACTGAAAAACAGCGCAAGATCGACCTGTTGCAGTATCAGGTGCAGGAGATCGAGGATGCCGGGCTGACTGCCGGAGAGGAGCAGACGCTGGAAAACCGCCGCAAGGTGCTGTCCAATGCCTCTGCCATCCGGGATCGTCTGGCGCAGAGCTATGCGCTGCTTTCCGGCAGTGATGATGCCGCAGGCGCGGTGGATCTGCTGGGGGAAGCCTCCAACGCGGTGGACGCTGCCGCGCAGCTGGACCCCGCGCTTACAGCCGCCGCCGGGCAGCTGCTGGACTTATACTATAACGCCAAGGATGTGGCCGCAGATCTGATCGGGCGGCTGGATGCCTACGACACCAACGATGCAGAACTGGACGAGGTGGAGCAGAGACTGGATCTTTTGTACCGTCTGAAGCGCAAGTATGGCAGCACGGTGGAGGATGTGATCGCTTTTGGGCAGAAGGCCCGGGAGGAGCTGGACAGCATCCAGCATTCCCAGCAGCGCTATGATGCCTTGCAAGCAGAAAAGCTGCGTCTTTACGCAAAAGCGCGGGAAAAGGCAGAGGCGCTGACCCAGACCCGACTGAAAGCCTTTGAGGAACTGAACACCCGCATTTCCGGCACGCTGGACTTTTTGAATATGCCGGGTGTGCGTATGACTTTGCGGCACACCCGCGGCCCGCTGGCCAGCCATGGGCAGGACAGCATCGAGTTCTACATCTCAACAAACCCCGGTGAAGCACCCAAGCCGCTGGCAAAAATCGCATCCGGCGGCGAGCTGAGCCGTATCACTCTTGCCATCAAGAATGCAATGGCCGATAAGGACGCTGTGCCTACCGTGATCTATGATGAGATCGACAGCGGTGTGTCCGGCAAGGCAGCCGGACGCATTGGCGAGGTACTGCGTCAGAGCGCACAGGGACATCAGATCCTGTGCATCACCCATACGGCGCAGATCGCAGCGCTGGCCGACTGCCATCTGCTCATCCAGAAGAATGTATCTAACGAGCGCACCTATACCGAGATTCATCCGCTGGACGAAAACGGCCGCGTGGAGGCGTTGGCACGTCTTATCTCCGGCGACCACGTTACCGAGCTTTCCCGCGCCAATGCACGAGAGATGCTGCAGGAGCGCAAGCACGGCGGCTGAGCAGTTTTTGCAAAAACATGGAAATCAGCTTTTGAAGTTTGTCCCGAAGTAAAAGCCTTCACCCTTTGGGGGAAGGTGGCGCGTAGCGCCGGATAAGGGGGAACTACCCGTAAGCCGCTGCTTGTCTGCGCCCTCGTCAGTCACCTTCGGTGACAGCTTCTCCCGACCGGGGGAAGCCTTTAGAAGAAAATTGATTTCCGTGTTGCAAAAAAGACGGCTCTTGACAAGGCAGCGGTCTTGTGATAGAGTAGGCATTGTTAATGGCGATGAAGGGAACAAGTACCCTGAAGCGTTCTGTCCAGAGAAGTCCCGGTTGGTGCAAGGGATCACAGAACGGCAGGGGAAATACCTCCCGGAGCTGCAGGCTGAATGCGCAAAGCTAGTAGGCTGTGCCGCGTGCGAGCGTTAAAGACGCAGGAGTGTCGCTCTACTCTGGGGTGCGCACTCGTAAGGCCGTTTCTGTGAGGAAACGGCAAACAGAGGTGGTACCGCGAAGTTATCTCGCCCTCTGCCAAATTTATTTTTGGCAGAGGGCGTTTTTGTTTCCTCTGCCCCAAAAACAGGAGGTTTTTCCCATGACGCTGTACGAAGAACTGAAAGCCCGTGGTCTGGTAGCCCAGATCACCGATGAAGAGATCATTGATTTGATCAACAATGGCAAGGCTACCTTTTACATCGGCTTTGATTGCACTGCCGACAGCCTGACCGCCGGCCATTTTCTGGCGCTGACTCTGATGAAGCGCCTGCAGCTGGCAGGCAACAAGCCCATCGCCCTGATCGGCGGCGGCACTACCATGATCGGTGACCCCTCCGGCCGCACCGATATGCGTAAGATGCTGACCAAGGACGATATCGCCCACAATGCAGCCTGCTTTAAAAAACAGATGGAGAAGTTCATTGATTTCTCCGAGGGCAAGGCTCTGATGGTGAACAACGCCGACTGGCTGCTGGATCTGAACTACGTTGAGCTGCTGCGCGAGGTAGGCGCCTGCTTCTCCGTGAACAACATGCTGCGCGCCGAGTGCTACAAGCAGCGCATGGAGAAGGGCCTG
>CAJMQZ010000009.1 GCA_905215595.1 uncultured bacterium
CGGTCATTTCGCCGTACAGGTCGTTGCCCTCACGGGTGCGCTCGCCAACGCCGGTAAATACCGAGTAACCGTTGTGCTCGGTGGCGATGTTATAGATCAGCTCTTGGATCAGAACGGTCTTGCCGACACCGGCGCCGCCGAACAGGCCGATCTTGCCGCCCTTGGCGTAGGGGCAGATCAGGTCAACCACCTTGATGCCGGTCTCAAGGATCTCGGTGGTGGACTGCTGCTCCTCGTAGCTGGGAGCGGGACGGTGGATGGGCCAGTAGGCATCCGGGGTGGGGGCGGGCTTGTTATCCACAGGCTCGCCCAGCAGGTTGAACACGCGCCCCAGACACTGGTCGCCCACGGGCACCTTGATGGACTCGCCGGTGTCCACGGCATCTGTGCCGCGCACCAGACCATCGGTGCTGCTCATGGCAATGCAGCGTGCCACGTTGTCGCCGGTCAGCTGAGCGACCTCCACCACCAGCTTCTGGCCGTGGTTGTCGATCTCAATGGCGTTGAGCAGCTCCGGCAGCTCGCCATCCTTGAACTGGATGTCCAGCACCGGGCCAATGACCTGGATCACCTTGCCGATATGTTTTTCGGACATAGGCTACAACTCCTTCTTGATAGGTTTTTCCGCTCAAGCTCCCCCTTCGAGGGAGCTGCCGCCGTCAGGCGGCTGAGAGGGTTTTAGTTCTCCGCGCCGGCCACGATCTCAGTGATCTCCTGCGTGATAGCAGCCTGACGGGCACGGTTATAATACAGGTTGAGATGGTCGATCATCTCACCGGCGTTCTTGGTGGCAGCGTCCATGGCGGTGCGGCGGGCGGCCAGCTCGCTGGCCACGCTCTCGCACACAGCACCGTAGACGACACCGGCTACATACTCCGGGATGATCGCGCTGAATACTTCCTCGCTGCTGGGCTTGTACAGGATCTGACTGCGGCGCGCCTCGGCTTTCTGCTGCTCGGTGGGTTCCATGGCCAGCGGCAGCACCTCGATGGAGACAGCCGTCTGGGTCATCATGGAATCGAACCGGGTGTAGCAGAGCTTTACAGCGTCAAACTCGCCCTTGCGGTACCCTTCGGTGATCTGGCGCGCCAGCTGGAAGCACTGTCCCACCGATACATCGGCGGCCAGCAGCACTTCCTGCGTGAACAGTTCGGCTTCGTGGTGGGCAAAATATTCTGCCGAGCGCTTGCCGATGGGCAGCACCTCCACATTGCCGCTTTCCTGTGCGGCCAGCTTGAGCACATTGGCGTTGTAACCGCCGGCAAGGCCGCGATCACCGGCAATGACCACCAGCAGCGTGCGCTTGATCTCGCTGCGGCGCAGGTAGGGGTTGCGGGCCCGGGGGTCCGCTGCCGCGATCTCGGTCAGGGTCTTGTACAGCGTTTCAAAATAGGGTCGGCTGTGCTCGACCCGCTCCTTGGCACGGCGCATTTTGGAGGAAGCCACCAGCTCCATGGCCTTGGTGATCTGCATGGTGCTCTCTACGCTTTTGATGCGCAGCTTGATGTCCTTCATGGAACCAGCCATGCGTTACGCCTCCTTCCCTTTAATGCGCCTTGACAAAGCTTTCGGTGTACCGGGTCAGCACGGCTTTGAGCTGCTCCTCGGTGTCCTTATCCAGATTGCCGGTGGTGCGGATGGTGTCCATCACGGCAGCCCCGGCGGCATCGTTGTCCAGATACTCGTACAGGCTCTTCTCGTACTCTGCCACATCCGGCACCTTGACGTTGACAAGATAATCGTGGATGGTGGCGTACAGGATGGCGACCTGCTTTTCCACAGGCACGGGTGCGGAGCGGTTCTGCTTGAGCACCTCCACGATGCGCTCGCCCTGTGCCAGACGCGCCTTGGTGTCGGCGTCCAGATCAGAGCCGAACTGTGCAAAGGACTGCAGCTCGCGGTACTGGGAGTAGATCAGCTTCAGGGTGCCGGCCACCTTCTTCATGGCCTTGATCTGGGCGTTGCCGCCGACACGGGACACCGAGATACCGGGGTTGACTGCCGGCATAACGCCGGAGTGGAACAGCTCGGTCTCAAGGAAGATCTGACCGTCAGTGATGGAGATAACGTTGGTGGGGATGTAGGCGGAAACGTCGCCCGCCTGCGTCTCGATGATGGGCAGAGCCGTCAGGCTGCCGCCGCCCAGCTCATTGGAGAGCTTGGCCGCGCGTTCCAGCAGACGGGAGTGCAGATAGAACACGTCGCCGGGGTAAGCCTCACGTCCCGGGGGACGGCGGATCAGCAGCGATAGTGCACGGTAGGCCACGGCGTGCTTGGACAGGTCGTCGTAGATGATGAGGACATGCTTGCCCTGATGCATGAAATATTCGCCCATGGCACAGCCGGAGTAGGGTGCGATATACTGCAGGGGCGAAAGCTCGGATGCCGTTGCGGACACCACGATGGTGTAGCCCATAGCACCGGCCTCGGTCAGGCTCTGCACAAGGTTTGCCACGGTAGAGCGCTTCTGACCGATGGCAACGTAAATGCAGATGACGTCCTTGCCCTTCTGGTTGATGATGGTATCGGAGGCGATGGTGGTCTTGCCGGTCTGGCGGTCGCCGATGATCAGCTCGCGCTGGCCGCGGCCGATGGGGATCATGGAGTCGATGGCCTTGATGCCGGTCTGCAGCGGCTCCTTGACCGGCTGACGGTCGATGATGCCGGGAGCGCGGCTCTCAATGGCGCGGTACTCGGTGGTCTCGATGGGGCCTGCACCGTCGATGGGCTGGCCCAGTGCGTTGACCACGCGGCCGATCAGGGCATCGCCCACCGGCACGGACACCACCTTGCCGGTGCGCTTGACAGTGCTGCCTTCCTTGATGCCGACGTCGGAGCCCAGCAGAACGATGGAGACGGTGTTCTCCTCCAGATTCTGTGCCATTCCGTATTCGCCGTTGTCAAACTGCAGCAGCTCACCTGCCATGCACTTTTCCAGACCACTGGCCCGGGCGATGCCGTCGCCCACCATAATGACCGTGCCGGTCTCGCTCTGCTCGATGGCATTTTCATAATGCTTGATCTGGGCACGGATGATCTTGGAGATCTCTTCAGGTTTCAGTTGCATCTTTGTTTGTTCACCACTCAATTCATAATAGTCATTTCGGGTGGAAATTCGTTCTGTGCTCTGCCCCGTTTGCAAAGGGCAGGGAAAAAGTTACAAAGTGACCGCCGCAATATCCCGGCGCAGGGAGGCAAGACGGTTCTGAACGGTGCCGTCCAGTTCGGTGCCCTCGATATCCAGCCGGATACCGCCCAGCACCTTGGCATCCACCTTGGTTTTAAGGTCGATGGTCTTGCCGGTCAGGCTTTCCAGTTTGGCGTGCAGCGCCGTGCGCTGCTGCTCTGTCAGCGGGACAGCCGAGATGGCTGTGGCTTCCAGAATGCCGTGCGCCTGATTGTAGCGGATGCGGTAAGCCCGTGCGCAGCCGGACAGCTCCCGCAGGGTGCCCTTCTCGCACAGGATCTTCAAAAAGTTCAGCACATAGAGGTGGACCTGATCCCGCAGTGCTTCATCCAGCAGGCCGCAGCGCTCCTTTTTGGGGATGCTGGGGGTGCTGAGCAGATGCAGATACTCCGGGCTTGCCTTAAAAAGCGCCACGGCCTCGTCCAGCTCGCCCAGAATGCGGGTCTCCAGCCCTTCCTCCGCTGCCAGGTCATACAGGCTTCCGCCGTACATCCTTGCTGTCTCGGTCATGATGCTTCACCCACGTTTTTGATAAATTCGTCGATCAGGTCCTTGTGGTCCTTCTCGCTGATCTCGCGCTCCACCACCTTGGATGCGATCTCCATGGCGATGCCGCCGATCTCGTCCTTGACCTCGTTCACGGCCTTCTTGCGCTCCTGCGCAATGTCGGCTTCAGCCTTCTGCTTGAGGGCAGCAGCCTGCGCGCGGGCCTCGCCCACGATCTCTTCGCCGCGGGCGGTGGCCGTCTTCTGCGCATTGGCAACGATCTCGTTGGCCTCGGTGCGGGCATTCTGCAGGTTCTGCTCGTACTCTGCCTTCATGGCTTCGGCTTCAGTGCGCAGCTTGGTGGCATCGGCGATCTGGCTGTCTGCCTTCGCCTTGCGCTCTGCGATCACGTTTTTGACCGGATTCAGCAGGAACTTTTTGAAGATGAACAGCTGGATCATCAGGTTGCAGATCTGGGCCAGAAAGGTCCAGCCGTCCAGCGTGATCAACGCCTGATACAGTTCCATAAGCGTCTCCTTTCGTTATTTTTTCGGATCGGGAGGCTTATGCCAGATACTTCATGAACATACCGGGTGCCAGGAAGATCAGCAGCAGGCCGGTAACAAAGCCGTAAATACCGGTGGTCTCGGAAAGTGCAACGCCAAGGATCAGGGTGCTGGTCACGTCGCTCTTGCACTCAGGCTGGCGGCCCACGGCCTCACAGGCAGCGGCGGCAGCGTTGCCTTCGCCGATACCGGGGCCGATACCTGCGATCAGTGCGCAGCCTGCGCCGATGCCGCAGCCTGCCAGAGCGATACCACGAGCCAGATACTGGAAATCAGTCATAAGATTTGTCCTCCTAAAATGTGTTTGTGTTTTGGGGGATGCCGGAAGGACTTAGTCCTCACCGGCAGCACGTTTGATGAAGATTGTGGTCAGGGTACAGAAGATGAACGCCTGAATGCAGCCGCCGAACCAGTCGAAATACAAACCGGTAAAGGCCGGGATGCCGATCTGGAACAGCTGGATCTGACTCAGGAAGCCCGGCAGCCAGCCAAAGATGACGTGGCTCAGGCTTGCCAGTGCCCAGTACAGCAGTGTGGAGATGACCGTACCGGACAGGATGTTGCCGAAGTGACGGAACGCCATGCTGACAGGGGTAGAGATCTCTGACAGCACATTGATGGGTGCCATGATAAAGATCGGATCGAGCAGACCCTTGAGGTAGGCCAGAATGCCGTTCGTTTTGATCTTGTAGTACATGATCAGAACAAACACCACGATGGCCCACGCTGCCTCGGTGTTCAGGTCGGCCGTGGGGCTCCACAGGCCGACAACGCTGATCAGGTTGCATCCGATGCTCAGTGCAAAAATAGCACCGACCAGGGGGATATACTGATCGAAGTGAAAGCCCATGTTGTCGTGCACGAACTGCTCCAGCCGCGTTACGATGAACTCGGCTGCGGCCTGTCGTTTGGACACATTTTCCAGCTTGAGGTCGTGCCCCAGCCAGATGGCAAAACCCGAGAGCAGCGCCATGACGATCCAAGTGCTTACCAAGGTCTGGGTAATTTTAAAATCACCCAGCAGGGGGATGTTGGTGTGGATGGTATACAGGATCTTTGCGCCGTTCAGTTCCATTTATTCTTGTTCACCCCCTTCGTCACGGGGCTGCACCGCAGACTCTTCGGCGGGGGCGGAGTCATCTTCCACAGCGATGTCCACCGGCTCCTGCGGGGGCGTGAGCGGCTTGTACTTCCCGGTTATCTGGAGATAATAGATCGTAACTCTGGGGAACAGCAGCGGCAGAACGCCTGCAAACGCCTGGAAGCAGGGAGCCGCAATGGCTATAATGATCCACAGCGCCTGCAGCAGCATCCTTGTATTATAGGATATCTGCAGCTGTGCTTTACGCTTTTTTTCGTCCGGCTCGTCAATGACCTTCTGCACAACGAAGCAGATGCCGGCAAAGTTGCCGATGGCTACCAGTGCGCCGATGATGCCGCCCAGCAGCACCCGGTAGTCAAAGACTACCCAGCCCACCAGATGCAGCGCTGCAAACACCACCCACATCACGGCGGTGCACAGAGACACGCCGCAGGCGATGCGCAGCAGCTCCTTTTTGGATTCCGGCTGCAATTTCATAAAAACGAACCTCCATTACTGGTGGGAGTTGAAGCCCACCCGATGATTTTTTTCGTGTTTGGAGCGCTCCAGCCGTTCCTTGCAGAACACCCAGAAGTTCTGCGCCCCGGCGGCAAGCCCCAGACCCACAGCGGGCAAAAACAGCCATTCCGGCCAGCCCCAGTGCTCCACGGCCCACCAGCATCCGGCAAGGCAGAGCACCAGCGGCAGCAGCATATTCAGTCCCAGCTGGGTCAGCCAGACCAGATCTTCCAAAGCCTTGTACCAGCCTTTCAAGTCCTGCGCCGCTCCTTTCTGCGGGTGCCGCCCGCATTCCAGCATTTGGAAAAAATGCCAGAGACGGACAGGCAGCCAAAAAAGTCTATGCTCTCAGTATACTTCAAAGCGTTGGATATTGCAATCAATTCTCCACCGAAATATAGTAAAATTTCATAGTTTGTTAAGACGAATTCCATAAATGTGCACCTATAACACACATTGTGCCCCGATGATTGCATCATTGCACAAACTTTGCAGAAAAGTTTGTGCAGAGTGTAAAAAACAGTGAAAGGCCGGCTCCTCGGCGGGGTGACGATTTAAAATGGCTTCCGCTGCGCTCTAGCCATAATTAAAGGAATTGAATTTTTATTTTGCGTTTGTCGCGCTCTGCGGAGCGCTCCAAACGCATTTTCACGGGAGGGGTCGTAACGAAAAACGGCAGCTGCCGTTTTCCTCTGGGGCTCTTCCGGTGAAAAGGGAATTTCGGAGCGTCCGCAGACGCGCCGAAATTCCGAAATTATAAATAATTCTTCCTTGAACTATGTGCAGAGCAACGCGGAGCACATTTTAAATCGTCCCACGCAAAAGGGGCTGCCGCACGTTTGTGCGGCAGCCCCGGCGGGTGCTTTGGGGTTCAGGCGCTTACCAGAGGTTTGCGGTCTCGTTGTACAGACCCTCGTAGCTCTTGGCGGAAACGTCCCAGCTGAAATCGCACTCCATGCAGTGACGCACGAGGTTCTTCCAGTTTTCCTTGTCGTTGTAGGCATCCTGTGCGTTGCAGCAGGCCACATACAGCTCGTGGGCGTTGTAACCGGCAAAGGTAAAGCCGTTGCCGTCACCCATGGTGCTGTCGTGGATGGAGTCGCGCAGACCGCCGGTCTCGCGGACGATGGGAGGCGTGCCGTAGCGGCAGGCCACCATCTGTGCCAGACCGCAGGGCTCGCTCTTGGAAGGCATGATGAAGGCATCTGCGCCTGCGTAGATCTCCTGCGACAGGGCCGGCTCGAAGCCGATGTAGGTGCCAACGCGGCCCGGATGGCGTGCGCACAGGTCGGAGAAGAAGTTCTCATACTGGCTCTCGCCGCTGCCCAGAACGACCAGCTCGATGCCGCGGTCCACCAGACCATCGGCGATGCTCTGCACCAGATCAAAGCCCTTCATGCCGACCATGCGGCTGACCATGGCAAAGACGGGGCTGCCATCCTTGTTCAGGCCGAACTTATCCTGCAGGGCTTCCTTGCACTTTGCCTTGCCCTCTTCAAAGTTGGTGATGTCGTAGTTGAAGGGGATGTTCTTATCCGTAGCGGGATCGTTGGAATCGGTATCGATGCCGTTCAGGATGCCGCACAGCTTGTACTGCTTCTCGCGCAGCAGAGCGTCCAGACCGTAGCTGAACCACGGGTCGAGGATCTCCTGTGCATAGGTGGGGCTGACGGTGGTGATCTTGTCTGCCGTCTCGATGGCACCCTTCATGAAGTTGGCGCAGCCATCGTACTCCACGATATGCTGGTCGCGGCGGCCGATGCCGCAGGTGTCTTCCAGAATATCGGTGCCGTACTTGCCCTGATAGGCGATGTTGTGGATGGTGAAGATGGTCTTGATGCGGTTGAACTTGTCCAGATGACGATAGTACAGGTTCAGGTACACCGGCACCAGAGCGGTCTGCCAGTCGTTGCAGTTGATGATATCGGGGGTGAAATCGATGTAGAACAGGGTCTCTAAAACGGCGCGGGAGAAGAAGGCGAAACGCTCGCCGTCATCGTAGAAGCCGTACAGGCCGCGGCGCTTGAAGTAATACTCGTTGTCCAGGAAGTAGTAGGTCACGCCGTCCACATCGGCCTTGAACAGGCCGCAGTACTGGCTGCGCCAGCCCACAGGCACGGAGTAGTTGGTAACGTATTCCAGCTTATCGCGGTACTTCAAATCGCCGTACAGGGGCATGATGACGCGGGCGTCCACGCCGTCCTTGACCAGTGCTTTGGGCAGGGCGCCTGCCACATCGGCCAGACCGCCGGATTTGGCAAAGGGATTGGCTTCCGAAGCAGCATACAGGATCTTCATAGGATTCGCTCCTTCCATGATACAGACAGATGTTCGCGCTCCCCGCCGCCATAAAAAGCGGCGCGAACCTTGCATACAAAAGAGCAGGCGGGGGCACACAGGTGCCCCCGCCCCTCTCAAGAGGGGCTACCGGGGAGGAAGCCGCCCCTATGGATATTGCAAGGATCAGACGGTGTGCTTCTTCTGCACATACACCGGGAAGCTCTCGGTGCCGGACAGCTTTTTGCCGGCGGTGATCTTCACGTTCTTGTCGGTGACAACGCAGTCCAGCTCCACATTGGGCTCGACCACGGTATCCTGCATCAGGACACAGTTCTTGACCACAGCACCCTTCTTGACCTTGACGCCGCGGAAGAGCACGCAGTTCTCCACGGTGCCCTCGATGACGCAGCCGTCGGCCAGAATGGAATCCACGACCTTGGAACCGGTGACGTAACGGGTGGGGTTATCGTCGCGGATCTTGGTGTAGATGGGGCTGCCCTTGGGGAACAGCGCTTCCAGATTGCGGTCATCGATCAGCTTCAGGTTCTCGTCAAAGTAGCTCTTCATGTCGCAGATATGGGCAACATAGCCGGTGTACTCCAGCGCATGGATGTTCAGAATGTTGACGTTGTGCGCCAGAATGTCGCGCTCAAAGTAGATCAGGCCGCGGGCGGTAGCGTCCTTGACCAGCTTGATCAGGGTCTCGCGCTCCAGCACATAGATGTTCAGATCCAGATTCTGCACGCCGGAGCGGTAGTCATTGAACAGCAGCTCGGTCACGCGGCCATCGGAATCAATGGTCAGGGTGTAGTTGTCGTTCTTGCGGCCCTCGGGGATCTCGGTCTTTTGATAGGCCACGGTCACATCGGCACCGCTGGCCTGATGAGCAGCCAGCAGGGCGTTGAAGTCGTAGTTGACGGCGATGTTGGCATCGCTCATGACCACATACTTCTCCTTCTGGTGCTCGAGGAAGTCCAGAATGGAGCCCAGAGCCTCCACACGGCCGGAGTAGATGCGCACGCCCTTTTCTGCAAAGGGAGGCACGATGTTCAGGCCGCCGTGACGGCGGGCCATATCCCACTCGCGGCCGGTGCCCAGATGATCCATCAGGGAGTGGTAGTTCTTACGCACCACGATGGAAACGTTGGAAATGCCGCAGTTGGCCATGCTGGACAGCACAAAGTCTACCATGCGGTAACGGCCCGCAAAGGGGATCGAGGCCATTGCGCGCTCGGTCACCAGCTCGGGAACGGTATTGTCATAGCTGTTGGGGAAAATAATACCCAACGCATTGGTGTTCTGTCTCAGCATACTTCCACACCCTCCTTGACGGATTCAAACACTTTTGCGCCCTCCTTGACGGTAGCGCCTGCGCCGATGGTCAGACCGGTGCCAACGTGGGCAATAGCGCCCTCGCCGCCGACCTTTGCACCTGCGCCCACAACAACGTCCTCAGCAAGGATGCAGCGCTTGACCACGGCACCTGCCTTGACCACGACACCGTCCATCAGCACGGCGTCCTCAACGGTAGCGCCCTCTTCCACAACAACGCCTGCGCTCAGCACAGAGTGCTTGACGTTGCCGTAAATCTTGCAGCCCTCGGTGATGAGAGAGTCCTGCACAACGGCGCGCTCGCCGATCTTCTGGGCGGGCAGCACGGGGTTGCGGCTGTAGATCTTCCAGGTCTTATCAAAGATATCGATGCCGGAGTTCTCGGGGTCCAGCACTTCCATGTTGGCTTCCCACAGGCTGTCGATGGTGCCCACGTCACGCCAGTAACCGGCAAAGCGGTAAGCGTACATCTTGCGGCCGTCGCGCAGCAGGGCGGGGATGATGTTCATGCCGAAGTCGTTCTTGGAGTTGGGGTCTGCCTCGTCCTCTTCCAGATACTTCTTCAGGACATCCCAGTTGAAGATGTAAATGCCCATGGAAGCCAGGTTGGACTTGGGTACCGGGGGCTTCTCCTGGAACTCGGTGATGCGGTCGTTCTCGTCAGCCACCATCAGGCCAAAGCGGGAAGCTTCCTTCCAGTCCACTTCCATAACAGCCACAGAGAACTCTGCGCCCTTTTCCTTGTGGAAGCGCAGGAAGTCGGCATAGTCCTGCTTGCAGATCTGGTCGCCGGACAGGATGATCACATACTCGGGATCGTAGCTGTCGATGAAGCCGATGTTCTGGTAGATGGCGTTTGCAGTGCCCTTGTACCAGTCGGTGCCCTTTGCCTGCTCGTAGGGCGGCAGGGTGTGCACGCCGCCGTGCAGACGATCCAGATCCCAGGGCTGGCCGTTGCCGATGTACTCGTTCAGCTTCTGGGGCTGATACTGGGTCGCAATGCCAACGGTATCAATGTTGGAGTTCACGCAGTTGGACAGCGGGAAGTCCACGATGCGGTACTTACCGCCGAAGGACACTGCAGGTTTTGCCGTTTTCTGTGTCAGCGCGTACAAGCGCGAGCCACGTCCGCCGGCAAGGATCATTGCCACAATTTCTTTTGCCATAGCTTTATTCTCCCCTTTAACATTAACATTTCCGTTGTTCGGAAATGAGCGTCAACATGTGCGGTATGGGTCGGCCGAAGAGCCGGGTCATTCCTTGGGCTCCTTCGGTTTGCGGGTGCGTTTTGCGGGTGCTTTTTCCGCCTTGGGTTCTGCCTCTGCCTTGGGCTTGCGTCCGCGCTTTTTGGGTGCTTCCTCGGCCTTTTCCGGCTCAACCTTTGCCTTGCGGGCGGTCTTTTTCACCGGCTTTTCCTCTGCAGCGGCAGCTTCTGCCTTGGGCTTGCGGCCCGGCTTCTTTACCACCTTTGCTGCAGCTTTCTCTGCAACGGTCTTTGTCTTTTTGGCTGCAGTCTTTTTTCCCGCCTTATCGGTCTTGTCCGCTGCGGCCTTGCGGGTGCGCTTGGTGGGCACTTCAAAATACAGGGTGCTCATGGGCGGCAGGGTGATGGTGATGCTCTGCTCAAAGCCGTGCATCGGCTTTTTGTGGGTGCGCACGGCCTTGTTGTGGACTGCGCCGGAACCGCCGAACTCTGCATCGTCGCTGTTCAGGATCTCCTTGTAGGAGCCTGCCACCGGTGCGCCCAGCGTGTAGCCCTCGCGCAGGACGGGGTTGAAGTTGCACACCACAAGGATCTGCTTGCCGGAGGTGTCCTTGCGCAGGAAGGCGATGACGCTCTGCTGCGAGTCATCCGGCACGATCCACTGGAAGCCCTCCCAGCTGTAATCCACCTGCCAGAAGGCGGGGTGCTCCTTGTAGAAGGCGTTCAGGGTCTTGACGTAGGTCTGCAGCTCGGTGTGCTTATCGTAACCCAGCAGCATCCAGTCCAGCGGCTTTGTCTCGTTCCACTCAGCGAACTGGCCGAACTCCTGACCCATGAACAGCAGCTTCTTGCCCGGGTGGGCCATCATGTAGCCAAAGAAGGTGCGCAGGTTTGCAAACTTGGCGTCGTACTCGCCGGGCATCTTGTTGATCAGGCTGCCCTTGCCGTGCACCACCTCATCGTGGCTGATGGGCAGCACAAAGTTCTCGCTGAAGGCGTAGAAGAAGCTGAAGGTGACCTTGTTGTGGTTGCCGGAACGGAAGAGCGGGTCGGTCTTCATGTAGCTGAGCATGTCGTTCATCCAGCCCATGTTCCACTTGAAGTTGAAGCCAAGGCCGCCGTCCGAAGCAGGCTTTGTGACCATGGGCCATGCAGTGGATTCTTCCGCGATCATGTACTTGTGGGGGTGACGGCCCAGCACGGTGTCGTTCAGCTTGCGCAGGAAAGCAACAGCCTCCAGATTTTCCTTGCCGCCGTCCTTGTTCGGCTCCCACTCGCCCTGCTTGCGGTTATAGTCCAGATACAGCATGGATGCCACCGCGTCCACGCGCAGACCGTCGATATGGTACTGCTCCAGCCAATACAGTGCGCTGGAGATCAGGAAGCTCTGCACCTCGCTGCGGCCGAAGTCGAACACCATGGTGCCCCACTCCTTATGTTCGCCGCGCTTCGGATTCGGGTCCTCGTAGCAGGCTTCGCCATCAAAGTTGTACAGGCCGAACTGATCCTTCGGGAAGTGAGCAGGCACCCAGTCCATAATCACACCGATGCCGGCGGCATGGAGCTTATCCACAAAGGCCATCAGGTCCTTGGGGGTGCCGTAGCGGCTGGTGGGTGCAAAATAGCCGGTGACCTGATAGCCCCAGCTGCCGTCAAACGGATATTCCATCACCGGCAGCAGCTCTACATGGGTGTAGCCCATATCCTTGATGTACGGGATCAGCTCGTCCGCCAGCTCGGAGTAGTTGTAGGGCTTGCCGCCCTCCTTCATCTTCCAGCTGCCGGCGTGCATCTCGTAGATATTCATCGGGCCGTTGATCACGTCCGCCTTTTTCTGCGCGGTCTGCCATGCGGCGTCGTGCCATGCAAAGCCGGACAGATCATAGACCTTGCTGCCGTTGGACGGCCGGGTCTCGGCGTGGAAGGCGTAAGGGTCGGCCTTGTAGACAAGGTCGCCTGCGCGGGTGGTCACGCAATATTTATAAACATCGTATTCCTTCATGCCGGGAATGAACAATTCCCACACGGAATCGCCATCAACCTTGCGCATGGGATGGCTGCCGGGCTTCCAGCTGTTGAAGTCGCCTACCACACTGATGGCTGCGGCGTGCGGTGCCCATACGCGGAACACGACGCCGGACTCCCCGACCCGTGTTTCCAGATGTGCGCCGAAGTAGCGGTAAGCCTCGCAGTTATTGCCCTGCTTGAACAGGTACACCGGCAGATCCGATGTATTGCTCTGAATCTTTTCTTCGGTCGGTTTCATAGACTGCTCCTCCCCGTGTGGAAGCCGAAAGCGGCTTCCACAGCTTTGTACTCTTTTATATTAAAATGTTTTGACCAGTTTTGCAAGACTTTTTGTCCGAAAAACAAATACAATTAACACAAATTTTCTGGCATTCTCTGTATGTTGTGGGCATATCGTCCAAAATTTGCAGCTCAACATCGTGTAAACTGCTCATTTGACAAACGGTTTCAGCGAAAGCGTTGCGAAAAAAGAAGGAAGGGTTTCGGCTAGGGTCCCTTCCTGTGAAAATGGAGCACCGGAACGTCCGCAGACGTTCCGGTGCTCCGAAATAAAAAAGTTCTTCCACTCACATCAAAAGAGACCGCTGCACAGTTTGTACAGCGGTCTCTTTGCGTGGTTATTGTGTTTTGTTTACAGCTCAGCCCACAACGTAGACGTTGACCTGAATAGCGCCGTTGATAACGCTTTCGGCGTAGGTCTCGTAGAACAGGTCTACAAGGATCTGCCCCTTCTGGACGGCGATGCCGGTGTCGGTGGCTACGGCGTAGCCGTAGACGAACTTGCCGTCGGTGGAGGTGATGTAGAGCTTGGTGCCGTAGGGGATCACGTCCGGGTCCACAGCCACGGTGCCGTAGCCCAGCCCCAGACCGGAAGAGCCCTTGCCGGTACGGGAGTAGTAGCCGGTGGCCTTGCCGGTAAGCACCTTGCTATAAGAGGTGGGGGCGTTGGTGGTGCCGTCCGCGCCGGTCAGGGGGGACACCGGCGCGCCTGCGCCGTAGGTCTTGATGACGTGGTCGGTGGGCTCCACGGTGGTGGTGGTATCCACAACGGTGCTGTTCTCCAGCTCGCCGTCCACATAGCGGTCACGGGTGGTCACGGTCTGCTGACCGGCTGCGCCGTGCTGCAGGGTGGTGGTGCGGCCGGTGTTGCGGAAGTACAGGCTGGTGTAGACATACTGGGTGTCGTAGGGAATGGCCTGTGTCTCCACACGCTCTTCGTAGTCCACGCGGTGGACCACGATCTTGCTGCCGGCGGTTACAACATGATCCAGCGCCGGCTCGGTGTAGTCGTCCCCTTCAAGGGTGATACCGGCGCGCTCCAGTGCATCAGCTACGGTGCCGAACACCAGCTTTACAGGGTACTCCTGCCCGTCGGCAGTGATGCTGACGGAGAATGCGCGCTCGATGTTCAGGGAGGCAAGATTGCCGCTGAACGCGGTGTAATAGACCTCATCGCCCTCTTCAGAGCGGATGCCGGAAAGGTGCATGACCTGTGCGGGGGAAGCATCGGCATCGGTCAGAAGGACCTGCCGTGCACCATTGGAGTCGGTGACGTAGGTCAGCCGCAGATTTGCAGCGGTGACGCCAAGGGTAGCCACAAGGCATACAACCATGACACAAAATGCCAGCACACGGGGAGATACTGCCTGCTTTGCGGCAGTAACTGCTTTCTTCAATTTAACGGAAGCGATACGAGACAACTCCTCTCTTTGTCGTATTTGGTGCGGCCGCGGGCAGTGCATCAACACCCCGGCCGCCCGGACTGCGGCGGCTGGGGATATAAGTGCCGCACAGTCAAATACGATGCTCTCTTTGGGTAAAAAGCGGAGCACCGTATTACAGGTTGGAATCCGTTTCGGGCAGACCACAAAACTGCCCAGACACAGGCCGCATCTGCCCATGCCGTGCCGTACGCAGGACGGCTTTTTACTTCATCCAGATAGAATTTAAACGCTGCAACGTTCGTTGCGCAAACGTTATTTTACCAGACCGTAAAGCATCTGTCAAATTTGCACCTTACACTTTGATAGATTTATAACGTTGTTTTTTGTGCAATTTTCACAGTGTTTCTTTTGATATTTTGGTTTTTAGGTGGTTTCCTTCTGATTTTTTCCTTTTTTCTGGGGACGATTTGTTCATGAATTTTTAACATTTGTACCGGCTTTTTTCTCTGTGAATAAGGCCGCAGCAGCGGCCGCTGCGGCCAAAACAAGCTGCCCCATATCGCGGGTTTTGCATGGAAAACCCACAGGGGAATTACCCGGTTTCGGCAGGGGAGAACGGCCTGTATTTGCAGTGCAAAAACCCCGTTTAGCAAAATGCCGAAGAACAGAAAATTTCACATTTTCTGTACACACTGGATAGTTTTGCACCCCCGGCGGTACAATCGGGACAGCAAACAGAAAAGGAGGTTTTGCATGGAGATCGAGATCCTAAAGCAGCAGTGCGGCGGCACCGAATTTGTGTCCCGGCCGCACCGGCTGCACCTTGGCGCACAGAACGCCGAAGGGGTGGACCGGCTGCAGTTTATCCTGCCTGCAGCGTGGGCGGGCTGCACCATGGCGCTGTATCTGCGCCGCAGCGACGGGGTGCAGCTGGCCGCCATTCCGCTGGACGCTGACGACAGTGTGACGGTGGACCGCCGCCTGACCGGCAGCGTGCGGGGACAGTGGATGCTGGCCGCCATGGGCAGCGGCGGCTACACCGCCTACACCCGCCCCGGCAGCTACGATGTGTACGCCACCCTGCCCACGGACGGCGGCAGTGAGGAGCTGCCGCCCTCGGTGTACGAGCAGTTTGTGGCGCGCGTGCTGGAAAGCGCCCACGCCGCAGCGGAAAGCGCCCGCCGTGCCGAGAACGGTGCGGCAGATACCGCCATGCAGGCGGCACTGGCGCAAAAGACTGCGGACAAAATTCTGGCTGACCGTACCGATGCCGAGGCCTGCGCAAAGCGGGCGGAGGCCGCCGCGCTGCGTGCCGAGAGCTACGCGCCCAAGGACGGCACCGTGCTGAGCGTGAACAGCAAGGGCGGCGCGGTGCAGCTGAACGCACAGGATGTGGGGGCGGTGCCAAGCCCGGCGCAGCCTTTGCCCGGCGAGATGGTGCGCATCCTCAGCGTGGATGCCGCCACCGGCGCGGTGCAGACCGATACCACCCCGCTGCCGGATCTGCGCCCCTATGTACGCAGCGAGACCGTGCCTACGGCGTCAACGCCCGGCGCGGTGCGGGCAGACGGGCAGTACGGCGTTGCGGTGCGGGCAGATGCCACCCTGACCACCGTGCCCGCCACGGCGGCGCAGCTGGACCGTATGGCCGAGGCCTATGCGCCCCTGACCCCGGCGCTGCTGCCCTACGGCGTAAAAAAGGCACTGACCAGTGCCGCCGGGGCAGCAAACTGGTCGGCGCAGGAAAAGGCCACCGCACTATTGCAGCTGGGCGCGGACGACCGGTTCTACTCCAAGGCCGAGGCAGACCGGAAATTCGGCAACACCCTGCCGCCCGCCACCGCAGCCGTGCTGGGCGGCGTGAAGGTGGGGCGGAGCCTGACCGTGAGCGCGGACGGCACACTGGAAATGACGGCGAAAAACCTTGACACGGTGCTGGGCTTTAGCCTGGCAGAAAAACTGAATCAATTGGGAGGAGTGACGGACATGAACGGAAAGCTTGTCTACACAAGCGCCGGTGCAGCGGGCAAAAGCGACAAGACGCTGACTGTGCCGGACGAGGTGGATTACATTGTGGTAAGGATGGCGATCCCTCTGGAATGTACCACGATCACTAGCACCGGCAGCGCTGTGGCTGCTGCGGCAGCTGCGGAGTACGGCAGCACCCGCATCGCGCGGGGCGGTACGGCGGTGGCCATGGTGGGCGGCGGCAAAACCTACAATCTGCGGGGCGGCATTTACTGCAAGGGCGAAGCATTGGTGAGGGTGAGTTTTGCTGCGAACGGCACGGTAAGTATCGGTGCGGCAAACCAGGAGGTGACCACGGACAGCAGCTACCCCTTCAATGTGGAGGGCTACCGGTATGTGTAAGGATGGTGCAGCATGAATGAGATGACCATCCGGCTGGAGCGCAACGGCGCGGCAATGGTGCCCGGCGGACAGCTGCTGCTGGGATACGCAGGCAACCGGGGCAACTACCGGCTGCGCATCGAACAGCGGGGCGAGTGGAAGGGGCTGACCGTGTGCGCCCACTGGCACACCCCCGGCGCAAGCGCGGCCACGCTGGTGGAAAACGGAAGTCTGACCGTACCGGCGGCGGTGACGGCGGTGCCCGGCGCGGGCTGCATCACCTTTGAGGGTACGGACGGCAGCCGCACCGTGACCAGCGCCGATGTGCGGTGCAGGGTATGCGCCAACAGCGGCACGGCAGAGGGCGCGATGCCCGCCCCGGCTACGCCTGCGTGGGAGGCGCTGGTAGGGCTGCTGGGTACCGGCGGCATTACCACTGCGGAAAAACAGGCGCTGCTGGAAGTGCTGCGCACACTGGCGGCGGGCAATGACACGGCTATGGACGCCTATGACCGCTTGGCGGCGCTGTGGGACACCACGCAGCCGCCGAAGGAGAACGTTTTTGCCGTACTGGGGCAGGCAGTCCTTGGAAAAATGATCTTAGGGAGGAACGAATGAGCTACGAAAAACAGAATTTTGTGGACGGACAGACCCTGACGGCTGCCCAGCTGAACCACATGGAAGCAGGCATTACAGCCGCCGCCACAGGCGTCAAGGGCGATAAGGGAGACACCGGCCCGGCGGGTGCAAAAGGTGATAAGGGTGACCCGGGCGATGGAATCAGCGAAAATGCAAAAGAGCTGCTGCTGAGCCTGTTTGAAAACGCGGCCTACAAAACCAGCGATGCACAGGACACCCTGAACGCCTTGCGCGTGGAGTGGGGCAGAAATGCACAGGAGATCCCGGTGCAGAGCGTGAGCCTGAGCGCCGCGACCCTGACCCTGAACGAGGGCGAGAGCAAGACCCTGACGGCTACCGTGCTGCCCGCAAACGCCACCAGCCGTGTAGTGGTGTGGCACGTTGCACCTGCCGGGTTTGCTATGGTGGCAAACGGCGTGGTGACGGGCATCAAAGCGGGCAGCTGCACCGTGACTGCCACCGCAGGCGGCAAGAGCGCAAACTGTACGGTGACGGTGGCAGAGGTGGAGACGGCGCAGCTGCTCTACAACCTGCCCAGTGAAACGGAACTGACAAAGGGCCTTGACACCGGCGTAAAGATGCTGGAGCACGCGGGCACCGAGACCCCGCAATATACCATTCTGCTGGACGCAAAGGCAAGCAGCAGCTTTAACGATAAGGGATGGATCGTGTTCCTGCACTGCATGACCGAGACCGGAGACAACTCCAATCTGCCGGGCATCAACGTCAGCCTGAACCCCAATTATGGCACTACCGCGATTGCTTACTATAATAATAGCCAAGTAAACATATCTGACAGCGTTACGCACCTCAAAACACGCACCCGGTATGTGATCCAGCTGGACGGCAAGAAGTATCGCGGTGGAAGCACATATTGTACCCTGAGCGACTGGAAAGAAACATGGCATACCATTACAGACGTGCCGGAGAGCCTGCTGATCGGCGGCGCACCGGGTACGAGTGTTGGCGAACTGACACGCTGCTGGACGGGCACGCTGTACCAGTGCAAGGTGTACAAGGGACTGCTGAGCGATACCAAGGTGAACAAATTCATTCAGGAGGGCACGGTATGATCTACGATTTACAGGGGAACCCCCTGAACGCGGAGGGCGGTAACGTGCTGTACGGGAAGAAGTATGTGGCCTGCGGAGACAGCTTTACCGCTGGAGACGCGAATGGCTATACGGATGCAAACGGTAACGTCGGCAAAAACTCGGATTTTTACGACCAGAAGCTGAAGGTATGGAAAACATACCCGTGGTGGATCGCAAAGCGCAACGATATGACGCTGGTGAACGAGGCCATCAGCGGCACGGTATTCACCAACATCACCGGGCGGCTTTCGCCGTTTTCGGTGGAGCGGTACAAGGCCGTACCGAAGGATGCGGACTACATCACCTTAATGTTCGGCCTGAACGAGTGCGAGCCGGACACGAATCAGGGGTTTGACCCGGCTGCTATCATCGGCACAAAGACGGACACCACCAACGCAACGGTGTGGGGCGCATATAATATCGTTTTCGAATATTTTATGAAGAACATCCCCTACGCGAAGCTGGGCGTCATCCTTGCGGACGCGTGGATGACCACTGCCTACCGGACGGCAATCAAAGAAATTTGTGCCTACTGGGGCGTGCCGGTGCTGGATCTGAACGACGAAGAGCACCCGCTGCTGATCACCGCACACAGCGCAGGCCGTGCGGACACGAGCGCCAAGGCGCAGCAGCTGCGCAACGATGCTTTTACACTGACCGCAAGGAACCCCCACCCGGGTCTTCGGGGGCACGAGTACCGCAGTACCATCATTGAGAACTGGATGCGGGGACTGTGATGCAGAAAGAAAGTGAAGAGATGATCCGACAATATAGCTTTGCAAAGAATGGCGACCGCCGCCTTGCACCGGACTTTAAGGTGCGGGAGCTGCGCTGCCGGGATGGCAGCGACACCGTTATGGTGGACGAGACGCTGACCGTGGTGCTCCAGTGCATCCGGGAGCACTTCGGCAAGCCGGTGACCATTACCAGCGGTTACCGGACGGCGGCGCACAACGCGGCCGTGGGCGGTGCCAAGAGCAGCCAGCACCTGCTGGGCCGGGCGGCAGACATCCGGGTGCAGGGCGTGAGCGTGGAGGACGTGGCCGCCTACGCCGAAAGCCTGATGCCGGACTGGGGCGGTGTGGGACGCTACCCCGTCAAGGCGGGCAGAGCTACCGGCTGGGTGCACGTGGACACCCGGGCAGAAAAAGCCCGGTGGAGGGGGTGAGCGCAATGACAGGCATCATCTCGGCCATCATCGCAGGCGCGGTGACCCTGATCGGCGTGCTGATCGCCAACGGAAAAAGCCAGGCGGTGACCGACACAAAGCTGGAGGAACTGACCCGGGAGGTGCGGGAGCATAACAACTTTGCCCGCCGCGTACCCATTTTAGAAGAACAGATGAAGGTGGCCAACCACCGCATCGCAGATTTAGAGAAAGAGAGGAACTGAACCTATGAACGATACCCATTGCAAAATTTCTGCCGCTACGCTGGCGCGTACGGCTGCGCTGGCACTGGCACTGACCAATCAGGTGCTGAGCGCCTGCGGCAAGCCCATGCTGCCCATCGAGAGTGCCACCGTGGAGCAGCTGGTGACCACTGGCCTGACCGTGACCGCCGCCCTTGTGAACTGGTGGAAGAATAACTCCTTCACCCCGGAGGCCATCAAGGCCGACGGCTATCTGGAACAGCTGCGGGAGAAGAAGTAAAGGCTGCCGCGCAGACGTGACGATATTTTTGTGAATAGTGCAATGCCGGAGCGTCTGCGGACGCTCCGGCATTGCATTTTCAGGGGAGTTTAGGCAAGAACCCCTTCCGTCTTGCCGCTTCGCGGCAATCCACCTTCCCCAAGGGGACGGCTTTTGGTGGTGGCGGTAAAGTTTCCGGTATAGCGCAAAGGCGCCCCCTTGGGGGAGCTGGCGCGCAGCGCCTGAAGGGGTTCTTTCTAAATCTCCCAACAAAAAACTCCCCCGGCAGTTGCCGGAGGAGCATTCATTTTTCTATTCTAAACACGGATGCGCCGCCCTGACATGGTGCGCAGCCGGTCTTACTTCAGGAACTTTGCCACGGCGCGGGCGACGATGCCGCCCAGAATGCCGGACACCAGAAATTCGGCTACGCCCTGCACGCCGACCAGCAGCACCACGAACATGAAGGGGTTGGCAGCGCCCTTGACGGACACCAGATTCTGCACATAGTCGCAGCCGTAGAAAGCCAGCACGATGTAGCCCATGAAGAACAGGGTGTTCAGGGCGGGTGCGGTCATGGCGCTGAGGATGTAGCTCCAGGTGCGGGACTTATCCAGCTTCTGCAGGCCCTTGAAGATCAGGCCGCAGCACAGACCCATGAGTATACGCATACCCACGCACAGGATAAAGGTGTTCAGCGGACTGACCTGAAACAGTGCGCCGGTCATGGCAGATGCGCCGGTGATGGCATCGTAAAAGCTCACAGCGCCGAACACGCCGCCCAGCAGGGCACCCACGGCGGGGCCCATGGTGATGGCGCCCACAGCGATGGGAAGGGTGAGGAAGCTCATGTACAGCGGGCCCATGGGCACACTGCCCAGACCGACAAGCTTCATCACCAGTTCAATGGCCACCAGCAGGGCCACACGAGTCAGAGTCTTGGTATTGGTATTCTTCATAATTCAGTTTTCCTCCTGCTGCCGTTCCGCCCTTTTTGTCGGATACGGCGCAAACCTGCCCGCTCTGTGCGGGTTTTAGGTGAATATTCAAATCTCTTGGAAGCGCGTTATTGTGTCAGGGCGTGTTCCAGAGAAAAATGCGTTAAAATCTGTCGCCGGGGAAGCGTACCCCAGCGCTGCGGCGCGCCACCGTGAGCACCCGGCTCACCGCGATGCTGGTATCCAGCATCCGGGCGCACAGCTCCTGGTCTCCGGCGGTCATGGCGCGGTAAAAGGCTTCGAACTCTGCCGCCTGCCGGGGACGGTCCCCGTTCAGGTTGTAGTGCTCCTCCTTGCCCTCGTTGGGATGGAAGGTCACGCCGCCGCAGTAGTTCGGGGTGGATTTTTGCAGAATATAGCCCTTTGTGCCCTGAATGATGCAGCGGGCAGGGGCTGCGCAGTCCTTGGCGGCAAGGCTTACCGCCTTGAAGCCGCTGTAATCCATCATCAGCACACCGCTGGTGTCGATATTGCGCTCCATGTTGGCGGCATACACCGCCTTATTCGGCTCACCAAACAGACCCACGATGTAGCTGACGTTGTACACGCCCAAGTCCATCAGTGCGCCGCCCGCACACAGTGGGTCGAACACCGGCGGGGTCTGGCCGGCGCAAAAGGCATCGTACCGGCTGGAATACTGGCTGAAGCTGCACTGTACCATGCGCACTGTGCCCACCCGGGGCAGCAGCTCCCGGAGTTTGGCGTAGTTGGGCTGGTACTGGGTGGTGATCGCCTCAAAGAGGAACAGCCGCTTGCGCTGTGCCAGCGCAGCCAGTTCCTCGGTCTCGGCGGCGGTCACCGCCATGGGCTTTTCCACAATGACGTGCTTACCCGCCTCCAGCGCCACCCGGGCGTAGCGGGCGTGCTGCAAGTTGGGCACGGCGATGTAGACCGCGTCCACCCATTGCAGCAGTTCAAAGTAATTGGTGGTGTGCTGCGGGATCTGATATTGCGCACACAGCTCTGCGGCTTTTGCCGCCGAGCGTGGGGTGCTGCACACCGCCTGCACAGTAAACGGCGTGTGCTCCACAAGCCATGGCAAAAATTCCTGCACGATCTTACCCGTGCCAAGAATGCCCAGTTTCATAATGCTCTCCCTTATCCTCTTGTTCCCTCAGCCTACCAGCGTCTCCGGCTCGCGGCGGGTGCGGCGGTTGGGGTACGGGTGCTTTGCCCGGGGGCGTCCCTGGTGACCGTAGTGTCTGCCGCCGCCATGGCTGCGGCCGTGCTCCTGCGGGGCGTTCAGCTGGTACAGCAGTGCCAGCCCTTTCATCAGCAGCTCGGGGTCATAGGTCAGGGGGTGGCGGCACAGCGGGGTGACGTACTTTGCCAGTCCGCCGGTGACTACCAGCGTAGCCGGGCTGCCCAATTCCTCTTCAATGCGCTGCACCATGCCGTCAATGAGCACGGCGGTGCCCAGCACCGAGCCGGACAGCATACAGCTTTCGGTATTGGTGCCGATGGCTTTTTTCGGGGAGCCTAGATGCACCTGCGGCAGCTGGGCGCAGCGCTCGCCCAATGCGCGCAGCCCGGTGGAAAGGCCGGGGCAGATCACGCCGCCCCGGAATACCCGGTCCTTGTCCACCACATTAAAGGTGGTGGCAGTGCCGAGGTCTACCGTGACGATCGGCAGCGGAAAGTTTGCCGCCGCGTAGGCGGCATCCACCAGCCGGTCCTTGCCCACGGCGCGGGGCTCGTCCACCCCCATGGTCAGCCCGGTGCGGATGTCCGGCGAAACGATGACCGGCTTTTTGCCGGTGTAGTGGCGGGCGCACTCGGCCAGTGCCCCGGTGATCTGGGGCACTACGCTGGTGAGCACCGCACCCTCAAAGCGCATGGGACGCTCCGGGTGGCGGCGGTGCGCAAAAATTTTATCCATCTCGGCACGATATTCCGCAGCCGTGCGGGTGCGCACCGTGTCCATGCGCGCCACAAAGCATACACGTCCGTCCCGAATGCCCCCAAGGGCGACGGTGGTGTTGCCTATATCAATGGCTAAGATCATAATTCTGTTTTCCTTTTCAAAGTAAAAGAAAAGAACCGGTTTGCTCTTTGTCAAGCGTATTTTACCGCATTTCTGCTCAGGATACAAGTTCCCGGCAAAGATTTTGTTGTGCTGGTGGAAGTTTTGCATTATACTAAGGTAAGATATGTGGAAAAGAACTGTTTTTCCGGGAGGTAAACGAACCATGGATCTGAACGGCAAGTGCGTCCTGCTGGGCGTGAGCGGCGGCATTGCCGCCTATAAGATGGCCAATGTGGCCAGTGCACTGCGCAAGCTGGGGGCGGATGTGGAGGTCATCATGACTAAAAACGCCACCCAGTTCATCACCCCTCTCACCTTTGAGACCCTGACCGGCCACAAGTGCATGGTGGACACCTTTGACCGGGATTTCAAGTTTGAGGTCACCCACATCTCGCTGGCAAAAAAAGCGGATGTGATCTTAGTCGCCCCCGCCACCGCAAACGTCATCGCCAAAATGGCGCACGGCATTGCGGACGATATGCTTACCACCGTGGTGCTGGCCGCTAAGTGCCCCAAGCTGGTAGCCCCCGCCATGAACACCGGCATGCTGGAAAACCCCATCACGCAGGATAACCTTGCCACGCTGGAGCGGTACGGCTTTACTGTCATCCCCTCGGAAAGCGGCGTGCTGGCCTGCAAGGATGTGGGCAGCGGACGCCTGCCCAAGGAGGAAGTACTGATCGAGCACATCCTGCACACCATCGCCCGCCCGAAGGATCTGGCAGGGGTACGCGTCGCGGTGACTGCCGGCCCTACGCAGGAGGCGCTGGACCCGGTGCGCTACCTGACCAACCACTCCACCGGCAAGATGGGCTACGCCCTTGCCCGCGCCGCCGCCATGCGGGGCGCCGAAGTGACCCTGATCCACGGACAGACCGCGCTGCCGCCGGTCAAGTTCACCACCGATGTGCCGGTGACCACCGCCCGGCAGATGTACGAGGCGGTGACTGACCGCTTTGACACCACCGATGTGCTCATCATGGCCGCCGCCGTGGCAGACTACCGCCCCGCTACCGTGGCCAACGACAAGATCAAAAAGAAGGAAGGCGACCTTTCCATCCCCGTGGAGCGCACCGAGGATATCCTTGGTACCATCGGCCCCCGCAAGACCCACCAGTTCCTGTGCGGTTTTTCCATGGAGACCCGGGACCTTGTGGAAAACTCCTCCGCGAAACTTGCCAAGAAAAATCTGGACATGGTGGTGGCCAACAACCTCAAGGTGGCCGGTGCAGGCTTTGGGGTGGACACCAACGTGGTCACCTTCATCACCCCGGACGGCACCCGGGAGCTGCCTCTGATGAGCAAGGCAGACGTGGCCGATGCCATTCTGGACGAGATTCTGCGGCGGCGGGCAAAGTAATACTGCCGGGATTTTGTTGTACACATATCACAAAATTCACAAAAAAATTATGGTTCTTTCCGAAAATTCGGCCTTACCTGTTTATTTTATTCTGCAAAAATTATATAATAAGAGTGTGTCCCTATGTTTGGAAGGAATCGGTCTGCGCTGCAGCCGTTAATATTTGGAGGAGAGCCTTACTATGTTCATGTACTCGGATTATAGCCAGCATCTGCTGGACCATGTAAAGAAGATCCATTTTATCGGCTGCGGCGGCAGTGGAATGTACCCGCTGATCCAGATCTTGGCCGCCAAGGGCTACGAGCTGTCCGGCAGCGATGTGCTGGACGGCAGCATCATCCGTTACGAGCGGGAGATGGGCGTGAAGGTCAGCCTTGGCCACAATGCGGATAACGTTGTCGGTGCGGACATGGTGGTGTACTCTGCAGCCATCTCCAAGGATAACGTGGAGCTGAACGCAGCCGCCTCCTACGGCATCCCCGCCGTGGAGCGCAGCGTGCTGCTGGGCTATGTGAGCCGCCTGTACAAGCAGAGCATCTGCGTGTCCGGCACCCACGGCAAGACCACCACCACCTCCATGATCACCACTGCGCTGGAACTGGCAGGGCGCGACCCCTCTGCCGTCATCGGCGGCAAGCTGCCCCTCATCAACGGCTATGGCAAGGCCGGCAAGGGCGATGATATCGTCATCGAGGCCTGCGAGTTCGCCGAGACCTTCCTGAAGCTGACCCCCTACCTGTCTGTGGTGCTGAACATCGACAACGACCATCTGGATTACTACGGCAGCATGGGCGAGCTGAAGTTCGCCTTCAAGCGCTTTGCCCTGATGACCCAGTTCATGATCTTTGCCAACGCCGATGACAAGAACACTATGGACGTGATGTACACGCTGGACCGCCGGGTGCGCACCTTTGCCATCGACAACCACGGCGACTACCGCGCTGTCAACGTCAACGAGTATAAGCCCGGCTTCTTTGAGTTCGACCTGAAGGAGTGGAATACGACCGACACCACCCGCATCCGCCTGTCCGTGCCCGGCCGCCACAATATTTATAATGCACTGGCCATGTGCGCCGTGTGCCGCTTTGTGGGCCTGAGCGCCGAGCAGTGCGCCGAGGCTGCCCTGAACTTCAAGGGCGCAGGCCGCCGCTTTGAGGTGTACGGCGAGTGCAACGGTGCGCTGGTCATCGATGACTACGCCCACCACCCCACCGAGCTGCGCGCCACCCTGAACACCGCCAAGGAGATGGGCTACAAGCGCCTGATCGCCGTCCACCAGCCGTTTACATACAGCCGCACCAAGATGCTGTTCAACGACTTTGTGGATGTGCTCAAGATCCCGGACATCACGGTGCTGACCCCCATCATGGGCAGCCGCGAGCCCAACGACCCCACCATTACCAGCGCAAAGCTGGCAGCACAGATCCCCGGCTCCGTGCTGGTGAACAGCCTGCAGGAAGCCGCCGACTGGGTAAAGCAGAACGCCCAGCCCGGCGATCTGGTCATCACCCTCGGCTGCGGCGATATCTATAAGGCCAGCAAGATGATGGTGGAAAAGGATCAGTAAGCAATAAGCTGATTTTTAAAGAATTATAAATACAGAAGCGCCCCGCAGCCATTCGGCTGCGGGGCGCTTCTGTGTATCTATATACGATTCTGGAAGGATGTTGGCATTATCAGAACTTGAACAGGTCCACGATGCGCTGCCACAGGCGGGTGAAGATGTTGCCCTCCTTCACCGTCTCAGTCTCAGCCACAACATTGTCGGCAGCGGCCACGGTCTCGGCGGTCTTGTAGACAAACTTCACGCTGCTCTCAGCGTCCTCGGGTGCACCGGCAAAGCTGGTGTAGTTTTCCAGCCGGTCGGTCATCTCGTCCAGCACGGTCTTGAGGCCGTGCAGCTGATCCTGATCCAGTGCGCCAGTCAGCTTGGAGATGCCCTCCTCGTTGAACTGGTTCAGACCGTTGTTCAGCTGGTGGGTGCCGTCATTCAGCTGGCTTGCGCCCTCGTTCAGGGTGTTCACGCCATCGTACAGGGTCTTAGTACCGGCGGCCAGCTGTGCGCTGCCGTCCTTGGCAGAGTGTGCGCCATCTGCGGCGGTCTGCACACCGGCGGTGTACTGCCCCACGCTGGAAACGAAGTACTGGATCTTGGAAAGGCTGTCCTTCAGGGCACGCACATCGGCGATATCCTGACTGTTCTCTACCTGATACTTCAGCTCTGCCTTGGCGGTGTCCTTGGCTTCCTGACTGGTCAGCAGCTGCACCAGACCGCACAGCATGGAGGGGTCATAGTTCTGCATCAGGTGCAGAGCAGCCTCCAGATCATGGTTCGTCTTGGTAGCGGAAAGGTACAGTGCCAGATCCAGCTGGCTGTCCTTGAAGCTGGGAGCCTGCTCCCAGATGGTACGCACCATCTTGCGGCGGCCGGCAGCCAGCGTCTTATCGTTCATGGTCAGAATGTTGTCGATGACCGCGGCGTAGTTATCCCAAGTCATATCGGTGTCGATCAGGCCGCCCTCTTTCAGGGTCTTGTTGGCAGAAGCCAGCACGCCGTCCGCCACCTGCTGCGCGCCGCTGTTCAGGGCGCTGTTGTTGGCGCTCAGGGTGTCCAGACCGTTGGTCAGCTGGCCCAGACCCTTGTCCAGTGCGGCTGCACCATTGTTCAGGGTGTTGGCACCGTCCAGCAGTGCCAGCACGCCGCTGGCCAGCTGGCTGGTACCATCCTCCAGCTGAGAAGCGCCGTCCAGCAGCTGGCTCATGGCGTCATTCAGCTGGTTGATGCCGTCGGTCAGGTCGTTGATGCTGCTCAGGTCAAACACATTGTCAGTGCCCAGAGCAGCAGCGTTGGTAGCGCAGGCCATCATCACCTGCGGGCAGGTCAGTTCAGTGACATCTGCTTCCACCGTGATGGTGTCCTGCAGATAGTCCTCAATGGTGTCCAGTTCATCCGGCAGCAGACCAGACAGGGAATCCTTCACGCCCGGCAGGGTGACAAAGGCAGCCACATTGCTCTTGGCGGCACTTTCCACCAGACCGTGGGCAGCCACCACGTTGGTGGCATCCTGCCCGAAGATCACGCCCACAGCGGTGACCAGCGGGGTGACGATGGTGCGGTCGGTGCCGTTCACATTCACGGTGCCGGTCTCGTTGTTCTTCAGGGCGATGGTCATGGTCAGATGACCGCTCTTGCCAATCAGATCTTCCAGCGCGGCTTCCTGACCGTCCAGTGCGTAGGTGACGGTGGCCTGAATGGGCAGGGCGCGGTCGGTATTACCTTTATAATACACATCGGTATCGTCGGTGTTCCACACCAGCTTTTCGCCGTCCTGTGTGAACTCGGCGCTGCTCTCGGTGTTCTGGATGTTGGTCAGGGTGCTCTGGTCGGTCACCTTGGACAGACCGGAGGCGCTGTAAACGTGCTCGCTGACGGTGGTGCTCTGGATGGAGCCATCGGCGTTCATCACAGCGTACACGGTCTCAGACTTGGTAAAGCTGCTGCCGCCTGCGGCAAAAGCCGGGGCTGCACAGCTGGCGGCAAGGGCAACTGCCAGCGCCGCACTGGCGAAACGAAGCGATTTTTTCATAAGGCATTACTCCTTTTCAGACTTCTTGGCGTTGGCAGATTCAGGGACCATCCATTTCAGGGTGGTATGGCGGATGAGCCAGTCACACAGCATCAGGGCGGCGGGCAGTACCACCAGAATGACCAGCATACTGATCAGAGCGCCGCGGGAGATCAGCAGGCAGATGCTCCGCAGCAGCTCCATCTTACTGATGGCAGCCACGCCGACCGTAGCGGCAAAGAAGGTCAGGCCGCTGGTCAGGATGGACTGACTGCAATGCTCCAGCGACTGCTGGGCAGCTTCCTTGGGGGTGCGGCCAAAGGCGCGCTCCTCGTGATAACGGGTGGTCATCAGGATGGAGTAGTCCACGGTAGCGCCCAGCTGGATGGTGCCGATGACGATGCTGGCGATAAAGGGCAGCTGCGTACCGGTAAAGTACGGGATGCCCATATTGATGGCAATAGCGGCCTCGATGCTGGCAACCAGCAGTACCGGGATGGAGATGCTCTTGAAGGAGATGGCGATGATGACCAGAACGGCCATGATCGACCAGACGTTGACGTTCTTGAAGTCCACGTCTGCCACCTCGATCAGGTCTTTGGTCATGGCACCTTCACCGGTGATGACGCCCTCGGGGTCTACATTTTTGATCAGGCCAATCATCTTGTCCAGCTGGCTGTTGATGGCATCCGTGCCGGTCTTGTAGGAACTGTTTGCAAGGATCAGCTTGTAGCCGCCGGACTGCAGGATCTCCATCACGCTGTTGGGCAGCAGCTCGGTGTCAAAGCCGGGGCCGGTAATGGAATCCAGACTTACTACCTGCGTGATACCATCCACGTCCTTCAACTCGTCACACAGGTCGGACACCTGCGTAGCGGTCAGGTCGTCATGCACCAGAATGAAGTGGCTGGTGGTCATGCCGAAGTCCTCGCCCAGCTTGTTGGTGCCCACGATGCCGGTCAGGTCCTGGGGCAGGGAGTCGAACAGGGTGTAGTACACGCTGGTCTTGTTCTGCGCAATGGCAAAGGGGATAAGGATGAGGATAAAGACAGTCACGATGGGCACCGAATGCTTGGAAACAAAGTAGCTCAGCTTGGTCAGCCGGGGGATAACGGTGCGATGCTTGTATTTTTCCACCCACTTATCAAAGGTAAGGATCAAAGAGGGCAGGATGACCACGGTGCAGATAACGCCCAGTGCCACGCCCTTTGCCATGACAAGGCCGATATCGCGGCCCAGCGTCAGACGCATGGCGCACAGTGCAAGGAAGCCTGCAATGGTGGTCAGGCTGGAAGCGGAGATGGAGGTCATGGTCTTGCAGATGGCGCTGGACATGGCCTCTTCGTTAGAGGAGCGCAGCTCCTTTTCTTCCTGATAGCGATGCAGCAGGAAGATGGAGAAGTCCATCGTGACGCCCAGCTGCAGCACGGTGGCCAGCGCTTCGGTGATGTAGCTGATCTGGCCCAGAAAGATGTTGGTGCCGAAGTTGTACGCAATGGGGAACAAAAGACCCAGCATGAACAGCAGCGGGGTGATGGTGCTTTCCAGCGAAAGGAACAGCACCAGAAGGCTGGCACCCACGGCGATCAGGATGTACATGGGCATTTCCTGATTGACCAGTGCCTTGGTGTCCTGCAGGATAACGCTCATACCGCCGAAGAAGCAGTCCTTACGCAGCAGCTTTTCGATCTGAGCAACGGCTTCCATGGTTTCGTCGCTGGCGCTGGGGGCGTCAAAGCGGACGATCAGCATGGTGGAATCGTTTTTGCCGAACATGAACTGCTGCACATCGGCGGGCAGCATCTCGGTGGGGATGCTGGGGTCGATCACATCGCTGAGCCAGAAGGTCTGGGTCACGCCGGGAACAGCCTCGATGTCCTTCTTCATGGCGATCAGTTCGTTTGTGGGTAAGCCTTCTACCGTGATCATGCCGGTGGAGGCCAGATGGAAATCGTCCTCAAGGGCTACCTCGCCGATCATGGAGTCCAGATCCTGCGGCAGGTAGGTGAGGATGTCATAATTGATGCGGGTGGCAATGGCGCCGATCGCGGAAGGGATCAACAGCAGCACGGCCACTGTTAAGATCAGCTTGCGCAGACGCACGATGCCTTGTGCGATCTTTTTCATGAGAACCCTCCAGAATAGAAAGTTGATTGGAAATGCCCGCAAAACTGACTGTTGGTCATCTTCCGGGCAAACACTATTATATCCACCCCGGGCAGAGTGTCAAGCAGGAAAAGTGACTGAAAGTCAGTTTTTTTATCACCTGCAAAAAATTGTATAACAAACCGGGCTTGCACAAACGGCCAAGGACTGCTAAACTAAGGTACGCAGACCGGACGCAGCACATACCTGCGTCCAAATTCATACTAGAGAGAAAAGAGGAATCTACCCAGAGCATGAGCACCGTGGAAGGGAAGAAACAGGAAAAGCGCCGCGCCCTGCTGGATGCAGCCTACGAGCTGTTTCTGGAGCGGGGCACCGCCAAGACCAGCGTGGAGGATATCACCAGCCGGGCAAAGGTGGGCAAAGGCACGTTTTATCTGTATTTTCAGGATAAGGGCGCGGTGATGCAGGCGCTGCTGGGGCGGGTGAGCTACCAGCTGCTGAGCGATGCCTGCCTTGCAGTCGAGCAGCACCCCGAGCTGCCCGACTTTACCGCGCAGGTAGTGTTCGTCATAGACCATATCATCGAGGCTTTGCGGCAGGACGTGCTGGTGCTGCGGTTTCTGGAGCGCAACTTCGTCTGGCCCGGGTTGGACCAAATCGAAGCCAGCAGGGAGGCCGAGCCCCTGATGCGCAAGCTGCTGGCCATTGTGCTTTCCAGCCCGGAGATGGCCGGACGTAGTGAGCGGGAGGTCTATCAGCGCATCACCGCCCTTGGCAGTATGTGTATGTCGGTGTGCTATTCCAGCATTCTGGAGGGCAAGCCGGACAACATTGACGCCATGAAGCCGGTGCTGTACGATATCATCCGCCGGGCACTTTCGCCGGAAAAATAAAAAAGAACGCATAAAAAGCACAAAAGGTCTTGCTTTTTGCAAAAAGCTGTGGTAAACTATCCAAGTCGATATGACATGGACGGTTAGCTCAGCTGGTAGAGCATCTGCTTGACGTGCAGGAGGTCACAGGTTCGAGTCCTGTACCGTCCACCACATCCCCAGACCATTCAGTCTGGGGATTTTTTGTTGTGACAGGACGAGAACAGAAACAAGCAAAGGCAGGGTATCACCATGCGGGTGGCATCCTGCCTTTTGTTTTGATATGTTTTATCAGTAGATCACAGCATCCGTTGCAGT
>CAJMQZ010000010.1 GCA_905215595.1 uncultured bacterium
AGAATGCTGCCCGCGCACTGTTCAGCGGCAGCGCAATGGATACCGAGCACATGCCCAGCACCCAGCTGACCGAGGCTGATCTGACGGACGGTGCCATCGGCATTCTGACCCTGATGGTCAAGGCTGGTCTGGCTGCTTCCAACGGCGAGGCTCGCCGTCTGGTAGTACAGGGCGGTGTGCTGGCAGACGGCAAAAAGGTCGCCGCTCCCACCGTCAGCTTTACCGCAGAGCAACTGGCCAAGGGTATCGTTATCAAGAAGGGCAAAAAGATCTACCACAAGGTTACGCTGTAAAAAGCATTAAAAATTTATGGGTCAGAAACGTCCGTAGGCGTTTCTGGCCCATTTTTTACATTTTAGCGCGCAACAGCTGCTGCCCTGCAGTTACCCGACCGGAGAGCAAAGGCTCTATCCGTGCAAACCGGTTGCTGTTGGTCACGATCACCGGAGTGGTCAGCGTGTAGCCTGCCGCTGCAATGGCTTGTAGATCGAACCGGAAAAGCGGCTGTCCCTTCTGCACATGGTCACCATTCTGTACAAATAGCTCATAGCCTTTGCCCTTCAGCTCCACGGTGTCCATGCCAACATGGATGAGCACCTCCAACCCGTTATCGCACAGCAGGCTGACGGCGTGGTGCGTCTTGGCGATCTTTTTCACGATGCCGTCTGCGGGTGCTACCACCTCGCCACAGCTAGGCTCAATAGCGCAGCCCTTGCCCAGCACCTCGCTGGAGAACACCGGGTCCTTGATCCGGGTCAGTGCCCGGATACGTCCTGTGACCGGCGCATAAAGCAGCTGTCCGCTCTCCGCAGCTTCCGAGGCAAGCGGCTCGTTTTTCTCAAAATGTGCAATCAGCCGCTGCCGGATGCTGCGCACGAGCGTTACGGGATCTTTCATTCCGGTTTCCTTCTTTCAGCAGGAAATTTTGCCTGTTTCTGCGCATTCCGCAAAAACAGGGCCGAAAGGAAACTTGTCCCCTCCGGCCCCGGCTGATTACTGTTACAGCTCGTATGCCTTTTTCAGTGCCTCATAAGCGGCGTCCTCGTTTTCAGCGTGGACGAGCAGAGAGATATCCAGATCACTGGTGGTGATCAGCAGCACCTCGATACCGGCCATAGCCAGCGCATTCAGCGCCCGCGCAGCCACACCGCAGCTGGTGACCATATCCTCGCCGAACAGATTCAGCTTGGAATAGCCCACGCTGATCAAGGGAGACGCCTTGGCGTCCTTGTCCAGATTTGCCGCCGAAATCGCTTTCATCACCAGCGGCAGATCGCTGCTGGATGCGGTAAAGCTGAAATCAATGGTAGTGCCGTGGGGGGCGCTCTGGCTGATCATGTCCACTACCACGCCGGTCTCTGCAAAGATATCCAGATAGCGAGACAGACTGTTGCCCCGGAACGCCACGTCCTGCACGCTGATCATCATCAGGTCGGTCTCGATATTGATCTTCGATACTCCGTACATAAAAAGTCCTCCGTTCTGCCCGAGTTGCCGGACAACGCTCAATCATTTCACATTTTTATGTAAGTGCTAAAAAGGATGCGCTGATATTATTTTGCGCGATTTTTTGTATCCTGTCAAGGCTGAAATCAGAATAATTTGCCCGCACACCATGCGCTGCCGCCAATTCCTGCGTATAATCGCGCAAAAGATAGGTGCGCACGTTGGATTTTCCGGCATCGTAATGGGTTACGGTGGGGTGCAGCTGCGGCTCAAGCACTTCACACTGCACCGAGCCGTTCGGCTGGATGGTCTTTTGCAGTTGCAAAGTCAGAATGGCACCCACCAGCTGATCCGGGCGGCTCTGGGTGCTGAGAAAATTACCCAGCGAGAAGGCGACAAAGCTTCGCCGCCCATCTGCTGCGGTCAGCCACTGGGCATCCTGCAATACATGGGGGTGGGTGCCCACAATGACATCCGCGCCCCAGTCTGCCAGATTCTGCGCCAGTGTACGCTGGCTGTCCACGATGGCGTGGCTATCCTCAACGCCCCAGTGCACCCCAACCACCACAAAATCCGCCTGCTGACGCGCCAAGCGCACCTGCCGCTCGATCACATCAGTTTGGCTGGTGTAGATGACATTGGCCGTCATATTCTTGTTCTGGCGGATGCCGTTGGTGTGCTCAGTGTAGGAGAGATACGCGATGGTGACACCGTTGACAGTTTGCAGCGGGATATGGTCGTAGTCCTCCTCACCGCGCCACAGACCAGTGATGACCACATCCTCCGGCATGGACTCCCAGAATTGCAGTGTAGCCGCAATGCCGGATGCGCCCTTGTCGTAGGTGTGGTTATTGGACAGGCTGAACACCCGCACCCCGGCGCGGTACAGTGCCCGCGCACAGTCACCGGGGGTAGAAAAGCATGGGTAGGTGGACGGCGCAAGGGTGTCACTGCAAAGGGTCTCCTGATTGATCCAATTTACATCTTGCTCAGCATAGAAAGGCGCAATATGCTCATAACAGTAATCAAAGCTGTACTTTCCAGCTTCGCCTGCCCGGCGGGCAGCCTGATTATAGATAGGCGAGTGGATCAAGTTATCTCCTGTTGCGGAAAACCGGATGGTTTCCACCACGGGCTGCGGTTCCGGTTCCGGCTCCGAGGTAGCAACGGATGAAGCAGGGGATAGCGCATCCTCCGGCGGCTCAATTCCGCCCACCGGTACATCTTCTCCCGGCAGTCTTGTCCAGATCCCCAGACACAAAGTGATCACGCTTACGGTCAGAACCGACAGCACCACCGCCCGGAGCGTTTGCTTTCGACCACGCTTACGGGCAGCCGGACGCCGCCGCTTTAAAGGCTCCTGCTTCATCGTTCACCTCTTCTCCCAGCGTATGCCGGGGCAATTTATTTCTCAGAGGGCGGCGATCAGGTCGCCCATATCATACAGGCCCGGCTCTTTCTTTGCCAGATAGACCGCAGCATTCACTGCACCGTTGGCAAAGATGCTGCGGGAGTAGGCGGTGTGCCGCAGGGTGATTACCTCGTCCGGGCCGCAGAACAGAACCTCATGGTCGCCCACGATGCTGCCGCCGCGTACAGAGCTGATGCCGATCTCCTTCGGGTCACGCTTCTGGCGCACGGAGGAGCGGTCGTACACATAATGGTACGCGCCGTTATTTTCCTCGTTGATAGCGTCGGCCAGCATCAGCGCCGTTCCGCTGGGGGCATCCAGCTTGTTGTGGTGATGCTGCTCCACGATCTCAATATCATAATTGATGCCCAGCACAGCAGAGGCGCGCTTGCACAACTCTGCCAGTACATTGATGCCCATGGACATATTGGCGCTTTTGAACACCGGAACGCTGCGGGACAGTTGCACTACCTTCAGCTGCAACTCCTCCGAAAGGCCGGTGGTGCACACTACGATGGGCAGCTTGTGGGTCTGGCAGTAGGGCAGTGCCTTTTCCACCGCAGCAGGGGAACTGAAGTCGATGATCACATCGCCCTTGCCGTTCAGTTTTTCCAGACTGTCGTAGACCGGGATGCCGTTCTGCTCGCCGTCTTTCATATCGATACCGGCCACCACGCGGCAGTCCTCCCGCTGTGCGATCATATCGCACAGCACATGGCCCATGCGGCCGCCAATGCCTTGAATCACGATCTCTGTCATTGTTGTTTCCTCGTTTCTATAACATGGCAAAATGCCCGGAAGCTGAAAATTCCCGGGCATTCTGTAAGCTTTTTATTCCTTGATCAGACCGGCAGCCTGCAAAGCCTGCTCGATCTTTGCCTTGTGGGCATCGCTGGGCTCTACCAGCGGCAGACGGCATTCGCCCGCGTTCCAGCCCAGCACGTTCATAGCGTACTTGACCGGAATGGGGTTCACCTCGCAGAACAGAGCCTCCTCCAGCGGCAGCATTTCCAGCTGCAAAGCGCAGGCCTTGGCGGTGTCGCCGTCAAAGAAAGCCTGGCAACAGTTATGCACCAGCTCCGGCGCAACATTGGACACCACGCTGATGACACCTTTGCCGCCCAGTGCCAGCAGGGAAACCACCTGATCGTCATTGCCGGAGTAGATATTCAGCGCATCACCGCACAGTGCAGCCACCTTGGCCACCTGAGAGATGTTGCCGGAGGCCTCCTTGATGCCGTTGATGAGCGGGTGCTTGCTCAGCTCCAAAGCAGTCTCGGGTGCAATGTTCAGACCCGTGCGGGAGGGCACATTGTACAGAATGACCGGAATTCCGCCAGCCTCAGCCATGGCGGTAAAGTGCGCCACCAGACCGGCCTGTGAGGTCTTGTTGTAGTAGGGGGTGACCATCAGCAGGGCATCAGCACCGCAGGCAGCAGACTTTGCTGCCAGTGCGCAGCCGTGGTCGGTATCGTTCGAACCGGCACCGGCGATGACCGGTACGCGGTGATTGACCGTATCCACGGTGAACTTGATGGCGGCCAGCTGCTCCTCATCGGTCATGGTAGAACACTCGCCGGTGGTGCCGCAGATGATGATGGCATCAGTGTGGCGGGCGATCTGATCCTCGATAATGCGGCCCAACTCGTCAAAGTTGATGCTTCCGTCCTCGTACATCGGGGTGATGATGGCAACACCCGCACCGGTAAAGACAGGCTTCTTCATAGTAAAAACTCCTTTGCTGCGTGTATCGCGCAAAAATTCAGGCATTAGTCCATATAGCCCTTTGCTGCCAGCAGCTCGGCCAGCAGCACAGCACCGCCGGCAGCACCGCGCAGGGTGTTGTGGCTCATGCAGGCAAACTTATAATCAAACAGGGTGTCCTCCCGCAGACGGCCGATGCACACTGCCATACCGTTTTCGGTGTTACGATCCAGCTTGGGCTGCGGACGATCCGACTCGGTAAAGTAGTGCAGGAACTGCTTGGGAGCGCTGGGCAGGTTCAGTTCCTGTGCAGGGCCGCGGAAGTTCGCCCAAGCTTCCAGCATCTGCTCCTTGGTGGGTTTTTTGTCAAAGCTTACGAACACGGCTGCGGTGTGGCCGTCCGAAACAGGCACACGGAAGCACTGTGCAGTGATGACCGGCTTCTCAGCATTGACGATCTGGTCGCCCTCAATGTGGCCCCACAACTTCAGCGGCTCGCGCTCGCTCTTTTCCTCCTCGCCGCCGATGTAGGGGATCACGTTGTCCACGATCTCAGGCATCCGGTCAAAGGTTTTGCCTGCACCGGAAATGGCCTGATAGGTGCACACCAGCGCCTTGCTCACGCCAAAGTCCTTCATCAGGGGATGCAGGGCAGGCACATAGCTCTGCAGGCTGCAATTGGACTTGACGGCGATGAAACCGCGCTTGGTGCCCAGGCGCTTGCGCTGGGCAGGGATGATCTCGATATGGTCGGCGTTGATCTCGGGAACCACCATGGGAACGTCCGGGGTAAAACGATGGGCACTGTTGTTGGAGACCACCGGGCACTCTGCCTTGGCGTATGCTTCCTCCAGTGCTTTGATCTCGTCCTTGGGCATATTGACAGCGCAGAAAACAAAATCCACCTGCGAAGCAACTTCCTCTACCTTGGAAGCGTCCAGAACGGTCATCTTCTTCACGCTCTCCGGCATGGGAGTAGTCATGGCCCAGCGGGAGCCCACTGCATCCTCATAGCTCTTGCCCGCACTGCGGCCGGATGCAGCCAGCACGGTCAGCTTGAACCAGGGATGATTCTCAAGCAGAGTCACAAAACGCTGACCCACCATACCAGTTGCGCCTACGATACCCACTTTATACTGTCTATCCATTTCCAGCACCTTTCCTTTCAAAAAAACAAACAGCAAATCTTATCATTGTGCACAACACGGCTTGCAAACCGGACAGCAATGCAATATAATAGATACTGTTTATACAGATTCTATAATATCATTGATACGTTGTCCGTGTCAATCATCGGAAAGGCAAATGCACAGTATGTTAAAAAAAGATTTTTGGTATGATTTACCCAAAGAGCTCATTGCACAGGAACCTGCGTCCCCTCGGGATGCGGCACGACTGATGGTTCTGAGCCAAAAGGATGACAGCATCCGGCACAAGGTATTCCGCGACCTGCCGGAATTTCTGGAGCCGGGAGATCTTTTGGTAGTGAATAATTCCAAGGTGCTGCCCGCCCGCATCGTGGGCGTCAAGCAGCCTACCGGTGCCGTGTGCGAGCTGCTGCTGCTGCGGCAGGTAAAGGGAGATCAGTGGGAGTGCCTGGCAAAGCCCGGCAAGCGGATGCAGCCCGGCACGAAGGTAAGCTTTGGCGACGGCAGCCTGACCGCTGTGGTGGACGAGACCATGGAGGACGGCAACAAGTACGTTACATTCTATTATGATACCGAAACGCTTTATGAAAAGCTGGATGAATTTGGCAAGATGCCGCTGCCGCCCTACATCACAAAGCAGCTGGAGGATCAGAGCCAGTATCAGACCGTCTACGCCAAGGAGCTGGGCAGCGCAGCTGCTCCCACCGCCGGGCTGCACTTTACCCCGGAGCTGATGGACACCCTCCGCGCCATGGGGGTCGGCATTGCCGAGGTCACCCTGCACGTTGGTCTGGGCACCTTCCGGCCTGTGCAGGAGGACGAGATCTCCGACCATAAGATGCACAGCGAGTGGTACTCCATCAGTGAGGAGACCGCTCGGCGCATCCGTGAGACCAAGGCCGCAGGCCACCGGGTCATCGCTGTGGGCACCACCAGCTGCCGCACACTGGAGGCCGCCGCTGCCAAGTACGGTGAGATCAAGGCCTGCAGCGGCAACACCTCCATCTTCCTGTACCCGGGGGTGAAGTTCAACTGCATCGACGGTCTGATCACCAACTTCCATCTGCCGGAGAGCACCCTGATCATGCTGGTGTCCGCTCTGTACGGCTACGAAAAAACCATGCACGCCTATGAGGTAGCTGTGGCAGAGAAGTACCGTTTCTTCTCTTTTGGCGATGCGATGCTTATTTTGTAATTACAGCATAATGTTGCTACGATTATTCTGATAACTTGCAGGCTTGCGGCCTGCATCGAGGCTGCACGGCTGTTTTCCGTGCGCAGAAAGGAAAAGACCATGCCTTCTTTGACGACCTACACCCTGCTCAAGCAGGAGCACAACGCCCGGCGGGGCGAGTTCAAAACCGTGCACGGCACGGTGCAGACCCCTGCCTTTCAGAACGTTGCCACCGCCGGTGCCATCAAGGGCGGCCTGTCGGCGCAGGATCTGAAAGATATCGGCGCGCAGGTCATGCTGTGCAACACCTACCACCTGCATCTGCGTCCCGGCGACAAGCTGGTAGCGGATATGGGCGGTCTGCACAAATTTACCCGCTGGAATGGGCCTATCCTGACCGACAGCGGCGGATTTCAGGTGTTCAGTCTGGCAAAGCTGCGCAAGATCACCGAAGAGGGCGTGACCTTCGCCTCTCATCTGGACGGTCACCGCATCTTTATGGGGCCGGAGGAGAGCATGCAGATCCAGGCAAACTTGGGCTCTACCATTGCCATGGCCTTTGATGAGTGCGTGGAGAACCCCGCCCAGCACGATTACTCCAAGGACAGTTGCGAACGCACCACCCGTTGGCTGAAGCGCTGCAAGGCCGAAATGGCACGGCTGAAGCACGAGGGCATCTCGGTCAACCCGGATCAGCTTCTGTTCGGCATCAATCAGGGCTGCACCTATGCAGACCTGCGTGTGGAGCACATGAAGCAGATCGCAGAGCTGGAGCTGGATGGCTACGCCATCGGCGGTCTGGCTGTGGGTGAGCCTACCGAGGTGATGTATGAGATGATCAGTCAGGTGGAGCCGCACATGCCCAAGGACAAGATCCGCTATCTGATGGGCGTTGGCACCCCCGGCAACATCATCGAGGCCGTAGCACGCGGTGTAGACTTGTTTGACTGCGTTATGCCCAGCCGCAATGCCCGCCACGGCCATCTGAATACATGGAGCGGCATCATTAACATCAAGAATGCCAAGTACGAGCGGGACGAGCGTCCCATCGACCCCGCCTGCGGCTGTCCGGTGTGCCGCAACTACTCCCGCGCCTATATCCGGCACCTGCTCAAGGCAGATGAGATGTTGGGTATGCGCCTGACCGTGATGCACAATCTGTGGTTCTACAATCACCTGATGGAACGCATCCGAGATGAACTGGATGCCGGTACCTTTACCGCCTTCCATGACAGATACGTTAAACTTCTGGATACCCGAATTTAAACTTTAGCCTTGCAACAAGACTGATAAGAGGGTATAATAGCATTATCTGAATTTTTGAGAGGAGATTTTGCCCCATGCAATTTCTGACTACCACGTCCGAAGGCTATATCAGCCTGTTCTTCACGCTGGCACTGATGCTGGTCCTGCTGTACTTCATGATCTACCGTCCCCAGAAGAAGCAGGAAAAGAAGGATGCCGCTATGCGCAGCAGTCTGGAGATCGGCGATCAGGTCACCACCATCGGTGGTGTCATTGGCCGCGTTGTCGCCATCAAGGACGACACCTTTGTTCTGGAGACCGGCGCTGACCGCGTGAAGATCCGCTTCACCAAGTCTGCGATCTCTTCGGTCGAAAAGCTAAACATGGACAAGGCTCCTGCCGACAAGAAGTAAGCGTTTACACCGTGCATACATGAACCGCCTCCTTGCATAGACTATGTGCAGGGAGGCGGTTTTGTTATGTCTGAGTCTCGAGGTTTCCCGGTGGAGCTTCTTTCGTTTCTGCTTTTCGGGTTGCTGGGGGTAGCTGTAACGGCGGCAGCTTTGGCCGGTTTTGCGCGGTTGATGGCCGGGCAGGGCTGCTTCGGCAGTGCAGTGCCGATACTTGCCACGACAGCTGTGTGCATGGGCAGTTTGCTGTGTGCACTGGCGGCGGCGTTCCGTAAAAAGGCACACGGTCTGTTGACGGGACTGCTCCAAAGTACATTTCTGGCAGTGCCGCTAGCGCTTTCTGCTGCATGGAACGGCACCGCCGCCGAGCCTGCTGTGGTATGCCGCATTCTGGTGGTGCTGCTCTGCGGCTGCATTGGCGGGTTGCTTGGGGTCACCCTGCGTAGCCGCAGACACACGCTTCGTTGATTGATCCGGCAAATCGAATACATCAGAGGGAGAAAACAGCGTATGTGGATCTATGAACAGACTAAACCGGAAGAAGCCTTATCTTTGCTGCCGCAGGTGGCTAGCCTGCCGGTGCAGAAAGTAGAGCCTGCTCTGCCGACTGTACCGGAAACTGCACCGGAACCCGTAGAGCAATTGCCGCAAAAAGAGCCCTGCATTCCGGCAAAGCGGCACGCCACCCGGGATTGCTGGCTGCTGGCTGCAGCCTTTCTTCTGGGGAGTTCGGCAGCCGGTGTATTGCAGGCCGTATGCGATGCCCGGCAGGCAGAACTGCTGCGGTATTATCTGGAAGCGTGGCAAAGGCTGTTTGCGCCGGGCAGTCTGCAAGGGGCAGTACAGCTTTTCGGCATGGAATATCTGGCTCTCGGCCTTGTGGTCAGCCTATTTCTGGTATTGGGGCTGTCTGCCCTTGGCCCTGTAATGATCTTTGGCAGCATGATGTTGTACGGTTTGGGCAGCGGGTTGCTTATGGTACAGCTTTGCACAGCAGATGGGTGGAAAACGGTGCTTCTGGCATTGCTGTGGACAGGCTTGCCGGCGGCAGCGACAAGCGGTTGTCTGTGCTTTTTCGGGGCCTGCGCTTTGCAGGTCAGCAGCCGGATCCACGCTTATTCCTTCCGCAAGCATCCCGGCGGACAAGCCCGCCCCGGAGTGCAGGCACTGATGGGGCAGTATCTGCTGACCATGGTGGTGCTGCTGCCGCTGTGCGGTGCGGCAGCAGGGCTTTCGTATTTGGGCAGTCGCCTGTGAACAGCATCCTTTTCTTGCGGGTTTTGGCGCAGTGTGTTACAATAACAAAAGACCATAATAAATGAGGGACAGACATGAAACTAAAATCCGTCTATGTATGCTCCAATTGCGGAGAGACAAGCCCCCGCTGGATGGGGCGCTGCCCCAGCTGCGGCAGTTGGAATACCATGAACGAGGACGTTGTAGCCGAGGCCCCCAAGGCGGGGACTCCTGCTGCCCGGCAGGCTGCTGCGGCTCGTCAGGAGGGCGTAACCACCCTGACCGCCCGGCGGCTGTCAGAGATCAGCACCACGGAGGAAAAAAGCCGCATCCTGACCGGCATCTCTGAGCTGGACCGCGTATTGGGCGGCGGCATCGTGCTGGGCGGCGTGGTACTTTTGAGCGGTGAGCCGGGCGTTGGTAAATCCACTATGCTGTTACAGCTGTGCGGTGCCATCTCCAATCAGCACAGCGTGCTGTATATCACTGGCGAGGAATCTGTCCGGCAGGTCAAGCTGCGGGCAGCGCGGCTGAAAGTGCCGCAGGATAACATCTTTCTGGCGGCGGAAAACGACGTAGACGAGATCTGCGGTCTGATCGAAAAGGAAAAGCCGGATCTTGTAGTCATCGACTCCATCCAGACCATGCGCTGCATGGATATCTCGTCCTCGTCCGGTACGGTCAGTCAGGTGAAGGAGAGCGCTGCCCGGCTGCTGGCGGTAGCCAAAAAGCAGGAGATTCCCATGTTCATCGTGGGTCATGTGAATAAGGACGGTGCAATTGCAGGCCCTAAGGTCATGGAGCATATCGTGGATACGGTGCTCTACTTTGAGGGCGACAAGATGCTGCCGTACCGCATTCTGCGGGCAGCCAAAAACCGTTATGGCTCCACCAATGAGCTGGGAATGTTCGATATGACCGGCACAGGGCTTGCCGAGATTGAAAATCCCTCCCAGATGCTGCTGGAAGGACGTCCGCTGGGCGTTTCCGGCAACTGTGTGGCCTGCACCATGGAGGGCAGCCGTCCCATCCTGAGCGAGATACAGGCACTTGCCACAAAAACGAATTTTCCGGCACCCCGCCGCGCCTGCAGCGGATACGACTATAACCGCATGAATCTTTTGATCGCTGTGCTGGAAAAGCGGGCAGGGTACTTCTTTGGCAATCTGGATGTCTATGTCAATATCGTGGGCGGTATTGCTCTGCGGGATACCGCCTGCGACCTTGCAGTCTGCCTGAGCATGGTCTCCTCGCTGTTGGACCGTCCGGTCAGCGATAAGCTTATCGCCATCGGTGAGGTGGGTCTGGGTGGGGAAGTGCGCAGTGTACCCAACTTGGAGCAGCGTCTGCACGAGGCAGAGCGCATCGGTTTTGAGCGGGCTGTTATCCCCAAGCACAGCCTTGCGCATCTGAATGCTGCAGATTATCCCGGTATGAAGCTGGTCGGTGCGGCGTATATTGCAGATGCCATCAATGCGCTGAAAAATGACCGCCTGTGATGAAACGAGGAAGCCATGTCGATTTATCTGGATGAAAGAAACCCCGGCAAGCACGCGCCCTTTGAGGATGCTGCCCCGGATATTGTAGAATATGTGCGTTATCTTGAAGTGATTGCTGGCAAAAGTGCCAATACGGCGTTCAGTTATTACTGCGACCTGCGCTCCTTCAGCCGCTTTATGAAGCGCCGCCGCGGGCTTGTGACCGCAGATGCAGAATTTAAGGAGATCGACCCCAAGGGGCTGGATACGGCCTTCTGGGGCAGCATAACAAAAGAGGATATCTACGAATATCTGTACTTTTTAAACCGGGAATGCGGCAACAAAAAATCCTCTACCGCCCGGCGGCTGGCCAGCCTGCACGGCTTTTATGATTATCTGGTCAATCAGGTCAACCGCTTATCCGAGGACCCTACGGCGGCCATCCGTCCGCCCAAGCAGGATAAGATTTTGCCAAAGTACCTGACGGCAGAGCAGTCCATCTCTCTCTTGGAGAGCACCCAGACCCAGAGCGATTTCCCGGAGCGGGACTACTGCATGGTGGTGCTGTTCCTCAACTGCGGTATGCGTCTTGCGGAACTGGTAGGCATGGACCTTGGAGATATTGACCTGGAGCAGCGGCAGATCCGCCTGTTCGGCAAAGGCCATAAAGAGCGTATGGTCTATCTGAATGATGCCTGCGTGGAGGCATTGCAGCTGTATCTGCGCAAGCGCAACACCATGGAGGGGCTTTCACCCAAGGAAAAAGCGGTGTTTATTACCCGTATGCGCAAGGAGCGTATCTCAAACCGTAGGGTAGAACAGCTGATCTCCGGTGCTATGAAAGCTGCCGGTCTAAAGGGTTTTTCCACCCATAAGCTGCGCCATACTGCCGCTACGTTGATGTATCAGACCGGTAATGTAGATATCCTTACCCTCAAGCAGCTTCTGGGCCACAGCAGCGTTGGAACAACACAAATTTATACGCACTTACAAGAATTTCAGGTGCGTTCCGCCATTGAAGAAAATCCGCTGGGCAAGGTACTGCCCATAAAAACCGCAAAAGCAAGCTTGGATACAACAGAAACAGTAGGGGAGACATCTGCCGAAAATGCCCCGGCGGGAGAGGACGGTTCTGAGCCGTCTGGCCCTATGGCGGCCTTTGAGGGCGCTGCGCAGGATGGCTTCCGTGCAGATATCTCGGCAATATATGATGAGAAAACCGACGATTCATCAAGTGATACTTAAACCCGCGAACAGTGGAATCTGTCGACCCGAAAAGCATTTGGAACGATGAAAAGCCTCATGGCAGCGTCCGGTCAAACCGGCTCGTGTCATGGGGCTTTATAATTTACAATAGCCGCAAACTGTAAGTCATAAAACGCAGCATGAAATGTTATAAAGCACGCACATAGATGTTTGCTGGAATAAAATAAATTACAAATGAATCGATGCAGCAGCACATAGCACAGGAACAATAAGTAAGTGTGAGACAAAGAAAACAACAAACCATGATAAAAAGTGCAAACTGTGCAAAACAACTGAACCAACACAAAAATGAGCCAGCTGAGGCTGGAACGCCAAAATTCCGGGAAATGGGCATTTTTCACTCCCCTAAGTTTCGCATAACGTGCATTATACGAAATATCTGTGATCAAAAGAGAGAAGCTGCCCTTCTCTCTTTCTGTCAGATTTTCGGCAGCTCCTGTGGACGCTTTTCTGTTTGCACACGGCTGCTTCTACACCGCTGGACGTATTACCAGCATGTTCAAGCGTTTGACTTATGCCTGCGGTAGCCGTTCCGGTGTGTTACAGGTCATGTTATAAAAGCGGTATCGTTTCTTCTGTTTCGGTGATGCGATGTTCATTCCGTCGGCAGCGGTTCTGTGCCAAAGTATGCACAGATGGCTTCGTAATAAATGCGCGCCACAGTCTTGCAGCTCTCCTCGCTACCAAAGCGCTCTACATCCTCGGCATTCGTTACAAAGCACTGCTCTGCCAACACTGCCGGACAATCCACATCTTCCAGCAGCGTAAAGCTGCGCTCAGGCCGCACCTGTGTGTAGGTGTTCTCCACCAGCTGCTTCTGGTCGTTTTCCAGATAATAAATGTACCGCACTCCCCCTCGCCCGCGCAGCTTTGCACCGATGCTCTGCATTCCACCGGCCAGCAGTCTTGCAAAATAAAAGCTTTCCTGATGCCATGTACGTCCGGGCACTGCCGGATAGCATTCAAAGCCGGATGCCGTAGAGCCGTTGGCTGCGGAATTGCCGTGGATGGACAGCAACAGCTGCGGGTTTTGGGCGCTGGCTGCGGCTGCACGCTGGGCAGGCGTGGCGGTTGCATCAAAGCTTTCCCGGGTCTGCAACGGAATGTAATTCGGGTCCTGCTCTAACCATTGAAGCAGCGCAGCAGCCGTAGCTGCGGTGACCTGCTTTTCCTCGACTACTCCCCTTGCGCCCGGGTCGCTGCCGCCATGCCCGGCGTCTATTGCCACCCGGTACGGCGGGTCGCCCACAACAGGGCGAAAATCATCCTCTGCGGCCGAGACTGCAGGTTCTGTGGGCGCATTCAGTTCCAGCGCCGCCTTCCATAAAAACAGGCCGAAACAGAGCATCAGTGCCGCAAAAACAAACAGCAAACCGTGTAAAAGCCGGTTCTTCGTTTTGCAGCGGTACGTTTTACGTTTGCTATGTTTATTTACTGGTCTGTGCTGACTGGTTGGCATAAAGCTTTACTTCCTGTTCGTTTTACATTCCTATTTATATAATACGAGTATACTCGCCTTTTCCTTGCACTGCAACAAAAAAAGACTGCCAATTTTTCAAAAGGCAGTCCTTACTGGGTTATTTCAGTTCTACAACCGTCACGCCGCTCTCACCTTCGCCGTAACGACCAAGACGGAAGCTTTTGACCATGCGGTTGCCACGCAAATGCTTATGGATGGCAGTGCGCAGTGCGCCGGTGCCGTTGCCGTGGATCAAGTAGACCACCGTCTGTCCGTTCAGGATGGCGCGGTCAATAAAGGAATCCACCTCCGACAGTGCCTCGTCCACCGTCAGCCCCAGCAGGTTGCACTCCATTTTGGCGGTGCGCTGTACGCGCTCTACCCTGCCGTTGGGACGGTTGGTGTCGCCGGTCAGGCGGGAATACCGCTGCTGCGCTTTGGTCTTGGGCGCAGTGGGTTCTTTCACCAGCTTTTCCGGCTGCTTCAGGCCCTTGAGGGGTACCTTGGTCTTGATGATACCGGCACGCACCAGCACATCGCCATTTTTGTCCGGCAGCGCCAGAACGGTGGCCAGCTGGTTCAGTTCTGCAATACAGACCTCCTGCCCTACCTTTACCTCCTTCAGCGGCACAAACTCCTTAACAGGGTTATGCACCACCTCTGTACCGGCGAACAGCTTTTCGGTCTCCTTTTTGGCGATTTCGCGGGCACGCTGCGCTTTCTGCTGGGCGCTCATGCGCTCGTCCTTTTGCAACTGGCGCAGCTCGTCGGTCAGCGCGTAGGCCTGTGTTTCCACCTGCTGTGCCAGCGTACGCGCCTTGGCACGGGCAGCTTCCAATTCATTCTCGCCCTGCTGGATCAGCTCATCCCGTTTTTTGCGGGCGGCTTCCAACTGATGAGAAGCTTCATTGCGTAGCTGCTCCACTTCGTTCTGGCTTTCCTTCAGTTGCAGTTTCAGATCATCCAGCTGACCCAGAACCGCGTCCAGACGTTTATCCTCGGCAGACAAATGCTGCTGGGCAGCCTCAATGACGCGGCTGGGGATGCCAAGCTTTTCGCTGATCAGGAAAGCGTTGGATTTGCCCGGTACGCCCACGCTCAGCTTATAGGTGGGACGCAGGGTCTCCAGATCAAACTCGCAGCTGGCGTTGACCACACCCTTAGTCTCCAGTGCAAAAACCTTCAATTCCGCATAGTGGGTGGTTGCCATCAGCAGCACACCACGGCGGCGCAGCTCCTCAATGATGGCAACTGCCAGCGCGGCACCCTCAGCGGGGTCAGTACCGGCACCCAGCTCGTCCAGCAGCACAAGGGTGTGCGGCATGGCAAGCTCCAGTATGCCGGTGATCTTTTTCATGTGGCCGGAGAAGGTGGAAAGGCTCTGCTCAATGCTCTGTTCGTCGCCGATATCCACCAGAAATTCATCAAACACGCAGACCTCGCTGCGCTCGTCAGCAGGAATCAAAAAACCGCACTGTGCCATGGCACACAGCAGACCGGCGGTTTTCAGAGTGACCGTTTTACCGCCGGTGTTCGGGCCGGTAATGATAAGTGAATCATATTCCCCGCCCAGTGCAATATCCACAGGAACACACTTTTGCGGATCGATCAGCGGATGGCGGGCGCGAATCAGGTTGAAGGAAGAATCCGTCCGCACAGCGGGTTTGAAGGCCTTCAGTTCCAGCGCAAGCCGCGCTTTCGCCAGCAGGATGTCGATTTCCAACATGGCCTTGTAGCTGTACTGGAACTGCGGCTCAATGGTGGCCACCTGTGCAGTAAAGGCCACCAGAATGCGCTCGATCTCCTGCGCTTCCTGTGCGCGGTATTGCAGGATGCGGGCATTAGCTTCCACCACAGCCTGCGGTTCCACGAACACCGTAGCACCCGTAGAGGATACATCGTGGATGATACCGCTCACTTCGCCGCGGTATTCGCTCTTGACCGGCACAACATACCGGCCGTTGCGCATGGAAACCACGCTTTCCTGCAAGTATTTAGAGGTATCCATATTGCGCACCATGCTTTCCAGCCGGTCGCGGATGCTATTTTCGGTGGCGCGGATCTTCTTGCGCAGTTCTGCCAGCGTTCGGGAGGCGGTATCCGCCATGGCGTCCGGTGCCAGAATGGCACTTGAGATCTGCTGCTCAAGGCCCGGTTCTGGTGCCAGCGCGTAAAACAGATCATCGGTCGGCAGCGCGTCGTGCTCGGAGGAGCCGTACCAGCTGGTCAGGTGCTGAAAATTGCGCAGCGCACCAGCCACCATCAGCAGCTCGCCCATAGAAAGCACGCCGCCCTTTACGGCACGGGCGGCAAGCTGGCTGACCCCCTCTACCCCGCCAAAGCGTGGTGATCCGTTTTTGATCAGCAAGGTGTTGATGCTATCCGTCTGCTCCAGCGCGTAGCGCACCTCGTCCGGGTCACACTGCGGCTCAATGGCCAGCAACATGGCACGAGCTTCCTTACATACGCAGCCCTCCGCTGCGCGGGAAATGATCTTATCCAGTTCTAATGTTTTTAAGTAGCTTGTTTCCATACTTTTCCTTTTTGGTCAGGGCAGCACACTTTTCAAAAAGGCATAGCTCTTCAGCGGCTTATCCAAATGCGTCAGGGCATAGTTTTCAGCCACTGCGGAAAGCTTCGCCAGACTGCCCACAGAGATCTTAAATGCAAATATTTTTTTGTCCTCTACCAAGCAGATGTGGCGCAGTGCAAACAGCGCAGCCTTATCCAGATTGCAGTTCTTGCCCGCCTTTGCCGCACAAGATGCACAGAGCAGATGCCCTTCCTGTGCGTCCAGATAAAAGGCATCTCCTTCATCGTAGGTGCCGCAGTCCCGGCAGCAGACCAGCTGCGGCATAAAGCCGCACTCGCTCATGGTGCGCAGCTCAAATACCGCCTTGATCACCCGCAGGTCGGTGCGGTGCTCGCTGATCATATACAGGCTGTTCAGCACCAGACGCAATTCCCGGGCTGCTTCCTCTCCGGTAGGCGAAAGCGCAGCAGCCAGCTCAGTAAGATACATGGCAAGGCTTACCCTTTCAATGGAGGAAGAAACGCCATGAAAGATATTCTGCACCTCGGCTTCCCGCACGGTATACATATTGCGTCCGGGCACCAGCGTAAACTCCGAATAGCAGAACAGCCCGCAGGCGCTGAACAGCTTGCTTTTCAGCCGCAGACTGTTTGCAGCCATTGCTGTAATGACACCCAGCTTTGGGGTGAGGATCGTCAGAATGCGATCTGCTTCTCTATAACGGGTCTCCTTCAGTACCAGACCCATGGTCACAAATGGTTCCATCGTCCGTTTCTCCTGCCGGATGCTCGGCGGGCAGCTGCACCAGTTGTTTGTAATCGAGATAACGAAGAATATTCCCCGTGCAGGCAAAGGCCTGCCAGCTTGCGGCAGCATCCATCTTCAGCACTCCTTCCCTTTCCTGTGCACAGGCGGCTTTTGTATAGTGTCAGCCTGATTCTAGCACAGCATACAAGGGAAAACTGTCCTGCTTTGGCAGCACTCAGCGGTTGGAGGGATTCTGCTTGAAACCGAAGTTGTTCAGCAAAAATTCGTTATCCCGCCAGTCGGATTTTACCTTGACCCAGCACTGTAGATTGACCCGGCATCCCAGAAACTCCTCGCAGTCGGCGCGGGCAGCGCTGGCGATTTTTTTGAGCATGGCACCACCCTTGCCGATGACCATTCCCTTATGGCTCTCCCGCTCGCAGTAGATGTTCACATCAATGTCGATCAGGTCTGTGCCCGGGCGCTCCTTGAAGCGCTCCACCACCACTGCAATGCCGTGCGGGATCTCATCCCGCATAAAGAGCAGCGCCTTTTCGCGGATGACCTCAGCCACCAATTCTTTTTCCGGCATATCGGTATAGGCGTCATCGTCAAAGTAATGGGGGCCTTCCACGGCATAGCGGCTCAAGGCATCGAACAGTTCCTCACTGCCCTCCTTGTTGCGCACACTGATGGTGTAGATTTCATCGAACACGCCCAGCGCCTTCAGCTCTGCCTTGCGGGTTTCCAAATCGGCAGGTTCTTTCACAAGGTCGGTCTTATTAATGACTGCAATGGCCGGGCCGCTGCGGTGCAGCGCCTCCACAAGTGCCATCTCAGATTCGTTCAGCGCGCCGTAAGGCTCGAACAGCATCATGGAAACATCCACATCCGCAATGGAATCGCTGGCGGTCTTATCCATGCGCTTTCCCAGCTTGTTGTGGGCTTTGTGCACACCGGGGGTGTCCAGCAGCACATATTGCAGCGGCCCCCGGGTGATCACACCGGTGATGCGGGTGCGGGTGGTCTGGGGCTTAGAGGTGACGATGGCCACTTTCTCGCCGACCAAGAGGTTCGTCAGGCTGGATTTGCCCACGTTCGGCCGTCCGATGACAGCAACGAATACAGAGGAGGTGTCATAATGCTCCTGAACGGGTGTTGTAGTACTCAAAGCGAACTCCTGTCTTGTTTTTATGTTCTGGGATATCATTCCGTGTAGCTGACCGTGCGGGGCAGACCCAGCTGCAGCAGCACAGCCTCTTCCTTTTCGCGCATACGCATGGCTTCCAGACCGCCGTTTTCGTGGTCGTAGCCCAGCAGATGCAGCATGGAGTGAACGGTCAAAAAGGCTACCTCCCGCTGCAGCGGATGCCCATACAGATTGGCCTGCTCCATGGCGCGCTCCATGCTGATGACGATATCGCCCAGCATCATGCAGCCGTTATTCTCGTCGATATCATACTTGCCGTTCTCGCCCAGAGGAAAGCTCAGCACATCAGTAGGCATGGGCTTGTTGCGGTACTGGTTGTTCAGCTCGGCAATGGCAGCGTTGTCCACAAAGGTAACGCTGATCTCGGCGGGACGGTCGAAATGCTCATATTCCAGCACGGCATTGCAGGCACGGCGGATCAGAATGCGGAGCCCAGAGGGCACCTTGACAGCTTTCTGGGAGTTGGTGATCAAAACTTTATTGGACATATCGGTCCACTCCTTTCAGGGATCTATTTAAAATTCTTATTGTTTTCTTTATTTTCCGCTTCGGCAGCCGGATGGGCGGCACGCTCGTAAGCCTTTACGATCTCCTGCACCAGCCGGTGACGCACAACGTCCTTATCGGTAAAGTAGCACTGTGCAATGCCATTCACATCCTTCAGCACCTTCAGCGCGTCCACCAGACCGCTGCGGGTGCTGCCCGGCAGATCGATCTGAGTTACATCGCCGGTAACGACCACCTTAGAGCCCACACCCATACGGGTAAGGAACATTTTCATCTGCTCCGGGGTGGTGTTCTGTGCCTCGTCCAGAATGATAAAGGAGTCATCCAGTGTGCGCCCACGCATATAGGCCAGTGGAGCGACCTCGATGATCTGCTTTTCCACCAGACGCTCGTAGGTCTCTGCGCCCAGCATATCAAACAGGCCGTCGTACAGCGGCCGCAGATAGGGGTCTACCTTCTGCTGCAGGTCACCGGGCAGAAAGCCCAGCTTCTCCCCTGCCTCCACCGCCGGGCGGGTCAGGATGATGCGGGATACCTCTTTGGCCTTGAAGGCTTTCACCGCCATGGCAACGGCCAGATAGGTCTTACCGGTACCCGCCGGGCCGACACCGAAGGTAATGGCATTGGAGCGAATGGCGTTCAGGTATTCCTTCTGTCCCAGCGTTTTGGGGCGAATCGGGCGTCCCTTGACCGTGACGGTAACAAAGTCCTCGGTCAGTTCCTTTACCCGCTTCTCTGCGCCATCGTGTGCCAGACTGATGCAGTAGTGCACAGTCTGATCTTCCAGCGGTGTGCGGTTCTCGATCAGAAGAAGCATTCCCTCCACGGCGCGGTTCGCAGCGGCCACGTTGGCAGGCTCGCCGGAAATGCGCAGCTGTGTACCGCGGCAGACAGCGGTGACTGAGAACTCTTTTTCCAACAAGCGAATATTCCGGTCGCAGTTGCCAAAAACAGCCGCTGCGATCTCTACACTATCCAGTTCAATACACTTTTCCGCCATGGAGCTCCTCCTGAATTGCAGAATTTAATGACTATATTGTACCACCAAAATCTTCAGAAGAAAACTATGAAAAGTGCACAAAATATTTTCCTACATTCCATCGGTTTTTCCATACGAACTGTGTCTTAAAGCTTTTTGATGGCTTTTTTCTGAAAATGCTTGACAAAGTATATCGGTCGGCGATATACTTTGTCAAGCGATATATCGGCTTACGATATAAAGACTTCCGATATCGTTCATGGAGTATTTCAGCATGGAAAACCTTGCATTGACCGAATCAACCTATTATATCTTATTGTCTCTTTACCATCCGCAGCACGGCTATGGTATCATGCAGCAGACGGAGCAGCTTTCCGGCGGCAGAGTCCATCTTGCCGCCGGGACGCTATACGGCGCATTGACCTCCCTGTGTGAAAAAGGCTGGATCCGTCCCCTGCCCGCTGAGAGCGGCAGCCGCAAAAAGGAATACCAACTTACCGCAGAGGGCGTACAGATTTTAAAACACGAGCTTGCCCGCTTGCAGCAGCTTGTGGCCAATGGTGAGAGCATCCTGAAGGAGGAAGCCTTATGAAGGAAAAGAAAACCGTTTTCAAGCTTTTCTTTGTGTGGGATTTTGAAAAAGAAGAGCGCTGGCTGAACGAGATGGCGCAGGAGGGCTGGGTACTGGACAATACCGGTTTTTCCTTTTACACCTTTGTGCGCTGCGAACCGGGCGAATATATCATCCGCTTGGAGATGAACCCCAGCAGCGATTACCGCGCCTTTGTAAAGGAACTGGGTGCAGAATATATCGGTGGCTGTGTCAACTGGGTGTACTTCCGTCGGAAAGCGGAGCTTGGCAGCTTTGAGCTGCTCTCGGATATCGACTCCCGTCTGACGCATCTGAGCCGCATCAATCGGATGCTTTCCCTGATCTGTCTGGCAAACCTGATTCTTGGCATAACGAACTCTCTGGATCAGGCTCGCTACGGCTGGCTGAACCTGTTGTGCGCAGCAATGCTCTCCTATGCACTGGGGCGTATCCACGGCATGAAAGCAGCGCTGGAAAAGGAACGCAGTTTGCACGAATGATTTGTCAATTCCTTCTTCGCCACAACCGCAGAGAAAAAAGCGGCATATCTTTGGATAAAAAGACCATAGCAAACCGTTCTCCATCGTGATACAATAGCAAGCGTTGTGTGCCGCCGCCCGGCGGCCGTTTGGACTGCTTGAACACAAAGGAGAAGGAACCATGGAACAGCTTTTTCTGATGCCCGGTGAAGAACGATACGAGCGCTTCAAGGATGGCAACGGTGTTCCTAAGGTGCACTACTCCTACTGCTCTATGCGCGGTGCATTCTTTGACTGCGAGAGCCGCAGTCTTGAGGAAGCCCAGCGCCTGTGCGAAAACTGGCTTGTAGGGCAGGACCGCTGCTACCGCAACTAACATAGAACCATAAACCCCTGCCGCTTTGCAGACCTTTCCGCAAAACGGCAGGGGTTTATTTTTATGATATGCTTTACTGCCACACCTGCGCACAGACAAGTTCCAGTACACTGCCGGCAATGCAACGGGATTTATCCGAAATCAGGAAACAGTTGGAAAGCTCCTCCCGCCGGGGGTCGATATCCGCAATCTTAAAGCCCGGTGTGACCGGATAGCCGCTGCGCAGCAGTCCCCGCAGGATGCCAGAAATCTGTGCCGTGACTGGGATGTCCGTTCCTTCCGGGGTGCGGATGGTAGCAATAACTTCACGCTTCTCTACCAAATCGCCAATTTTACGCACATTCATAAAAACACCGGCAGTCTGTGCATGGATCACCCGCTCTGCACCGTACCCTCCAATGACGCCGGGAATGCCGGTATTAGGGATAGCACTCCCCTCCCGGATGATCCTGCCAAGCCGGTGGCCGCGCTTGGTCTCCACTACGGCGTCCACGTCCTGCCCGGCTACAAAGCCGGGACCGAGGGCGATGGTCAGCGGTGCCATATTCCGGCAGGTGCCAAGGTTGCGCTTGGCCAGAATAGCGTCCACTACGACCTCCGGCTTTGCCCGGGCAATACAGGCTCCTTCCGGGTCAACGAGCACCGGAACAGCGCCCTGCGCCCAGACGGACTGTGCCTGCTCCAACGCTTCAATACGGACAGCACACAAACCCTCAACAGTTGTTTCGCCTTCGTACACTGCTTCACACAGGGCCACCTGACGGCGGATGGCCGCGGGCTGTGTCGTTTCCAGCACCAGCACCCGCAGCCCGGCGCTCCACAACCGGTGGATGGTTCCGGTGGCAAGGTCGCCGCCGCCGCGCACGATAATTAGGGCGTCCTTTTTCATTTTGCTTCCTCCCCAGGGAAAAGTGTTTGCAATAGCACCTCCATAGAGCCGCCGCAGGCAGCAACAGCCGCATCCTCGTTTTTGCCGTCAGCCGAAAGCTGCAGGCATTGCAGAACGGGCGCAGCCTGTGCCAACAGCTTCTGAGCAGCCTGTACCGTGTAATGCTCCATAATGCCGCCGCCTACGCTGCCCACGGTACTGCCATCGGGTAGAATGAGCATCTTTGCGCCCACATCCCGCGGAGTGGAGCCGTGCCGCGCAACGATGGTAGCCAATACCGCCGGGGTGCGGGCTTTTTCTGCCTGCACCATCGCATCCAGCAAGGCGATGGGATAGCCCTCGGTCTGGGGGCGGGCATTCTTGACCTGCAGGATCTGCGCCAGAATGGAAAGCGCGATCTCCGCAGCGGTCTGCGCCCCAATGGCAAGGCCGATGGGTGCGCAGAGTGCATCAATTCGCTGGCTGTCCAGCCCGTTCTCCAACAGCTGACGGCGCACCAATGCAGCACGGCCACGGCTGCCCATCATGCCCACATAAGCCGCAGGCTTTTGCAGAATCTGGGTCAGACAATCCAGATCAAAAGCATGGGAGCGGGTCAGCACTGCAAAATAGGTCTCGTCCCCACCGGGCACATCCTGAAGTGCCTGCGCAAAGGGAGCGCAGAGCACGGTATCCGCTCCGGCGGCGCGCAGCTGCTGGGCAAATTCCTCCCGGTCGTCTATGGCAAGCACCGGCATGCCGAGAAGCTTTGTCTGCTTTACAAGAGCAGCCGCCACATGACCGCCGCCACAGACTGCCAGCTGCGGAACGGCACCAAAGCGCTCGGCAAATACCCGCTGCCCGTCCAGCGTAAGAAAACCCGTGGCAGTACAGGCTTGCAGAGCTGAAAGCTGGCGCTGCAAAAGTTCGGCACTCTGGGTCTGCCACACGGCATTTCCATTCCGCAGCAACAGCTGACTGCCTGCCTCTGCGCCTTCCAGCACGGTAGCCAGCGTATAGCTGCCGGTTTGGCTTGTCCCTTGCAGAACATCTGCAAGCGTTTGTCTGTTCATTAGTGTCCCTCTCCCTCTGTTATTGCTCCACAGGTGTTACCTTATCAAACTGTGTCTGATCCAGTTCTGCCTTCCAGTTTTGCCAGTCCTCCGGCAGCATACGCCATGCAAGCCCGCACCCTGCCGAGATCTCACGCGGCAGCGGGATCAGCCGTCCGGGTACCTGCCGAGCATGGCATTGCTTTTCCCACTCCATGGCTTCTAAGGTAGTGCGAAAGGAAAGCACGATATAGCTTCGTTTTATTCGCATAAAAGCTCCCGCGCAAGTGCGCAAACTGCCTGCGTTGCCTGCTGCACCTCCTGCTCAGTATTGAAATGGGAAAAGCTGAACCGTACCACGCCCTGCTCGGTCGTGCCAAGCGCCTTGTGCATCAGCGGGGCGCAGTGTGCCCCGGCACGCACGCAGATGCCGTAGTCCTCCCACAAAATATCTGCCACCCGGGCAGAATCCTCCTGTCCGATGTTCAGCGCCACAATGGGCGCACGGGACTGCACAGCCATATCACCATACACCGTTACGCCCGGCGCAGTACGCACCTGCTCATAAAACAGGCGGGCAAGGGCGTTTTCCCGGTCGGCAAGGCTTTCTACGCCCCGTTCCAGCAGCCAGCGCACCCCGGCACACAGCCCTGCAAGGCCGTGCACATTCAGTGTTCCGGCCTCCAGTGCGGTGGGCATCTGCAAGGGGTGCGTTTCATCAAAGCTGTGCACGCCGCTGCCACCAACAAGGAGCGGCGCAATTTGTAACCCGGGGCGCACATAAGCTCCGCCGGTGCCCTGCGGCCCCAAAAGTGCCTTGTGGCCGGTAAAGCACAAAGCGTCTATACCCAGCTGCTGCACATCAATGGGCTGTGCACCGGCAGTTTGTGCGGCATCCACGATCAGCACTAGACTGTGCCGATGGGCAAAGTCCGCTGCGCGGGCAAGGTCGGTGCCATTGCCAGTCACGTTGGAAGCCCCTGTCACCACCAGTGCCCGGGTCGTGGGACGCAGCAGCGTTTCCCACTGGTCGTAGCAAAGCCGTGCAGCAACATCCACCCCGGTAAAGGAAACCTCCACCCCCTGCGCCCGCAGCCGGTACAGCGGACGCAGAACGGAGTTATGCTCGCATACCGTTGTGATGACATGGTCGCCCGGATGCAGCACGCCGTTCAGCACCGTATTCAGCGCCATGGTCGCATTGGCGGCAAAAACAATACAGGAGGGGTCCGGCGCATGGAAAAGCTCTGCCAGCGCCAGACGGGTATCCAACACGATCCGTGCAGCGTGAAGGGTAGGCTCATGGGCACCGCGCCCGGGATTGCCAGCCGTATGCAGTGCCTCCAGAATAGCCTGCTCCACCTGCGGCGGTTTATGCAGGGTGGTAGCTGCGTTATCCAGATAGATCACGGCTTTACCACGTTCCCGGCCTGCGTCAGTTTTTCGGCAATGGTGTACATGTTGGTCACGCTGCCCACAGCCAGCTTCTCGGTAAGGCCGTAGAAGTTCAGGCAGGTTCCGCAGGTCAGGATCTCCACGCCCTGTGCTTCCAGTGCCTTGAGATCCTCCAGCATGGCAGAGCCTTCGCAGGTCAGCGCTGCACCGCCGTTATAGAACAGAATGGTCTTGGGCAGCTTGTCCTGCTGGGTCAGTGCAAATACAAAAGCCTTGAGCAGAGTCTTGCCCAGCTCCTCGCTGCCATCGCCCATAACGGCAGCGGAAATAGCCACCACCGTATCGGTGCGGGCATCCGGTACGCAGACAGGAGCCTGCTCTGCCGGGGCACCTGCTGCTTCGCCCAGCGTGAACAGCACGCGGTATTTTCGTTCTTCCAGCTTTTCGGCGCTGTACTGATAGCCCTTCTGCTGCGCCATCTTGGTCAGGTTCTGTACAGCGATCTCGTTGTCCACCAGAACCTCTACCTGTCCTGCACCCTGCAGCTCGGAAATAGCCTTTTTCGCTTTGACAACAGGCAGCGGGCAGGCATCGCCCAGCGCATCTACTTTAATAAATTCAGCCATGCTGATTACTCCTCTCATTTGTCTGTTACAGTGATCTCGATTTCCTGCTTGGGCAGGATCTCTCCCACGATGCTTGCGGGCAGGCCTGCGGCGCGCAGTTCCTGTTCCAGTACCGCTGCATCCGCCGGGTCTACCGCCAGCAGCAGCCCGCCGGAGGTCTGCGGATCGAACAAGACTTCCTCCATGGCAAAGCTTACCTTTTCGAACCGGACGAACGGCCCGGTATGGTTGCGGTTACGCTGCCCGGCGGCAGTATACAAAAATGCATCTGCCGCTTTTTCTGCGCCCGGCAGCACCGGCACGGCATTTGCATGGATGATGCAGGAAAGCTTGCCGCCCATTATCTCGTGCAGATGGCCGAGAAAGCTGAAGCCGGTCACATCCGTAGCGGCGTGGACGCGGTACTTGCGGCTGATTTCTGCCGCCGTTTTGTTCAGAGTGGTCATGGAGCGGATTGCGGCTTGCATCTCCTCCGGGGCGGCTTCGCCTACGCGGTTTGCCGTGCACAGCAGCCCAACACCCAAAGCTTTGGTCAATAGCAGCTTATCACCCGGCACTCCGGTGTCGTTCGTGTACATCCGGTGCGGGTCTACAAGGCCGGTCACGGAAAGACCATATTTTACCCCGCTGTCTGCAATGGAGTGCCCGCCTGCAAGGCTGCCGCCGGCTTCTGCCACTTTTTCAGCACCGCCGCGCAAAATCTCACCCAGCACGTTCAAATCCATCTCCTCCGGGAAGCAGACCAGATTCAGGGCGGTCTTTACCTCGCCGCCCATGGCGTAGACATCGCTCAGGGCGTTCGTGGCTGCAATTTGCCCAAAGGTATAGGGGTCGTCCACCATCGGCGGGAAAAAGTCCACGGTCTGCACCAGTGCAATGTTGTCCGTAATGCGGTAGACTGCGGCATCATCCCGGCTGTCATAGCCGACCAGAAGATCCGGGTCTTTTTCGCCCCGGGGCAGCTTTTCTAGAATACGGCTCAGCACCCCGGCACCCAGCTTTGCGGTGCAGCCGCCGCCGGTACAGAATATGATCTTATCTTCCTTGCTCATGCACGTTCTTCCTCTTTAAAATGCGTCAGTACGCACGGAATGCCATGCTGACGCAAAAACTGTTGTATTTGTATGCCCTGCTGGCGCAATTCTGGCGTATCAGCCTGATTGAGTACGGCATAAAACTGCCGGTCTCCCACCGCCTTGCGTCCGCCCTGCGCACTTGCAAGCAGCTGTGCCAGCACAGGGGGCGTAAGAGGTGCATCCGGCGCAGCCGCTAAAAACTTCGGACGGATGGTATCATAACGGAAGCAGACCTCCCGCAAGGGCCTATCCAACGCCGAAAGCCCTGCCACCGCCAAAACGATATCGCTTTGGGGCAGCAGCACCGGCTCGTGCGCCGCCGGGACTTTGCAGGGGTAGTGCTTTGCCCCGTCCGCCTCAATGAATACCGCATCTGCCTGCGCCATCCGGCGCAAAAGCTGCGGCTGCGGCAAAGTCAGCTTTCCGTTTTCAGCCAAGGTGCCGATCACTGCATAGTGACCCGCCTGCCATAGGGCAGAAAGAGCCGCTTCATCCGGTGCATAACAGGCAGCAGGCTGCCGGATATGGGTAGTCGTGGTCACAAGCACCCGCCAGCTCTTACGGGCACAGTGCGCCGCCATGGCATACAGCAGGGTCGTTTTGCCCCCGCCGCCTACCAGAGAAACGATATGCTCCTTCTCTGCCAGAAACGGAAACTCTTTTTCGTTCAGCATCTGCTTTTAGTGCTTGGCTGCAACTGCCATGGCGATCTGCTCCGGGGTGATGGGCAGCTCGTAGAAGCGAGTGCCGATGGCGTTGTAGATGGCGTCCGAGATGGCGGGCAGCGGCGTATTGATGACCACCTCACCGATGGACTTTGCGCCAAAGGGGCCGTTGGGCTCGTAGCTATTCTCGAATTCCACATGGATATGGCCGATATCGTTGCGGGCAGGGATCTTATACTGGAACAGAGAGTTCTCTTCCGGGTAGCCGTTTCTGTCGTAGGTGATGTTCTCAGTCAGGGTCATACCGATGCCCTGCAAAATGCCGCCCTCTGCCTGCACACGGGTCAGGTTGGGGTTGATGGGCGTGCCGCAGTCCACGCAGGCGTCAAATTCCAGCACTTTCACCTCGCCGGTCTCGGTGTCCACTTCCACCTCGGCAGCGCCTACCATATACGGCGGCGGCGACAAAGGCGAGGTATGGGTCTCGGTAAATTCCAGCGGGATCTTGTGGCCGAACTGAGAGGCAAAGGCGATCTCGGACAGAGTCTTTTGGCGGGTGGGGTCGGCACTTTCAAACACGACCTTGCCGTCAAACTCCACAGCATCCGCCGGGCAGTCCAGCAGCTCCGCGCCCAGTTTGCAGATCTGTTCCCGCAGCTTCATGGCACACTTTTCGGTGGCCTTGCCGGTGACATAAGTGGTGCTGGAAGCGTAGGAGCCGGAATCGTAGGGGGAAGAATCCGTATCTGCACCAAAGACGGTAATGTTATCCAGCGGGCAATCCAGCACCTCGGCAGCGATCTGCGCCAGCGTAGTGTCGCAGCCGGTGCCCATATCGGCTGCACCGATCATCAGGGTATAGAAGCCGTCATCATTCAGCTTGAGGGTAGCACTGCCCACGTCCATGCCGGAAATACCGGAGCCCTGCATGGCCATACCCATGCCCACGGCACGGATCTTGCCGTTGCCCATATCCCGAGCGGGATACTTGTGCTCCCAGTCGATCATCTCACGCACCTTGAGCACGCACCGGTCCAGCGCACAGCTGGTATTTACTGCGCCGTAGTAGGCGGGCATCACATCGCCCTCCTGCACGGTGTTCTTCAGGCGCAGTGCAATGGGGTCCATGTTCAGCTTGTGCGCCAGTTCGTTTACGGCAGATTCCACCGCAAACAGACCCTGTGTAGCCCCATATCCGCGGTATGCACCGGCAGACATGTGGTTGGTATATACCACATCACTGACAAAGCGGAAGGCTTCGGCCTTGCCGTACAGCGGGATGGACTTATGACCGGACAGGCCCACGGTAGTGGGGCCGTGCTCGCCGTAAGCGCCAGTGTTAGACAGGGTGTACAGGTCAATGCCCTTCACGATGCCGTCCTTGGTAGCGCCCAGACGGACGTGCATCTCCATCTCGTGGCGCGGCGAAGAAGCCGTCTGACTTTCCACGCGGCTGAAGATGAGCTTGGAAGGCTTTTTGGTCATCCAAGTCACAAAGGCCGGGTAAACCTCGCTGACAGCGGTCTGCTTTGCGCCAAAACCGCCGCCGATGCGGGGCTTGGAGACACGCACCATGGACTTGGGAATGTGCAGTGCATTGGCAATGTTGCGGCGAGCGTGGAACACGATCTGGGTAGAGCTGAGCACATTCAGCCGCCCATAAGTATCAATGGAACAATAGGTGCGGAAGGTCTCCATCATGGCCTGCTGACAGGCCTTAGTGTGGTACACATGGTCAATGACCACATCGCACCCGGCCAGCACAGCGTCGATATCGCCATTGCCGCATTCATCATGAGCGCAGAGGTTGCGCTTGTTGTCGGCGCCCACAGGAGCAAGGCTTTCCCAGTTATCCTCCGGGTGCACAAGGATAGGATTATCCTTTGCGGTGTGGAAATCCAGCACGGCTTCCAGCACTTCATAATCCACTTTAATGAGCTTGAGTGCCTTGTCCACGCACTTTTCATCCTTACCGGCTACGATGGCCACCACATCTCCCACAAAGCGGACATGGCGATCGATCAGCAGACGGTCGTAGGGGCTGGCCTCCGGGTAAGTCTGGCCGGCCTGCGTGTAGCGGCGGGCATCCTGCGGCACATCCTCCCAGGTAAAGACAGCCTCGATGCCGGGCACCTTTTTGGCAACAGCGGTGTTGATGCTGCGGACGATGGCGTTTGCATGGGGCGAGCGCAGCAGCTTGACGATCAGGCAGTCCTGCGGGATGATATCATCCATATAGACAGGCTGGCCGGTAACCAGCTGCATCGCGTCTTTTTTGCGGAACGGTTTGTTGACGGTTTTCACTGTACGCCCTCCTTCTGCTTTTTCCATGCCAGAAAGCTCATAATACCGCGCAGCTGACCCTCGTAGCCGGAGCAGCGGCACAGGTTTCCGGCAAGGTATTCCTTCACCTGCTCTTCGGTGGGGTACGGTTGCTCCCGGAATAAAGCCAGCGCGTTCATAATAAAGCCCGGGTTGCAGAAGCCGCACTGCTCTGCGCCCTGATCTGCGATAAAGGCACCGAACTCGGCAGCCTCCTTCTGCAGGCCCTCCAGCGTGGTGATCTTGTGTCCATCGGCACGGGCTGCCAGCACAGAGCAGGACAGCACCGGCTTATCGTCCATAAAAACAGTGCACAGACCGCAGTTGGAGGTCTCGCAGCCGCGCTTGACGCTCTTGCAGCCGTGTGCGCGGACAAAATCGATCAAAAGCATATCCGGGACAATCTCCTCGGATACCCGGACGCCGTTCAATGTAAGTGTGATCTGCATTTACTTTTCCTCCTGCATTTTACGCTGTTCCAGCTCCAGCACCGCGCGCTTTGTCAGCACGCCTGCCAGATGCCTGCGGTATTCGGCACTGCCGCGCATATTGGAGCCGGTAACGATCTGCGCCTTTACGCCTTCGGCAAACTGCGCGGCAAGCTGTTCTGCCGCAAGGGCAGGCTCTACCGGGAGCTCGAACCGCACGGCGCGCAGCGGACGCGCACCGATCACGATGCGGTAATCTCCGGTCTCCATCCGGGCGGCGGCACAGGTCAGCACCGGGATATCGGTCTGACTGTTGCGCACAGACTGGTAATAAAGCTGCATCGGTGTCTTTTTTACGATCAGCCGCACCAGAACGTCCCGGTCGTAGGGGCGCTGGGCATATTCCTGCAAAGGCAGGATGCCGCCTTTGTACAGCTCTACATCACAGTCCATGGCAAGGAACATGGTCAGCACATCCGAAAAGCCGAACCGGCTGTAAATGCTGCCGCCCACAGTTGCCAGATTGCGCAGCTGCACGCCCACGATATGGCGCACAGTCTCCCGCATGGCACCGTGGGTGTAGGCGGCAAGCCCCGGATGCTGTTCCAGCTGACGCAGGGTGACCATAGCTCCGATGGAAAAGCTATCCTCGGTCTCCTCAATGGTATCCAGCCCCAGACCGGAAAGGTCGATGGCGGTGCCTACATTGATGGTTTCCATCTTCAGCCAGATCATGCCGCCCAAAATGCGGTTTGGCTTTTTCTGGTTCAGCTGCCACGCTTCCTCCAGACTTTCTGCCCGCTTGTATTCTCGGATCGTCATCATGTGCAGTACCTCTCTTTTCTATCGCTGCGATATCTCTGCTTTTATTTTAGCACAGCTTTCGGTATAATACTAT
>CAJMQZ010000011.1 GCA_905215595.1 uncultured bacterium
TGTGCTTCGACTTCTTCTTTAGGATTGTCAAGGGCGTGTAGCCCTTGGCCCGTTGCGGGGTGGGTGGAGTCCAGAGGTAGGGAGGGGGGGACTCGGAACACCCCTCCCTGCCTCTGGCCCAGCGGAGCGTCCCTGCCCGCTGAAGGCTAGCGGTAACATTCCCCGCGGAGGCCATTTTAAATCGTCCCGGTTGCAATTCTGCTGCAAAAGTTCTACAATAGAGACACATTATAGAATATGGAGGGAAAACCTATGGCTTGCACTACCATTCTGGTCGGCAAAGCAGCATCGTACGATGGCTCTACCATGATCGCCCGCAACGATGACTCCGGCTCCGGCCATTTCACCGCGAAGAAATTTACCGTGATCCACCCGGAAGATCTGCCCAAGACCTACCGCAGTGTCCTCTCCCATGTGGAGATTCCTCTGCCGGAGGGCGCACTGCGGTTTACCGCCATGCCCAACGCCGTGGAGGGCAAGGGCATCTGGGCAGCCTCCGGCGTCAATGCCGCTAACGTGGGCATGACCGCCACCGAGACCATCACCTCCAACCCCCGCGTGCTGGGCGCAGACCCGCTGGTGGAGTATCAGCCCGCCAAGGGCGAAAAGCCTGAGGTGCCCGGCGGCATCGGCGAGGAGGATATCGTCTATCTGGTGCTGCCCTATATCCACTCTGCCCGTGAGGGCGTGCTGCGTCTGGGCAGCTTGCTGGAACAGTACGGTACTTACGAGATGAACGGCATCGCTTTTCAGGACGTAAACGAGATCTGGTGGCTGGAGACCATCGGCGGTCACCACTGGATCGCCCGCCGTGTGCCGGACGATGTGTATGTGGTCATGCCCAACCAGCTGGGCATCGACACCTTTGATCTGGACGATGCCTTCGGCGCACAGGAAAACTACCTCTGCTCTGCCGACCTGCGTGAATTTATTGCAAAGAACCACCTCGACCTCTCTTTGGACGGCGCACTGAACCCCCGGGATGCCTTTGGCAGCCACGATGACGCCGACCACGTTTACAACACCCCCCGCGCATGGTATATGCTGCGCTACCTCAACCCCCGCACATGGGTGTGGGAGGGTGCTGACGCCGACTACACTCCCATGTCCGACGACCTGCCGTGGTGCATGGTGCCGGAGCGTAAGGTGACCCCGGAGGACATCAAGTATATGCTGTCCAGCCACTATCAGGGCACCCCCTACGACCCCTACCTGAGCTACGGCGACAAGTCCGCAAAGGGGGCATACCGCTCCATCGGCATCAACCGCAACGACTTTATGGCACTGTTGCAGATGCGTCCCGACCAGCCGGAGGAGTCCCGCGCTGTGGAGTGGGTGGCCTATGCCTCCAACGCCTTCAACACCATGGTGCCCTTCTACGCCAATGTGGAGCGCACCCCGGAGTATCTGGCCAACACCACCGGCACTGTGTCCACCGATAACTTCTACTGGACCAGCCGTCTGATTGCCGCCATGGCAGATGCCTCCTATAATAAATCCCTCTTCCACCTCGAGCGCTATGAGGAGGCCGTGCTCTCCGCTGCCCGCGCATTGGTGAACCAGTATGACGCAAAGCTTGCCGCCGAGCCGGACGCTGCCCGCCGCGCCGCCCTGCGGGAGGAAGCCAACACCGCTATTGCCGCCATGCTGCAGGAGAAGGCCGCCGACACGCTGGACAAAGTTCTGTTTGAGCTGAGCAGCCAGATGAAGAACGCCTACTCCCGCTCGGATGCCTGATGTAAACCAGCCGGAGCACCAAAACCGGTCACGACCGGTCACATAAACGCAGAAAAGACCACCGCATACACAAGTGCGGTGGTCTTTTTGCGTGCAAAAAAGCTCTTGTATCCAAGGTGTTGGGAACTCTGCACAAAAATGATGAAAATTCTTTGTGAGCGAAAATGACTGAAACTGATTGATTTTGACAAGATTTTTGCTATAATAAAGATGCAAACAACCAAAACACGCCAATACCACGCAGAAACGGTCAGGCGTGAGAAGGAAAGAAGGAAAAACACCATGCTGGCAGAGGAACGTTTTGCACTGATTTTAGAACAGCTGAACGAGAAACGCACCGTGACGGTGCAGCAGCTGTGCGAGGCACTGCACACCAGCGAATCCACCATCCGGCGCGATTTGACCGAGCTGGACCGGCAGGGAAGGCTGACCAAGGTGCACGGAGGGGCTACCCTGCCGGACAGCCGCTTTCTGGCAGACGAGCCCACCATGGAAGCCAAGGAGACACTGGCGGTAGCCGAAAAGCGCAGCATTGCCGCAGCCGCCGCAGCACTTATCACTGCCGAGGATTTTGTGTTCATTGACGCAGGCACTACCACGCTGGAACTGGTGCGGGCGCTGACGGGTGCGGCGCTCAAGGCCACCTATGTGACCAACGGCGTGGCGCACGCCCGGCTGCTGGCGCAGAAGGGCTGCCGGGTGTATCTTCCCGGCGGGCTGCTGCGCCCCCAGACCGAAGCCATCGTGGGCGCTCCGGCGGTCAGCAGCATCCAGCAGTATAACTTCACCAAAGCGTTTATGGGTGCCAACGGCGTGGCGCTGGAAGCGGGCTTTACCACCCCGGACCCCGAGGAAGCAGCCGTAAAGGCTGCAGCCGTCCGCCGTGCAAGAGAGAGCTGGTTCCTTGTGGACGACGCCAAGTTTGCAAAGATCTACCCGGCGGTCATCACGGATCTGCACGGCGGTGCCATTCTGACCAACCGCTGCCCGAACCCGAAATATAAGCAGTATACCTTTGTAAAGGAGGCAGAAGTATGATCTACACCGTTACCTTTAACCCGGCTATTGATTACGTTGTGCGTCTGGACGCACCGCTGGAGGTGGGCGCAGTGAATCGCGCCCAAGGTGAGGATTGCGTGCTGGGCGGCAAGGGCATCAACGTGTCCGGCGTGCTGGCGCAGCTGGGCTGCGAGAGCGTGGCGCTGGGCTTTGTGGCCGGTGAGACCGGCGCATGGCTGGAGCGTGGTCTGGCTGCACAGGGGCTCGAGACCGACTTTGTGCATCTGGAAAACGGCATGACCCGCATCAATGTCAAGATCAAGGCAGGGCAGGAGACCGAGCTGAACGGCGCAGGCCCTGCCATCCCGGAAAGCGCGTTACAGCAGCTGGAAGCCCAGCTGGACAAGTTGACCGAGGGGGATATCCTCATTCTGGCGGGCAGCATCCCGGCAAGCCTGCCGCAGAGCGTCTACGAGCGGCTGCTGGCGCGGCTGCAGGGCAGGGGCGTGCGCGCGGTGGTAGATGCCACCCGCGACCTGCTGGTGAACGTGCTGCCCTACCACCCCTTCCTCATCAAGCCCAACAACCATGAGCTGGGCGAGATCGTGGGCAAGGTGCTGACCAGTGACGCCGAGATCGTGGCCGCTGCCCGTACTTTGCAGGAAAAGGGCGCCCGCAACGTGCTGGTGAGCATGGCCGGAGACGGAGCGCTGCTGCTGGACGAGCAGGGACAGGTGCACCGCATCGGCTGCCCCAAGGGCAAGGTGGTCAACAGCGTGGGTGCAGGCGACAGCATGGTGGCCGGTTTTGTGGCCGGGTATTTGCAAAGCCGCAGCTACGCGCAGGCGCTGCGTCTGGGCACGGCCTGCGGCAGCGCCACGGCCTTCAGCCTTGGGCTTGCCACAAAGGAAAAAATCGACGAGCTGCTGGCGCAGCTTTGATAGGAGAAAAGGAATAAAGGAGGAAAATCTATGCGCATTACCGAGTTATTTACCGCACAGTCCATTGCGCTGGACGAGGCGCTGCAAACACAGGAGGAGATCCTGAGCCGTCTGGTGGAGCTGCAGGCCACCCACGGCAACATCACCGACAAGGAGGCCTACAAAAAGGCCCTCTACGCCCGCGAGGCCGAGGGCTCTACCTATGTGGACAACGGCATCACGGTGCCCCACGCCAAGACCGATGTGGTCACCCGGCCCAGCCTGGCCGCTTTGCGTCTGGCAAAGCCGGTGCAGTACAACGCCGAGGATGACGGCACCACCGACCTGCTGTTTGCCATTGCCGCCCCGGAAAACGGCAGTCTGCACGTTGATATGCTGGCCCGCATGATGCAGATGTTGATGAACGAGGACTTTGTGGAAAAGCTTAAAGCCGCCAAGACCCCCAAGGAGTTCTTGGAGTGCATCGACGCGCAGGAGGAAGCACAGTTCGGCGCAGAGAGCTTTACCCAGCAGACCATCCCTCAGGACGGCTACCGCATTCTGGCTGTGACCGCCTGCGTCAACGGCATTGCCCACACCTACATGGCCGCCGAGGCACTGACCAAGGCCGGCGACAAGCTGGGTCTGCCCACCAAGGTGGAGACCAACGGCTCGGACGGCGCAAAGAACATCCTGACCCGCGCCGAGATCGCCGCCTGTGACGGCATCATCGTGGCAGCAGAGAAAAAGGTGGATACCGCCCGCTTCGACGGCAAGCCGGTGCTGTTCACCCGGGTGGATGACGGCATCCACAAGCCGGAAGAACTCATCAAGAAGATCGCTCACGGCGAGGTACCCGTGTACCACGCCGAGGGCGGCGCAGCAGCCGAGGACGACACCGCAGGTAAGGACAGCTTCGGCCGCAGCCTGTACAAGAACCTGATGAACGGCGTTTCCCACATGCTGCCCTTCGTGGTGGGCGGCGGCATTATGATCGCGCTGGCCTTCCTGTTAGATGATTACAGCATCAACCCCGCAAACTTTGGCATGAACACCCCCGTTGCCGCCTTCTTCAAGACGGTGGGCGGCGCAGCCTTTGGCTATATGCTGCCCATTCTGGCAGGCTTTATCGCCATGTCCATCGCCGACCGTCCGGGCCTTGCCGTAGGTTTTGCAGGCGGCGTGCTGGCTATGAACGGCACCAACTTCACCGACCTTGCCGCAGGCAGCACCACCGGCATCTCCGGCGGCTTCCTTGCAGCGCTGCTGGCCGGTTTTGCAGCGGGCTACATCGTGCAGTTCCTTAAAAAGATCACCGAAAAGCTGCCCGCCAGCCTGAACGGTATCCGCCCCATGCTCATCTACCCGCTGGGCGGCATTCTCATCGTAGGTGCGATGATGTGCGCCGTGAACCCGGTAATGGGCATGATCAACACCGCCATGACCGACTGGCTGAACGCACTGGGCGGCAGCTCCAAGGTGCTGCTGGGTGCTATCGTGGCCGGTATGATGAGTGTGGATATGGGCGGCCCGGTCAACAAGGCAGCCTACGTCTTTGGCACCGCAGCGCTTGCCTCCGGCAACTACGAGGTGATGGCCGCCGTCATGGTGGGCGGCATGGTGCCTCCCATCGCTATTGCCCTGTCCACCACCTTCTGCCCCCGCAAGTGGACGCTTGACGAGCGCCGCAACGGCATCGTGAACTACGTCATGGGTCTGTGCTTCGTGTCCGAGGGTGCTATTCCCTATGCAGCAGCCGACCCGCTGCGCGTTCTGCCCAGCTGCGTTGTAGGCTCTGCGGTCGCCGGTGCGCTCTCCATGACCTTCGGCTGCGCACTGCGCGCACCCCACGGCGGAATCTTCGTGTTCCCGGTGGTGGATCACGCCGTGATGTACTGCGTGGCGCTGGCTGTGGGCAGTGCACTGGGCGCAGTGATCCTGAGCCTTGTCAAAAAGACCCAGCCTGCTGAGGCAAAGTAACAAGCCATTCTCTTCTCCATACGGATAGTTCTTCATAAGAGCAAAGGGGACTGCCGCACACCGCGGCGGTCCCTTTTGCATTTTCCGACCGTCTGCGGTAAAAAGATGTTTTTTGCACCGGACAGTTCCCCGGCAGTGGAAAATGTGTTATCATAGGAACGATAAGAATGTGTAAGACCCCGCACTTGCGGGGAGAAAGGAAACGATCCGTTCCATGCGCAGACAAAGCTTCTGGAGCCACCGGTTCACCCGCACCCGGATCAAAAGCGAGAAGGTCCAGCTGCCGGAGATGCTCTTCGGCTATATTCTGGGCCCTATGGGTGCTTCCATCTCAGGCAGTATTTTCGGCAGCATCCTGCAAAGCTACTTCACCGATGTGCTCCGGCTGGATCTGCGGTTCCTCAGCCGGCTGCAGCTGGTGTCCACCGTGCTCATCGTGGCGGCAAACCTTCTGGTAGGGCAGCTGATCGAGCGCACCCGTGCCACAGCAGGCAAGGCAAGGCCGTGGCTGTTGCTTTCGGTGTTTACCTTTTCCTCTGCCAGCGTGCTCATGTTCATCGTGCCATTTCATGGCATTGCGCGCATGGTGTGGATCGCTGTGGCGTACAACCTGTACTACTCTTTCGCATCCCCCATTTACAGCACAGCCAGCAGCATCATGATCTCGGTGTCCACCCGGGACAGCCGTCAGCGCGGGCTGCTGGCCTCCATCAACAGTATGGTGGGTCTGGGCGTGATGGGCACCTGCAGCATGGTGTTCCCCATGCTGGTGTCCTTTTTCCTCCGGGAAAATATCCACCGCTGGTTTTTTACCATGCTGGGGGTGGCGGTGTTCACCGGGCTTACCATCTATTTACAGTTCGCCTTTACTCGGGAGCGTGTCACCGAGGAGCGCCGCATTCTGGAAGGCCTGTACGGGCCGGAGGATGAATTTGAAGCCGCCCGGCAGGCAGAAGCTCCCCCGCCGGAACCTGTACCGGTGCAGCGGGTCTCGCTGCGCCGCCAGCTGCGGGCGGTGGCTGCCGACCCCATGTGGTGGCTCATCATGGGTGTATGCGTTTTGTTCCAGTGGAGTGGCTCTTTAAAAAACAGCACCATGACCTACTATTGCAAGTGGGTGGTGGACAACACCTTTTTGGGCAGCGCCGGTGCATGGGGCGCGTCTCAATCCCTGCTGACCATGATGGGGGCGCTGCCCATGGCGCTGGCCTCGGTGCTGCTGGTGCCGCTGACCGACCGGTTCGGCAAGCGCAAGGTATGCGGCTGGTTTTTGCTGCTGGGCGCAGCGGGCGGCGTCCTCGCGGGGCTGGGGCAGGGCAGATTGATCCCTGTTGCCATCGGCGTTGCGCTCAAGTGCTTCGGCTCTGCTCCTACCTGCTGTCTGCTCCTTGCCATGGTGACCGATGTGGTAGACCACGTGGAGATGCGCAGCGGCATCCGCACCGACGGGCTTACCATGTCGGTGTACAGCTCCCAGTCCGTAGCGGGCGGCTCGGTGATGAGTGCACTGTTCAACGGGGTGCTGGCGCGCACCGGCTATGACCAGTGCGCCAGTACGGCGCTGGGCACTGCTGCCCAGAACGCCGCTGTGCGCCATGTGATCGCAGGCGGCTATATCTGGGTGGAAACGCTCAGCTATGTGGCGGCGGGGCTTCTGCTGCTGGCCTTCTGGAAGGTGGAAAAAGACCTTGCCGCCCGGCAAAAAAATTGACCCCAAAACGGCATCTGCAACAAAAAACAGAACTCTGCACCGCCCAAAACGGCCTATCCTGCCGGAATTGCAATTTGCGCGTTGTTTTGCATTGCACCCCACCCCGGGCTGTGGTATACTTATATTTGTGATTTTTTAGCCCGGGTATGGTGTGCCGGGCCACCAGAGAGGAAACAAACGATGAAAATAGGATTTGACAACGACAAATATCTTGCGATGCAGTCCGAGCATATCCGCGAGCGCATCCAGAAGTTTGACAACAAGCTGTATCTGGAGTTCGGCGGCAAGCTGTTCGACGACTATCATGCCTCCCGCGTGCTGCCGGGCTTCCAGCCGGACAGCAAGCTGCAGATGCTGCTGCAGCTGAAGGATCAGGCGGAGATCGTCATCGTCATCAGCGCCGAGGACATTGTGAGCAGCAAGATCCGCGGCGATTACGGCATCACCTACGATCTGGATGTGCTGCGCCTGATCGACGCTTTCCAGGGTGTGGGCCTGTATGTGGGCAGCGTGTGCGTGACCAAGTACACCGCTGCCCCGGAGGTGGAGGCCTTTGAAAAGCGCCTCAACGATCTGGGCATCCGCACCTTCCGCCACTATAAGATCGCCGGTTACCCCAACGACGTGGCCCACATCGTGAGCGACGAGGGCTATGGCCGCAACGACTACATTGAGACCGAGCGCCCGCTGGTGGTCATCACGGCCCCTGGCCCCGGCAGCGGTAAGATGGCCACCTGCCTGTCCCAGCTGTACCACGAGTACAAGCGGGGCGTGAAGGCCGGTTACGCCAAGTTCGAGACCTTCCCCATCTGGAACATTCCCCTGAAGCACCCGGTCAATCTGGCCTACGAGGCTGCTACCGCCGACCTGAACGATGTGAACATGATCGACCCCTTCCATCTGGAAGCCTACGGCGTGACCACCGTGAACTACAACCGCGACATCGAGATCTTCCCGGTGGTGAATGCGATGTTCGAGTTGATCGCAGGCCAGAGCCCTTATAAGTCCCCCACGGACATGGGCGTGAACATGGCCGGAAACTGCATCGTGGACGATGCCATCTGCTGCGAGGCCTCCCGCAAGGAGATCGTGCGCCGGTACTACAAGTGCCTGTGCGAGCAGAAGATCACCGGTACCGCCAAGGAGAGTGAGCGCTACAAGTTGGAACTGCTGATGAATCAGGCCGGGCTGACCATGGGCGCACGGGAAGTGGAAAAGCAGGCACACGCCCGCAGCGAGGCTACCGGCGGCGCACCGGCTGCTGCCATTGAGCTGAGCGACGGCACCGTCATCACCGGCAAGACCGGCCCGCTGCTGGGTGCTACCGCAAGCGCCCTGATCAACGCGCTCAAGTATCTGGCGGGCATCCCGCAGGAGACGGATCTGGTCAGCGCCGCTGCCATCGAGCCTATCCAGACCCTCAAGACCAACTATCTGGGCGGCAAAAACCCCCGTCTGCACACCGACGAGATCCTGATCGCCCTGTCCAGCTCTGCGGCTTCCAGCGAGCTTGCCGCAGCAGCCATGCACCAGCTGCCCAATCTCAAGGGCTGCGATGTGCACTCCACTGTGCTGCTTTCCAGCGTGGACAGCAGCACCCTGAACCGTCTGGGCATGTACCTGACCTGCGACCCCGTCTACGAGGAAGAGGACCGCAAGTACCATAAGCTGTAAAAAATAGCAATGCGAAAACTCCCCTGTTAAAGCCGTCTGGCTTTGGCAGGGGAGTTTTGGCTATTGCCTTGCTACTTATCCGCAGATATGGTACACTTGTTCTGCTTATTTTTTAAAGCGGATAAGAAAAGAGGATTAACAATATGGAACAACAACACAAACGCAGTGCATTCTCCGGTAAGATCGGGTTCGTGCTGTCGGCCGCAGGCGCTTCGGTGGGTCTGGGCAACATCTGGCGCTTCCCGTATCTGGCAGCCAAATACGGCGGCGGCATTTTTCTGCTGGTATACATTCTGCTGGCAGTCACCTTTGGCTATACCATGATCGTGGCCGAGACCGCGCTGGGCCGTATGACCCACAAAAGCCCGGTCAGCGCCTACGCCCACTTTGGTAAGGGCAAGGGCATCCGGTTCGGCGGCTGGATCAACGCCATCATCCCCATTTTGATCGTGCCGTATTATTCGGTCATCGGCGGCTGGGTCATCCACTATCTGGCAGAGTATCTGTGCGGCCGCGGCAGCAATCTGGCGGCAGACGGCTACTTCTCCGCCTTTATTACCAACGGCTTGCAGGCTGAACTGGCCTTTTTGCTGTTCAGCCTGTTCACGCTGGGCATTATCTTTGCCGGTGTGCGCAACGGCGTGGAGCGCGTCTCCAAGGTGATGATGCCGGTGCTGGTGGTGCTGTCGCTGGTCATTGCGGGCTACTCTGTCACCCGTCCCGGTGCACTGGCGGGTGTGAAGTATTTTCTGGTGCCCAACCCCAAAAACTTCTCCTGGATGACCGTGGTCACCGCCATGGGGCAGATGTTCTATTCTCTGTCCATCGCCATGGGCATTCTGGTCACCTTCGGCTCCTACATGAAGAAGGACGTCTCCATCGAGGAGTCCACCGAGAACGTGGAGGTGTTCGATACAGCCATTGCCATCATGGCTGGCCTGATGATCATCCCGGCGGTGTTCGCCTTCTCCGGCGGCGACCCGGACACCCTGCAGGCCGGCCCTGCACTGATGTTCATCACCATCCCCAAGGTGTTTGCCAGCATGGGTCTGGGCACTGTGGTGGGTGTGCTGTTCTTTGTGCTGGTGCTGTTTGCAGCCATTACCAGCTCCATCGCCCTGACCGAGAGCGCTGTCTCCACCTTTGAGGACGAGCTGGGCTGGGACCGCACCCGCTCTACCGTGCTCATCGGTGCCATCATGGTGGCGCTGGGCAGCCTGTCGGCACTGGGCTACGGCCCGCTGGCCGGGGTGACGGTGTTCGGGATGCAGTTCTTGGACTTCTTCGACTTTTTGACCAACTCGGTCATGATGCCTATTGCAGCCATTGCCACCTGCCTGCTGGTGTCCCGCGTCATCGGCGTGGAGCAGATCGCGCAGGAGGTGGAGCAGGACGGTCAGCGGTTCCGCCGCAAGCCGGTGTTCAATTTTATGATCCGCTGGCTGTGCCCCATTTTTGCAGCCATCATTCTGGCAAGTTCGGTGGCAAACGCCTTTGGCTGGATCGCCATGTAAATGAAAGAAAACAGATTTTCCGGCAGCAGAACGCAGGCTTTTTAACAGGATAAGGGGGTTCTTATGAAAATGGAAACCTTGAAGCAGCAGATCCTGACAGCAAAGGGTGACGTGCGGGCAGAGCTTGTGCTGAAAAACGCCCGGGTCATCAACGTGTTCACAAACGAGATCGAGCAGGCCGATGTAGCCATCCGTCAGGGGGTCATCCTTGGCGTGGGACACTATACCGGCGAGACTGAGCTGGACTTGCAGGGCAAGTATGTCTGCCCGGGGCTTGTGGATGGCCACATCCATATTGAAAGTTCCATGCTCTGTGGCCCGGCCTTTGAACAGGCGGTGCTGCCCCACGGCACTACGGCGGTGGTCACCGACCCGCACGAGATCTCCAACGTGGCCGGTACGGCGGGGCTGGACTTTATGCTGGAGACCACCAAAGATCTGGCGCTTTCGGTCTACTTTATGCTGCCCTCCTGCGTGCCTGCCACCGGGCTGGACGAGTCCGGCGCGGTGCTGGAAGCGGAGCAGCTGCGCCCCTACTATCAGCAGCCCCGGGTACTGGGGCTGGCAGAGCTGATGAACTCCTACGGCACAGTGCGCGCGGACGAAAAGATCCTGCAGAAGATCTGCGACTGCACCGCTGCGGGTAAACGCATTGACGGGCACGCACCCTTCCTCAGCGGGGAGGAGCTGAACGCCTATGTCGTTGCCGGGGTACAGTCTGACCATGAGTGCTCGGACATCCATGAAGCCATGGAAAAGCTGCGGCGCGGACAGTACATCATGGTGCGGGAGGGCACGGCCGCACAGAACATGGACAGCCTGCTGCCCCTGTTCCGGGAGCCCTATTGCAGCCGCTGTATGCTGGTGACTGACGATAAGCACCCCGGAGACCTGTTGCAGGGCGGGCATATCGACTATATCATCCGCAAGGCCATTGCCGCCGGGGTAGACCCGGTGGTAGCAGTGCGGATGGGCACCCTTGTCCCGTGTCAGTACTTCGGTCTTGCGCACAGCGGCGCGGTAGCCCCGGGCTATACCGCCGATTTGATCGTGCTGTCGGATCTGGAACAGTTCACGGTGGAGCAGGTGTACAAAAAGGGCAAGCTGGTGGCGCAGCAGGGCAGAATGCTGCACCCCGCCGCCCTTACTGTGGACAAGGCACGCTTTGCGCGGGTGTTCGATTCCTTCAACATGGATGAGATCACCCCGGAGCAATTGCAGCTGAAGCAGACCGGCACCCGGCAGCGGGTGATCTGCCTGACCCCGCACGCCCTGCTGACCACCGAAAAAATCGTTCCGTTCTGCCAGCATCCGGGCACAGCGCCCGGCGTGGATGTGGCGCAACAGATCGTCAAACTGGCGGTGTTCGAGCGGCATCAGCGCTCCGGTCATGTGGGCTTGGGCTTTTTGGGCAACTACGGCCTGCAATGCGGCGCGGTGGCTTCCAGCATCGCCCACGACTCTCACAACCTCATCGTGGCGGGCACCAACGATGCCGACATGGTGCTGGCGGGCAACACGGTGCGCAAAAATAAGGGCGGTCTTGCCTTTGCACTGAACGGACAGGTGGTAGGGGAACTGCCGCTGCCGGTGGCAGGGCTTATGAGCACCGAGAGCGCCGAGACTGTGGAGGAAAAGCTGCAAGCGCTCAAGACGGCGCTGAAATCCCACGGCATCTCGGAGGATATCGACGCCTTTATGACCCTTGCTTTTGTAAGCCTGCCGGTCATCCCGAAGCTGCGGCTGAACACCTACGGTATCGTGGATGTGGATGCCCAGCGGATCGTTCCGGCGGTGTTCTGAGAACACGGTCTGAGAGGAACGGCCTTTAAACCTGACGTTTTGATCGCAATGCCGGACAGTCTGCGGGCTGTCCGGCATTGCGTTTTACGGCAAGAGGGCTCTTGACTTTTTGCCACAGAACCGGTATGTTGATACTGTCCGTCTGACACACAATAGTGCATTTATAATACAAGGAAACTTTATGGAAAAACGCAGTACACCCTCTTTGCAGATCACCGACCGCTTTGGCGCGCAGACGGCCTTTGCCAGCCTGCGTCTGCCGGATGGCACCGAGGCCGCCGTACCGGCAGAGCACGCCGCCGCTATCTATGTAAACGAGCAGCCCGCCTTCCGGGTGGTATGCACCCCGGCGCTGCTGCCGCAGCTGGCCTTGGGACGGCTGCTCACCGAAGGATGGATCGCGTCTGCGGACGAGGTAGAGCAGATCGCCGTCTGTGCCGAGGGCGCAAAGGTGCAGGTATATCTGCGCCACCCGCTGCCCACTCGCCGCGCCGCCGCGCAGGAGGTTGCCAGCTGCTGCACCGATAATATCGCGCTGGGCAGTCCGGTGGAGCAGCAGCCCTTACGCCCTGTGCCGGGGCTGGCCTTGCAGCCGGAATGGGTGCAGACCCTGACCGCCGCCATGCACGCCGGGCTGCCGCTGTACCGCGCCACCCGGGCGGTGCACAGCTGCTTTGTGCTGCACAAAGGGAAAATTGTTTTTGCCTGCGAGGATCTGGGGCGGCACAACGCGCTGGATAAGGCGGTGGGCTGCGCGGTGCTGGCAGGACTGCCGCTGGCGGAATGTGTGCTGTACACCAGCGGCCGGGTGCCGCTGGATATGGTACGCAAGGCCATCCGCGCCGGAGTGCCGGTGCTGGTAAGCAAAAGCATGCCCACCGTGCAATCCGCAGAGCTTGCAGCAGAATACGGCCTGCAGCTGGTGTGCGGACGCAAATTCCCTAAAGTTTAAACAAATATTACAAAAACAATAGTTACAAAACGGAAAAGCCTGTCTGTTTCTGTTGACATACTCCGCGCACGCATGTTAATATATTATCGAAGAGACCGCTCCGCTGTTGCAGCAGCCAGAGCGGCCTCAATTGCTGTCCGGGGTTACCCGGCAAAATAAAAAACAGGCAGGTGATAACATGAAGCAGGCAACCAACCCGTTTGCGCCCGTACCGCTGTGGCGCAAGCGGCTGCCGGGCTATGCAGCCATGGGCGTTGCGACCATCGCCTTGGCGGTCGGTCTGACCACCTTGCAAAGCGCACGCACCACGGTTGCCGGTACCCTGCTGCCGGTGTCGGAGGCGGATGCAGCCGCCTACGGCATCAGCGCAGTGTACCAGCTCGACGATGGCAGCTACCGCGTGGAGGGCTCTCAGAAGGGCTTCCAGAGCGATGTGCAGGCTGCCGTGACCATTGACGCCGAGGGCAATGTTTCCGCAGTAGAGATCCTCTCTCAGGACGAAACGGAAAGCCTTGGCGGCCAGTGCGTCAACCCGGAGTTCACGTCCCAGTATCAGGGCGCAGCTCCCTTCACGCTGGCGGGCAAAAGCTACACCGTAACGGACCCCGTTACCGGTGCCGCCTATGCCGCTGCCGGTGCAGCGGAGGAGCAGCCCGCTGCTGCCGGGGATTTTGACCCCGCACAGTGGCGCACCTTCGATACTTCTCCCGAGGCCGAGGCTACCCGCAAGATGTATGCTGCGGGGCTTACCTTCTCGGCTTTGAAGGGCGAGGCACTGGGCGATGAGCTGGCCCCGCCGCTGGATTCCAGCGCAGAGGCCGTAGCACGGCGCAAGCTGTACGCAGCCATGCTCAGCAAGAGCGCACTGGACGGCGAGCCGATGGCAATCCCCTTTGCGGATCTCTCGGCAGAAGAGCAGTCCAAGGCGCGTCTGGAGCAGGCCAGCCTGACCACCGCCGGCAATGCGTCCGGTGCCGTCAGCGCAGACCTGACCGAGGTGGACGCCCTTTCCGGCGCAACCATCACCTCTTCGGCTGTGACGACCATCGTCAACAACTCGTATTTCTATGTGACCGGGGTACTCTGCGCAGAGTGACCTCAACGGAGGAATGGAACCTATGGCAAAAACTGATTTCCTGACGGCTGACATGACCCGCCGTCAATTCATGAAGATCTCGGGCAAGAGCCTTGCAGGGCTCACCCTGTCCGCTTCCATGCTGTCCCTGTTCGGCTGCTCTCAGCAGCAGGTGGATTCCGGCGCAGTGGCCACTTGGGCACTGCCGCAGGGCCTGCTGGTGGTCAACGCAGACCTGTGCACCGGCTGCCAGCGCTGCGAGATCAACTGCACCCTGACCAACGACGGCGTGTGCTCCTCTTACATCAGCCGCGTCAAGATCCAGCGCCGTTTGAATCTGGACGGCGCAGGCAACGGCCTGCTGTCCGGCACCGATAACTGCTTTGTCTACTTCCCGGACACCTGCCGCCAGTGCGAGGACCCCGCCTGCGGCAACGCCTGCCCGCAGAAGGCTATCACCACCGACGACCGCGGCATCCGCGTAGTGGATACCGACAAGTGCATCGGCTGCGGTGCCTGCCATGATGCCTGCCCGTGGCACATGCCCACCGTCAACCCCGAGACCGGCAAGTCCTCCAAGTGCATCGCCTGCGGTGCCTGCGTGGCAGGCTGCCCGTCCGGCGCTCTGTCCATCGTGGACTGGGATGCCGTCACCAGCGCAGCACAGGCTGCCTACATGGACCTGTAAGGAGGAGAAACAACAATGGCTGAAAGTTATGGCTGGGCAGGCAAGATCCTGCGCGTTGACCTGACCACCGGCGAGATCACCACGCAGGACGACGCAAAATACCATAAATATATCGGCGGTATGGGCATGGCCTACCGCATTATGTACGAGGAAGCTCCCATGGAGCTGGACCCCTATGACGAGAAGGCTCTGGTCATCTTTGGTGTCGGCCCCCTGACCGGCGCAGGCGTGCCCTGCTCCGGCCGTATGAACGTGACCTTCCGCTCCACCTGGTCCAAGGGCCACTCCATCATCGACGCACACATGGGCGGCCACATCGGCTCCATGCTGAAGTATGCCGGTTACGATGGCATCGTGATCAGCGGCATCTCTGAGAAGCCCGTCTACCTGCGCATCGAGGACGGCGCGGTCTCTCTGGAGGACGCAACCGAGATCTGGGGCAAGGGCACCTTTGCTGCCAACAAGTGGATGGTAGAGCAGAACGGCCGCGAGTTCGAGACTGCCTCCATCGGCCCTGCCGGTGAGAATCTGGTGGACTACTCCACCCTGAACACCAGCTTTGGCAACTCCGGCGGCGCCGGTCTGGGCGCTGCCATGGGCAACAAGAAGCTGAAGGGCCTGGCCATCCGCGGCACCGGCAGCGTCAAGGTGGCTGACCCCAAGAAGGTGCTGGAGCTGTCTAACTACATGATGGGCAACCTGATCGGCGGCAACAACAACCACAACGTGCCCGCACAGCCCCAGAGCTGGGCAGAGTACAGCGCCACCTCCGGCAAGAACCGCTGGTCCGGCGCCCCCGGCCGTATGTGGAAGAAGGCTCCCGGCGGCCCCGTGGATACCGGCGAGCAGCCCTACAACGATATCAACAAGGTGGCTCTGCGCTGCTTCAAGGGCTACTTCGATTTCGGCGCTCCCGCTGCCGAGTACACCGTGAAGAACGGCGGCTGCTCTTCCTGCCCCATCCGCTGCTACACCGAGTATGATGTAGATCCGCTGGCAGATTACGATCTGCCCACCCACAACTCCAACACCTGTATGCCCGTGCTGTACGGCACCCGCGTCTACCCGGATGGCGTGCACGACTTCAAGTACGAGGGCGACGGCACCATGGTCATCAATCTGGCATGGGCTCATGCAGTGGACGATATGGGCCTGTGGGACAACTACGGCAACCTGAACCGCGACCTGCTGTGGATCCTGCGGATGCCCCGCGAAGAGGCCACCAAGTACATCAGCGAGGCTGAGTACGACTCTCTGCCCTGGGAGTGGGAGAAGGCCGGCGATCCCCGCTGGGAGGTTGAGCTGATCCGCCGCATGGCTTACGGTGAGGGCGACCTGTCCGTGATCGCCAAGGGCACCCTGGCCATGATGGAGAAGTTCGGCCTGCCCAAGAGCTGGCTGGACCGCAACGATGGTGCCACCAACTCCAACCTGATCTACAACGGCTTCCCCAACCACCACGGCCCTGCTGAGGCATGGCAGGTGGGTATGCTGTACAACCTCGTCTACAACCGAGACTGCATGATCCACGAGATCGTCTGCGAGACCGGCTCCGGTGCTCCGTACGAGGTGACCAAGAAGGTCATGGAGGACTTCTTCGGCGAGGGCTGCTACGATAAGGCCAAGGCCTACACTCCCATCAACGAGAACAAGGCAAAGCTGGCTGCATACTGCGTCAACGACAAGAACTTCCACGACTCCGCCACCCTGTGCAACTGGATGTGGCCCATGACCCAGTCTCCCTCCAAGGAGCGCGAGTACCACGGCGATCTGGATCTGCAGGCAGACTTTATGACTGCTGTTACCGGCGAGACCTATACCCAGGCCGATCTGCAGGAGGACGGTGCCCGCATTACCCAGATGCTGCGCGCGATGACCGCCATCAGCTTCCAGCAGAACTGCGGCAGCGCAAACCTGCGTCAGGAGCACGATGCCATCTGTGATTGGGTGTTCGATAAGGACCCCGACTTCAAGGCATTCGAGGAAGGCACCACCAAGCTGGACCGCGCCGACATGGAGAAGGCAAAGGATCTGTTCTACGACGTCTTCGGCTGGGACCGCACCACCGGTGTGCCCACCCGCGAGACGCTGGAGAAGTATGATCTGGCTGACATGGCCGATGATCTGGAAAAGCGCGGCATCTACGCCCAGAACACCGCAGCAGCTGAATAAATCCCATAGAAAGAGGAAAGACCGTCATGTTGTTTGGCAGACGTAAACCCGGCTACACCACCACGGTGGATGGCAGCGTAGACCCGGAACAGGCCGTTCAGGAACTGCAAAAGGCAGAGCTGGCCGCCAAGAAAAAGCCCAAGGCAGAGGTGTTCGACATCGACGCCGCAAGCGAGACTGCCCGCCGCCTGAAGGAGACCGGCAGCACCTTTGACGGCAGCGCCGCCAAGACTGGCGAGGACGTGATCGCCGCAGTGGAGCGGGAGACCGCCGAGCTTGCCGCAAAGCAGGCCGCCGAGGCCGCACCCGAAGCCGCCGAAGCTGCGCAGCCCAATGCTGCAAAGCCGGAGCTGCTGGATTTTCTGGCCGGTGAACCGGAAGCGGAAAACGATCCCTTTGCGGATCAGCCCACCAAGACCGCCCCGGAGCTGCCGGAGCTGACTCCTGCACAGGAGCTGGCCGGTTACATCCGTGCCCGCTCTGCGGCTGCGCTGCTTACCCCCCACGCTTTGCTGCTGGAGGAAGTGGAAAACGCCGACGAGCTGCTGGCACAGATGCCCGCAGACCCCCAGTGCACTGATATCGTTACCCGCGCGGGCGCAAAGGACACCTACTACTATTCCAACGCCAACATGAGCGATAACTACGCCATGATCGCGCAGCTCATCGAGGACAAGGATCTGTGTGTGATGTTCGCCGAGATGGTGCGGTTCAACGCCCGCATCTACCCCAGCGCTACTCCGCTCAAGTACTTCCAGCGCTCCCCCTACGGCCTTGCGCCGGAGGTCATCGAGCAGACATGGAAGGCCATGCAGGAGAACCCGGAGTATGCCGATATCGAGGAGCTGACCAACAACCAGAACGAGCGGTTCCTCTTTTCCACCAAGCACCTCACCCGCCGCTACGCCAAGGCTATCAGCGACGTGGACGATTTCTGCGATTAAACCAACCTACAATTGAATCAGGGTATAAGAGCTTCTTTGAGCAAAGGCGTCTAAACTCTCACAAAGAGCAGGACACCGCGCCGCAATGCTAAGGGCTGCATAAGCCGGCATTCAAGGGTGGCGGGGGAAACCCCACCGCCTTCCCGCAGAAGAAACGCTGCAATTTGAAAAAAAGAACTCCTCCCATCTTCACAGGTGCTTTTTGGCTGTGTGCTGCCGCTGCAAGGGCGGCGCATAGCCAAAGGCTGCCACCGGCGTAGCAGACTGCAAACTGCCGCAGCCGGTTTTGTGGGGATATTCTGCGGAGGCGTTTTGATTTTCCGGTCAAGACGTCTCCGCTTCTTTTTCACCTGCCTTTTTGAAAAAAGAATACCCCCGCCGGTGCCCCGTCTGAGCCATAGCAGAAGGGGAGAGCGGCGGGTCTATGGAGGAAGTTACAATGAACCAGCCTTTCTGCTCCCCCGTCAAGGCGCTGCGCAGCGTGCTGGACGCGGCAGCGCTTCTGCCTTCTCCGTCCCCGGAGACCATCCCGCTGGAAGCCGCCTGCGGGCGCATTGCCGCCGTGGATCTCTGCGCCCGGATGGACCAGCCCCCCTTTGACCGCAGCCCGCTGGACGGCTACGCCCTGCACAGCACGGATACCGCCGGTGCAAGCCGGGAGACCCCGGTCACCCTGCCGGTGGTGATGAAGCTTTACGCGGGCGATGCCCCGGCTGCAGCGCTGCCCGCAGGGTGCGCTGCCCGCATCATGACCGGTGCACCCCTGCCGGAGGGCGCAGACTGCATCCTGATGCAGGAGCTGACCGACAGCGGCGAAGAGACCGTGCAGCTCTATGCTGCCGTAAAACCACTGCAAAACGTAGTGTTCCGGGGGGAAGATGTAGCCGCCGGTGCGGTCATCGCGCCTGCCGGGACGGTGCTTACCCCCGCCCATCTGGGCGTGCTGGCCGGGCAGGGCTACGCCGAAGTAGCCGTCTGCCGCCCGCTGACTGTGGGGATCCTTTCCACCGGCAGCGAACTGCTGGAACCCGGCGCACCGTGGGCATCCGGTAAAATTTACGATGCCAACGGCATCCAGAACGCAGCCCGGCTGCGTCAGCTGGGCTTTGCCGTGGAACGGCAGCAGTGCTCCGATGACCCGGAGGTCATCACCGGTAAAATGCAGGAGCTGCTGACCCGCTGCGATGCCGTCATCACCAGCGGCGGCGTCTCCGTAGGGCAGAAGGATTATCTGCCCCTTGTGCTGGAAAAGCTGGGTGCACAGCTGGTGGTAGAGGGCGTAGCCCAGAAGCCCGGCAGCCCCATGCTGGCGGCTGCGCTGGGCGGCAAGCTGGTGTTCTGCCTGTCTGGCAACCCCTTTGCCGCCGCCGCTACGCTGGAGCAGTACGCCATCCCTGCGCTGCTGCGCGCCGCCGGGCGCCGGGAGGAGAGCTGCATCCCCGCCCGCACCGTCTGCACTCTGACCAATGGCTTTTCCAAACCCAGCAAGGGCAACCGCTACCTGCGGGCGACTGCCTGCGGCGGCAAGGTGACCCTGCCCGGCGCGGGCAACACCGAGGCACACTCCTCCGGTGCGCTGTCCGCCATGATGGGCTGCAACTGTCTGGTGGAGATCCCCGCCGGAAGCGGGCCGGTAGAACCCGGTACAGAAGTGGAGGTGCTTTGCTTTGTACAGTGAACAAAAACAGGCACTGGCCGAGACACAGGCGCTCAAGCGCCCAGCTGTGCTGGCGGTCAGCGGGGTGCACAACAGCGGTAAGACCACTCTGCTGGAAAAGCTGCTGCCCGTGCTGCGCAGCCGTGGGCTGAAGGTAGGCGTCATCAAGCACGACGGCCACGATTTTACCCCGGACGTGCCCGGCACCGACAGCTACCGTCTGCGGGAAGCCGGTGCCGAGGGCGTGGCGGTCTATTCCGGCACGCGCTACCTGCTGACCGAGGAATTCCGCCTGACCGAGCAGGACCTGCTTGCCCTGTTCGAGCGTCACGGTTACGACCTTGTGCTGCTGGAAGGGTTCAAATCCAGCGGCTGGCCGAAGATCGAGGTGGTGCGCAGCGCCATTTCGGATGCGCCCGTCTCCTTCCAGCCGCTGGCGGTGGTGGGGGATATCCCCGGCGCAGATTTTGACCTGAACGATATTCCGGCACTGGCAGACTGGATCGAAGCCCAGATGCCCGCGCTGTAAGGAGAATGCCATCATGAAACTGATCCGTACTGTTGACGCTGCAGGGCAGGTGCTCTGCCATGATATCACCCAGATCATCCCGGGCGAATACAAGGATGCCCGCTTCCGCAAGGGGCACGTCATCCAGCCCGAGGATATCCCTGTGCTGCTTTCCATCGGCAAGGAAAACCTCTACGTCTGGGAAAAGCACCCCGGCATCCTTCACGAGGACGAGGCCGCCGCCCTGCTGTACAAGGCCGCTGCGGGCAAAAATATCCACGGCACTGCGCCGAAAGAAGGCAAGATCGAGCTGATCGCGGACTGTGACGGCCTGTTGAAGATCAACCGCAAGGCGCTGATGGCCGTGAACAGCACCCCGCAGATGATGATCGCCACCATCCACGGCGACCTGCCGGTGAAAAAGGGGCAGAAGCTGGCCGGTACCCGCATCATCCCGCTGGTCATCGAGCAGGAGAAGATGGACGCCATGCAGGCCGCTGCCGGGGCAGAGCCTATCCTGAACGTGCTGCCCATGCAGGCCAAGAAGGTGGGCATCATCACCACCGGCAGTGAGGTGTTCAAGGGACGTATTGAGGATAAATTTACCCCCATCCTGCAAAGCAAGCTGGCCGTCTACGGCTGCGAGATGGTTTTCCACAAGGTCTGCGATGACGACCCCGCCGGGATCACCGCCGCCATTCTGGAGGCCAAGGCCGCAGGGTGCGAGCTGATCTTTACCACCGGCGGCATGAGCGTAGACCCCGACGACCGCACCCCACTGGCCATCAAGAACACCGGGGCGGATATCATTACCTACGGCGCCCCGGTGCTGCCGGGAGCCATGTTCCTTGTCAGCTATCTGGACGGTGTGCCGGTGTGCGGCCTACCCGGCTGCGTGATGTACGCCAAGCGCACCATCTTTGACCTGCTGCTGCCCCGCCTGCTGGCGGATGACCCCATCACCGCCGAGGATATCGCCCGTCTGGGCGAGGGCGGCCTGTGCCTGAACTGCGAAGTGTGCCACTGGCCGAACTGCGGCTTTGGGCACTGCTGAAACCCTCTCAGTCAAAGCCTTTCGGCTTTGCCAGCTCCCCCAAAGGGGGAGCTTTACTAAGGTGAAAAATATGAATGATAATAATCTGACACATTTTGATGCCGCCGGGAACGCCGTGATGGTGGATGTGAGCGCAAAGCCCGTCACCGCCCGGGAAGCCACTGCACACGGCATTATTACCATGAACGCCGAAGCCTTTGCCGCCGTGCAGAGCGGCACCGTGAAAAAAGGCGATGTGCTGGGCGTGGCGCGCATTGCGGGCATCATGGCCACTAAGCGCACCAGTGAGCTGATCCCCTTGTGCCATCCGCTGCCCCTGACTAAGGTGGGCATCGAGTTCCGTCTGCTGTCCGAGCGGCAGGCGGTAGAAGCCCTGTGTACCGTCAAGACCAGCGGTGTGACCGGCGTGGAGATGGAAGCGCTGACAGGCGTTTCCACCGCGCTGCTTACCATCTACGATATGTGCAAGGCCGTGGATAAGGGCATGGAGCTGGGCGAGATCCATCTGGTGGAAAAGACCGGCGGCAAGAGCGGCCACTATATCCGGGCGGAGGGCGGCTATGTTTGATCGTTACCAGCGCGAGATCCATTATCTGCGCCTGTCGGTGACCGACCTGTGCAACCTGCGCTGCCGCTACTGTATGCCGGACGGCGTGGAAAAGCTGGAGCGGGAAGCCGTGCTGACTTACGAAGAGTTTCTGCGTCTGGCCGCGCTGTTTGCCCAGTGCGGCATCGACACCGTGCGGGTGACCGGCGGCGAGCCGCTGGTGCGCAAGAACGTGGCGCAGCTGGTGGCCGGGCTCAAAGCGACCCCGGGCATCCGACGGGTCACCCTGACCACCAATGCGGTGCTGCTGGCAGAGCAGCTGCCTGCCCTGCTGGACGCCGGGCTGGACAGCGTGAACATCAGTCTGGATACCCTGCGCCCGGAGGTGTTCCACCAGATCACCGCCCGGGACGATTTTGCCGCCGTGCAGGCGGGCTTGCAGGCGGCGCTGGAAAGCGGCCTGCCGGTCAAGCTGAACTGTGTGCCGCAGGCGGGCGTCAACGAGGGTGAGCTGGAAGCGCTCGCCGCACTGGCGCAGAATAACGCCCTGCAGGTGCGGTTCATTGAGATGATGCCCATCGGCTACGGCGCTGCCATGCCCTGCATCTCCGGCCCGGAACTGCGGGCGCGGTTTGCCCGGCGCTGGCCGGAGCTTGCGCCCCTTTCCCCGGCGCAGGAGCACGCCTTGGGCGACGGCCCGGCGGTGTACTACACCGTGCCGGGCTGGCAGGGCAGCATCGGCTTTATTGCAGCGGTGCACGGCAAGTTCTGCGCTTCCTGTAATCGTGTGCGGCTGACAAGTCAGGGCTTTTTGCGCCCCTGTCTTGCCAGCGAGACCGGGTGCGATCTGCGCGCCCTGCTGCGCAGCGGCGCGGATGATGCGCAGCTGCTGGCCGCTATCCGGGAGACCATCTGGGCAAAGCCCCGGGAACACCATTTTAACGACAGTTCCATGCCCGCTACCCGCGGGATGTATCGCATTGGAGGATAAATAACTATGGGTAAGCTTCTGGCAATCTGCACCAGCCCCAAGCGGGGCACCGTAAAAACCGAGGTGCCCAGCGCCGTCCTGACCCCGGAATGGGGCATCGTGGAGGACGCCCACGGCGGTAACTGGCACCGTCAGGTCAGTATGCTCAGCGCCGAAAAAATCGAGGCGTTCCGCAAGAAGATCTGGGTGGACTACGGTGCCTTCGGTGAAAATCTGGTCATTGAGGGCTTCGATTTCCGTAATCTGCCGGTGACCAGCCGGTTCGCCATCGGGGATGTGGTGCTGGAAATGACCCAGATCGGCAAGGAGTGCCACAACGACTGTGTCATCAAGCAGCAGACCGGCGAGTGCATCATGCCCCACGAGGGCGTGTTCGCCCGGGTGCTCACCGGCGGCGAGATCCATGTGGGGGACGAGGTGACCCTGTTGCCCGCACTGGAAAACCCGCCCCTGCGTGCCGCCGTCATCACCCTTTCCGATAAGGGCAGCCGCGGCGAGCGGGAGGATAAAAGCGGCCCGCTGATCGTCCAAATGCTCACCGCCGCAGGCTATGTGGTGGAAGAGACTATGATCCTGCCGGACGAAGCCAAGGCGCTGAAAGCGCAGCTCATCCGCATGGCAGACGGCCGTCAGGTGAACCTTGTGCTCACCACCGGCGGCACCGGCTTCTCCCCCCGGGACATCACCCCGGAAGCCACCTGCGCTGTGGCCGACCGCAACGCCCCCGGCATTGCCGAAGCTATGCGCTACCACAGCCTGAGCATCACCCCGCGCGGGATGCTGAGCCGTGGCGTCAGCGTGCTGCGCGGCAAGACCCTGATCGTCAACCTGCCGGGCAGCCCCAAGGCGGTGCAGGAGAACCTCGAGTACATCCTGCCCAGCTTGGAGCACGGGGTACGCATCGCCGCAGGTCTGGATGGCGAGTGCGCTCGCAAGTAAGAGTTTTCGCCCCGTTTTCCTTTACGAGGCGTAGAAATACAGTTGCGTTTTACTTTAAGTGAGGAGAAAACAGAGATGAACGACCATCGCATTTCCCGACGGAGCTTTCTGGCCGCTGCCGGTATGGCCGGTGCAGCCGCTGCCCTCACCGCCTGCGGCGGTGCTGCTTCCAGCGCAGCATCGTCTGTGGCTTCCTCTGCCGCCGCTTCCTCGGAAGCAGCACAGAGCGTGGAGTTGATCGTGTTTGCCGCCGCCTCCCTCACCGAGACACTGAATGCGATCGGTGAGAGCTACACGGCAGAGCACCCGGAGGTGACCTTCCGTTTCAACTTCGACTCTTCCGGCACCCTCAAGACCCAGATCCAGGAGGGCGCGGATTGCGATCTGTTCATCTCTGCCGGTCAGAAGCAGATGAACCAGCTGGACATCACCGCTTCTGCCGATGTGAACAAGGACGGTCTTGACTTTGTGGATGCCGACAGCCGCGTGAACCTGCTGGAAAACAAGGTGGTGCTCTGCGTGCCGGAGGGCAGCGACAAGGGCATTGACAGCTTTGACGCACTGGCCGAGCACTTGAAGGCACAGGATATCCTGTTCTGCATGGGCAACAGCGATGTGCCCGTGGGGCAGTACACCCAGAAGATCCTTACCTACTACCAGCTGGACGAAGCTGTACTGGCTGCTGCGGGCGTGATCACCTACGGCTCCAACGTCAAGGAGGTGACCACGCAGGTCATCGAGGGCAGTGTGGATGCCGGTGTTGTTTACTGCACGGATGCGTACAGCGCCGGTCTGACCCCCGTGGACGAGGCTACCAAGGAGATGTGCGGTCAGGTCATCTACCCCGCCGCCGTGCTGAAAGCCGCCCCCAACGCCGAGACTGCCAAGGAGTTTTTGGCTTACTTACAGACCGACAAGGCCATGACCGTGTTCGAGGGCGTGGGCTTCAGCGCCGTATAAAGGAGCAGACATGGACTGGTATCCGTTGTGGAACAGCCTGCGCATTGCTTTGATCAGCTGCGCAGCGGTGTTTTTTCTTGGCATTTTTGCGGCCTATTATATCGCCCGGCTGCCCCGGATGGTCAAGGGTGTGCTGGACGTGCTGCTCACCCTGCCCATGGTGCTGCCGCCCACGGTGGTGGGCTACTTTCTGCTGCTGCTCTTCGGCGCAAAGCGGCCGCTGGGCATCTTTTTCATGCAGCATTTCGGGGTAAAGCTGGTAATGAACTGGTACAGCGCCATCTTTGCTTCCATCGTGGTGGCATTTCCGCTGATGTACCGCACCGCGCGCGGCGCGTTTGAAAGCTTTGACGAAACGCTGGCGTGGTCGGCGCAGACGCTGGGACAGTCCGATACATGGATCTTTTGGCGGGTGCGGATGCCCGCCTGCCGTCAGGGCATTCTGGCGGGCACGGTGCTGGCTTTTGCCCGGGCACTGGGCGAATACGGCGCTACCAGCATGATCGCGGGCTACACCCCCGGCAAGACTGCCACCATTGCCACCACGGTCTACCAGCTCTGGCGCACCAACGATGAACTGGGTGCCATGCGGTGGGTGCTGGTGGATATCGCCATCTCGGCTGTGGTGCTGCTGGCGGTGAACCTGCTGGAGAAAAAACAGAAAGCGGGTGGCCGGAAATGAGCCTTGAAGTCAACATTGAAAAAAAGCTGGACGGCTTCACCCTGCGCGCCGCTTTTACCGCCGGCAACACCTCCACCGCCCTGCTGGGCGCTTCCGGCTGCGGCAAAAGCATGACATTGCGGTGTATTGCAGGCATTGTAAAGCCGGACCGCGGGCGCATCGTGCTGGACGGGCGGGTGTTGTTCGACAGTGCGCAGCACATCGACCTGCCGCCGCAGCAGCGGGGCGTGGGGCTGCTGTTCCAGAACTACGCCCTGTTCCCCAATATGACTGTAGAGCAGAATCTGATCTGCGGCCTGAAGGCGGAAAAAGACCCCGCCGCCCGCCGCGCCGCCTGCGCCGAGATGCTGCGCGCCATGCGGCTGGAGACACTTGCCAAACACTACCCCGCCCAGCTTTCCGGCGGGCAGCAGCAGCGCACCGCGCTGGCACGCATTCTGGTGGGCAAGCCCCGCATCCTGATGCTGGACGAGCCCTTCAGCGCGCTGGACAGCTACCTGCGGGAGGAGGTAGAGGGCGAGGTAGGCAGCCTGCTGGCAAACTTTGCGGGCACCGCCCTGCTGGTGACCCACAACCGGGACGAGGCCTACCGCCTGTGCAAAGAGATGATCGTGCTGAATGAAGGGCAGGTGCTGCGCGCCGGTACCACCAAGGCCGTTTTTGCCGACCCGCAGAGCATCGCTGCCGCGCGGCTGACCGGCTGCAAGAACATTCTGCCCTGCACCCCGCTGGACAGTCACACCGTCCGTCTGGACGGCTGGGACACCACCTTGCGGCTGGCGCTGCCCGTCCCGGCGGGCTGCACCGCTGTGGGCATCCGTGCCCACGACTTTACGCCCTGCACCGCCGATGCATCCAACGCCATCCCTGTAAAGGCGGTCTCCACCAGTGAAAATCCCTTTGACTGGAATCTCATCTGTACCCCGCCAGAGGGCACGGCGCAACTGTGGTGGAAGGTAAGCAAACAAAGCCTTTGCTCGGCAGCGCCCGCCGCGCCGCAGTACCTGTGTGCCGCACCGGAGAGCATCATGCCGCTGCAAGGCTGAAAAACGATTTGAAATGGCTTCCGCTGTGCTCTAGCCATATTCTGCTCTGAGCCGGAAACGCTTGCGGGTGTTTCCGGCGGGGTGGCCTTTGCCGCCACATGGCTGTTCTGGCAGGAAACGCTTGCACCGGACAAAACTACCGGCTGAGCGGTTTCGGCAGAGTGTTCAAGAGTGGGGAAATATCTTTGTGCATAGCTGCCAAAAATCGGGTGAGCGCTTGTATTTCGTCTCGGAAAAGTGTACAATAAAACTACAAATTGTTTGCGCAGAGCAGGAGAGCGACAGACAGAGCGGAATAGCTTTGTTTTGTGCGCTCTTTTTGTTTTGCGGCCATCACCTACGGGTAAACCGGAAAGGAAGCAGAACCTATGGCTATGGATACCGTGAAGCTCGAGAACAAAACCGTCCGCATGGTGGCCCACCGGGGCCTGAGCGGACTGGAAAAGGAGAACACCTGTGCGGCCTTTGTGGCGGCCTGCAACCGCGCCACCTACTTTGGCGTGGAAACAGACGTGCACCGCACCGCAGACGGGCAGTTCGTCATTTTCCATGATGACAACACCGCCCGGGTGGGCATCGACCACATGATCATCGAGGAGACCACCTTCGACACCCTGCGCAAGCTGCAGCTGACCGACCTTGACGGCAAGCGCGGCCGCATCGACCTGACCATCCCCACCCTGATGGAGTATATCGAGATCTGCAAAAAATACGGCAAGCACTGCGTACTGGAGCTGAAGAACCAGTTCAAGGCCGCCGATGTTTACAAGATCGTTTCCATGATCGAAAAGGCGGGCTATCTGGAACAGGTCACCTTTATCTCCTTTGCACTGAAGAACCTGATCTATCTGCGTCGCCGCTACCCGCAGCAGCCCGCCCAGTTCCTTATCAAGGAGTGGGACGACCATGTGCTGGAAGCGCTGGAAAAGTATAACCTTGGTCTGGACATCTATTATAAATCTGCCACTGCCGAAAACGTGCAGAAGGTGCACGCCCTTGGGCAGGAGTACAACGTATGGACGGTCAACGAGGCTGCGGACGGCGCAGCACTGGTTGAGATGGGCGTGGACTACATTACCACCAACATTCTGGAAGGCACCGTCAAGGCTGAGTAAAAAATTGTTTTCATAAGCAGATTACAGGAAGGAAACGCACCGCACATGAGCCGAATCTTTGACCCGGAAAATAAATTCTGGAACGCCATCGGCAAGGTTGCCGATGTTACCTGCATGAGCCTGCTGTGGTCCCTTACCAGCCTTCCGCTGGTGACCATCGGTGCCGCTACCACCGCATTTTACGCCTATACCATGCGGCAGGTGCGGGACACCGAGGGCAGCATTTTTTCAGGGTTCTTTGGCGCTTTTAAGCAGCATTTCAAAAAAGCCACCCTGCTGTGGCTGCTGGAAGCTGCAGGCATCGCCTTTTTTGCTGCTGACCTTGTTGGTGTGTGGAACCTCTACCTCTTTGTAGGCGGTCTGCCCGCCATTCTGGTGGGGGCGTTGGTGCTCTGCCTGACGGTGCTGTTTCTGGGCTGCACTTTCTACATCTGGCCGCTGCTGGCAGTGTTTGATTTCCCGCTGAAAAAGCTGCTGGGCAACAGCTTTATCATGGCGGTGGGCAACCTGCCTGTCACCCTGACGCTGGCGCTGCTCTGGGCACTGGCCGGTGTGGGCTGCTTTTACATGAGCGGTGTGTTCTTTGTGTGGGTAGGGCTGGCTATTTTTGTGTCCTCCTACTTCATCAACACGGTGTTCAAAAAATACACCGGCGAGCTTGCCGAGGAGCAGGCTGCATGGGAGCAGGCAGACCGGGAGCGGAAACAGCGCAAAAAAATGCAGAAGCGCGGGCTGCTGTAAGCGGGAGGCGGAGAGAAGATGAACTTGCGGGAACGCTTTACACGTTGGAAAGCAGCAGAGGGGGCAAAGCTGCGTCCCATGAGCCCCCGGCAGCGTGCGGGCTACATTTTGCACTACTACCGGTTCTGGCTCATGGGGCTGGTTCTGCTGCTGGCGGTGGGCTTTTACATCGGGGACGCTGTGGTGCAGAGCCAGAAAGAGATCCTGTTACAGGGCTTTTTCACCAATGATGAATACAACCTTTTCCCGGCGGAGAATATCCAGAAGGACTACGCTGCCACGCAGGCGCTGACCCGCCGCCAGCGGATCGTTTTTGACGATGCGCTGTACATTGACCTTGGGGGAGATGCCAGCGACTACACCTCTGCCAGCAACGGCAAGCTGATCGCCTACACCCTGACCCATGAGCTGGATTTTGTGGTGACCAGCGACGAGGTGCTGGCCTACTACAAGGACAATATGCCCATGCGGGATCTGCGGGAAATCCTGCCAAAGGACTTGCAGCAGCAGCTGGGCAGCGCCCTGTGCACCGAGGTGAATGCAGAGGGCAAAACCGTCTGTGTTGCGGTGGACATGACCGGCAGCCGCTTTGTGGCGGGCACCGGCGCAGATGCCGACCCCCGGGTGGCGCACACCTACTATCTGTTTGTGCCGGAAAGCGCACCGCACACCCAGCAGATCGCAGAATTTCTGCGCTATGCCTTCCGGCTGGAGTGATGCCGCCCGGCGGGCGGCAATGCGGGACGGACGGTTTTGAATGGCCTCCGCTTGTGCTCTAGCCATGTTTAGCGGAAAAATTATTTTAAATAGAGCAATGCCGGAGCGTCTGCGGACGCTCCGGC
>CAJMQZ010000012.1 GCA_905215595.1 uncultured bacterium
GTCAGCGTGGCACCCACATCATGCCGGGTGAGAACGTTGGCAAGGGCAGCGATGATACCCTGTTTGCTCTGGTGGACGGCACCGTCCGTTTCGAGCGCGTGGGCAAGAGCGGCAAGAAGTGCAGCGTTAAGCAGTAACTTCTTTCTGAATAACTGCAATCGTAGAGCCGGACCCTCGTGGCCCGGCTCTTTTTGATGAAATAAGGCTATGCGTTCGTGTAGCGCTGTTTGCAAGCCTTCCCCCGGTCGGGGGAAGGTGGCACGAAGTGCCGGATGATGGCGCTGAAACGCAAAGGCCTATAAAGCTAAGGAGGGGCTGTATGGCAGCACAGACTAACTTTATCGACATCGCCACGATATGGCTCCATGCGGGCAAGGGCGGCGATGGTGCGGTGAGCTTCCACCGCGAAAAATTCGTGGCCGCAGGCGGGCCGGACGGCGGCGACGGTGGCCGGGGCGGCGACATCATCTTTGTGGCGGACGATCATCTGTCCACCCTGATGGATTTCCGCTATAAGCGCAAGTATGTGGCTCCGGAGGGCGGCAAGGGCGGCGCAAGCCTGTGCCACGGCAAAAATGCCGAGAATCTGGTCATCAAGGTGCCGCTGGGTACCGTGATCAAGGACGCCGAGAGCGGCCTTGTCATCGCAGATCTGTCCGACCACACCCCGGTCACCATTGCTAAGGGTGGCCGCGGCGGCTACGGCAACGCACACTTTGCCACCCCCACCCGCCAGATCCCCAAGTTTGCAAAGCCCGGTATGCCCGGCGAGGACATTCAGGTGACCCTCGAGCTGAAGCTCATCGCGGATGTGGGCCTCATCGGCTTCCCCAATGTGGGCAAGTCCACCCTCATCTCCACCATCAGCGCCGCAAAGCCCAAGATCGCAAACTACCACTTCACCACCCTGGTGCCCACTCTGGGCGTCGTGTCGGTGGGCGAGGGTGCCAGCTTTGTCTGCGCCGACATCCCCGGCCTGATCGAGGGTGCCAGTGAGGGCATCGGCCTGGGCCACGACTTCCTGCGCCATGTGGAGCGCTGCCGCCTGCTGCTGCATGTGGTGGACGTTTCCGGCAGCGAGTGCCGTGAGCCGGTGGACGACTTTGAAAAGATCAACGAAGAGCTGGCCAAGTTCAGCCCCGAGCTGGCAAAGCGCCCCCAGATCGTGGTGGGCAACAAGTGCGATCTGGCCACCGAGGAGCAGATCGAAGCGTTCCGCACCTATGTGGAGGGCAAGGGCCTGACCTTCGTGCCCATCTCCGCCGCCACCATGCAGGGCGTGCGGGAACTGCCGGGTCTGGTGTACAACCGCCTGAAGGACATCCCGCCGGTGCCGGTGTTCACCCCCGAGTACAAGAAGCCGGAGCCCAAGGCCAACGACCGCGCCTTTACCATCAAGCGGATGGAAGCCCATGTGTGGAGCGTGGAAGCTCCGTGGCTGGAGTATATTCTGGCCGGCAGCAACGTGGACGACTACGAGAGCCTGCAGTACTTCCAGCGTCAGCTGGGAGAGAGCGGCATTCTGGATGCGCTGGTGCAGAAGGGCGTGGAAGAGAACGATACCATCCTCATCGGCGAGTATCAGTTCGACTATATCTTCTAAGGATAAAGCAGCATGAACGAATCAAAAAAGATCGACCCGCGGGAGCTCAGCCCGCTGGCACTGGCCTTTGTGGGCGACAGCGTGCTGGAACTGCTGGTGCGCCAGCGGCTGGCAGAGCATCACCGGCTGTCGGCCGGGCGCCTGAACGCCGAAAAGGTCAAGTATGTCTCGGCCCGGGCGCAGTTCCGGGAAGAGCAGCTGCTGGAGCCGCTGTTCACCGAGGACGAGCTGGCCGTATTCAAGCGCGGCCGCAACGCCAGCAAGGCCAGCGTTGCCAAGCACGCCTCCCCGGAGGAATACCGTGCCTCCACCGGCTTCGAGTGCCTGTTGGGCTGGCTGTACCTGAACGGACAGCTGGAGCGCGTGCACCAGCTGTTTGAGGTGCTGTGGCAGCAGTTTGACCCTGACCAGAAATAAGAATGCGAAAGCCCGCTGCTTTCCACACTGGAAACCAGTGGTGGAGGGCAGCGGGCTTTGCTTGTTGGCATCTGCGGTCCGTCAGATGCCGCTTACGCCATCAGCGGCTGTTTTTTGCGTTGGTGGAACGGCTGTTGGTGGAGTTCTTGGCGCTCTCGTCATCGGCACCCTTGGTGTACTGGTTGGGGTGCTTGTGCTCGTTGGTTGCGCTGTTGGTGGTCTTGTTGCTGGTACGGTTAGAGGTCTGGTTCTTGCAATTGGTACTGCGGTTCTCACTGCGGTTTTCCATGGTGTGAATGCTCCTTTCGGTCGTTGCTGTGGGGGCGGGACCGCCCTCACAGTCCATAGTGTGGCCGCAGTCGGCAACTTTATACATCCCATGGGAGGAAAAGAATATGCCTACGGAATATTTTGAACAGCGGGAACGTGCCCTGCTGGGCCAGCGGTACGAGCAGCTGTATGCCGCTCCGCAGCAGACGGCAGAGCGCGGGGTCACCGTGTCGGCGCTGCGCACCACACCGGAGCAGTTTGCGCAGAGGGCAGATTTCCCGCTGGAACCCTCGCCCTTCTGCAAGGCGGCTTTTGTGGTGCATCAGCCGGATTTCAAGCCCGGACGGCATCCGTACCACCATGCGGGTGTGTTCTATTCGCAGGAGCCCTCGGCTTCCTCGGCAGCACCGCTGCTGGGGGTACAGCCGGGGATGCGGGTGCTGGATCTGTGCGCCGCGCCCGGCGGCAAAAGCAGCCAGCTGGCGGCGGCATTGCAGGGGCGCGGTGTGCTGGTGAGCAACGAGTATGTGGCCGCGCGCGCCGAAATTTTAAAAAGCAACCTTGAGCGCATGGGTGTTTCCAACGCCGTGGTGCTCAACGAGACCCCCGCCCGCATTGCCGAGGCGCTGCCGGAGTTTTTCGACCGGGTGCTGGTGGACGCGCCCTGCTCCGGCGAGGGAATGTTCCGCAAGGAGCCGGTAGCGCTGCAGCAGCACTGCGAGGCACTGGTAAAGCAGTGCGCAGAGCTGGGCGCGCAGATTCTGGACTGCGCCGCAGCGGCACTGGCTCCCGGCGGGCAGCTGGTGTACTCCACCTGCACCTTTGCGCCGGAGGAGGACGAAGGACAGGTGGCGGCCTTTTTGCAGCGCCACCCGGAGTTTGCACTGGCAGATGTGCTGGGCAACGTGGACTACATTTTTGGCAGCGTAGGCGAAGAAAACCGCACCGGCGGTCTGCCGCTGGATGTGAGCAAGGTGCGCCGCATCTGGCCCTGTCAGGGCGGCGAGGGGCATTTTATGGCCAGGCTGGTCAAGGCCGGCACGCTCCGCACCCTGCTGCCGGAGGGAGAATACACCCCGGAGGAGCAGCTCTGGCTTGCCGCCGCTGCCGAGGCGGGCAAAAAGGGCAAGGGCAAGGCGAAGCCTGCCAAGGCCGCAGATGCCCGCAGCGCCCGCCGCGCAGACAGTCGCGCCTGCCGGGACGCCGTGCAGGGCACGAGCCGCCGCACCCGGGATACCGGGGCAGGGGAGGCCACCCCGGCGCAAAGCCTTGCCGCATGGCAGGAGTTTGCCCGGCAGTATTTCCCCGCGCTGGCGCAGCGCCCGGCCGTGGTGCACGGCGGTGGTGTGCTGCTGCCGGTTGCCTTTCCGCAGACGGGACTTCATGTGCTGCGGGCAGGGGTGTTTGTGGGCAGTGTGCAGAAGGGCCGCTTTGTGCCGGAGCATCATCTGTTTACGGCCTTTGGCAACCTGTGCACGAACTGCGAGCAGCTGACCCTTGCCGACTGCCGCTGCACCGAGTACCTCTCCGGCCGCGAAGTGGAAGCCCGCACTGCAGCGGACGGCTGGTGCTGCGTGACCGTGGACGGCTGGCCGCTGGGCGGCGGCAAGGTGTCCGGCGGGCGGGTGAAAAACCACTATCCCAAGGCGCTGCGGCTGCTGTAAACCGCAGATTTACACGCATCCGGGCGAAAATCGGGCTTTTCAGGCTTGAACGCGCCGGTGGATTGTGATAAAATAACAGAGTTAGATTTTGTGTGCTGCCACAAGCGGGCGACCACAGCCCGTCTGCCCGCAGGCGGAGATTTCGATAAAACTTTAGGAGGTTCCCATGTCTGGACATAGCAAATGGAACAACATTAAGCGCAAGAAGGAAAAGACCGATGGCGCAAGAGCAAAGGTCTTTACCAAGATCGGCCGCGAGATCAGCGTTGCCGTCCGTGACGGCGGCCCCAACCCGGCTTCCAACAGCAAGCTGGCAGACCTGATCGCCAAGGCAAAGCGCATGAGCGTGCCCAACGATAACATCCAGCGCATCATCAAGAAGGCTGAGGGCGGCGATAAGACCGAGTACGAAGCGATCACCTACGAAGGCTACGGCCCCGGCGGCGTTGCTGTCATGGTGGAGACCCTGACCGACAACCGCAACCGTACCGCTGCCGACCTGCGCCACTACTTCGATAAGAACGGCGGCAATCTGGGCGCTATGGGCTGCGTGGCTTTCCTGTTCAACCAGAAGGGCGTCATCGACATCTCTCTGGAGGATAAGGACGCCGACGAGGCCATGATGGACGCTTTGGATGCCGGTGCCGAGGACTTTGATGCCAGCGAGGACGCAGCCGAGGTCACCACTGATCCCGAGAACTACTCCGCTGTGGTCAAGGCTCTGGAAGAGAAGGGCTACGAGATCCTGTCCGACGATCTGGCCATGGTGCCCATGACCACCACCCGCCTGACCGACCCCGAGCAGCTGAAGCTGATGGGCAAGCTGCTGGATTCTCTGGAAGATAACGATGACGTCCAGAACGTCTGGCACTCTCTGGAGAACGAAGAGGATCTGCCGGAATAAGCTTCCGCAAGGTTCTTTGCTCCTGAAATAAGACGATAAAAAGCCGCTTTTTGTGCTGTTTGGCACGAAAGGCGGCTTTTGTATGTTATTGCTGCGCCAGCGCCTTGCCTTTTGCGTAGTAGCGCTGCATTTCTTCCCGGGGAACCATATTTCCGCCGGTAGCCCAGACCAGATGGGTGGCGTTTGCCAGCGCACCGGCAGGCAGGGCGGCTTCGGTGTAAGCGCCAAGCAGCTGCCCGGGCTGGGTGAGCACCGGGCCGTACATTCCCGCCAGAGCACTGGGCTCAAGGTAAAGATCTTCAGCGTCTGCCAGCTGCGCCAGAAGGGTGTACATCCGCTCGTCCTGCAGGGTGTAGCAGCCACTCATAAAGGGACGCATCAGCTCGCCCACAAAGCCGGAGGCGCGCCCCACGGCAAGGCCATCGGCGGCGGTGCGGTTGTCGATGCCAAAGTCCTGCACACAAACGCTGTTGTTTTCGCCGGTAGCCATGCCCAGCATCATGCAGGGGGAGTGGGTGGGCTCGGCGAAGAAGCAGTGTGCGGCATCGCCGAACAGCATCTTCAGGCCAAAGGCCACGCCGCCGGGGCCACCGCCCACGCCGCAGGGTAGATAGGCGAAGAGGGGATGCTCCGCGTCCACGGTGACGCCCTGCGCGTCCAGCTGCTTTTTCAGCCGCAGTGCAGCCACAGCATAGCCCAGAAAGAGGGTCTTGGAGTTTTCGTCATCCACAAAATGGCAGTAGGGGTCGCCCGCCGCCAGCTTGCGACCCTCGGTCACGGCGATGCTGTAATCAGAGGCGTACTCCACCACCTTGACGCCCCGGCTGCGGAGCAGGTCTTTTTTCCATTGCCGCGCGTCAGCGGACATGTGCACGGTGACCTGAAAACCCAGCTTTGCGCTCATGATGCCGATGGAAAGCCCCAGATTGCCGGTGGAGCCCACCGCAATGGAATACTGCGAGAACAGCTTGCGGAAGCGCTCTTCTGCCAGAACGGCGTAGTTGTCGGTCAGATGCAGCATTCCGCTGTGCAGGGCAATGTCCTCGGCGGTTTTCAGCACCTCGTAAATGCCGCCCCGCGCCTTGATGGAGCCGGAAATGGGCAGATGACTGTCCAACTTGACCCATACCTGCCCGGCGATGGGGGTACCGCTGGGCTCCTCCAGCACTTTTTGCATCCGGGGGATGGGCTGAACAGGGGACTCGATGATGCCGCCCGCCGCAGCGGTCTCGGGAAAGACGGCGGCAAGATAGGGCGCAAACCGCTCCAGCCGTGCGGCGGCGTCCTCAATGTCGGCCAAAGTCAGCGGGCAGGCAGCCGCAGCCTGTGCAAAGGGCAGCTTGTCGGGGTTTACCCATGCAGTCTCCTTCAGGGCGCAGAGGTCGGAGACTACGGGATATGCCGCGATCCAATCGGCAACGGAACGCCCGGCGATGCACTTGGCAGGTGAAACCATAGCGAATCCTCCTTTATATATAAAACCAGATGGCGCGCCCCGGCGGTTTTGCGGAGCGCTGCATGTCTTGAATATAAAGGTTTTTACAGGAATTGTCAACCGGCTGCGCTTTGCGCCGGGCGGGTCAGAGCGCCACGATCTCGGTGGTCACCAGCTGCTGCTCTGCGCCGTAGTTCAGCTTCATGGCGTAGTCGGTCAGGGCGCAGAATTCTTCAGCCTCCTTCCGGGTGGCAAAATAGTTTTCGGTAAGTACCTCGGAGCTGCCGCGGGCGTGGAAGATGGTCTTTACCACAAAGTTGCTTTCGTTCATAGTATGCCTCTCTTTTCCAGTAGATGAGGGAGACGCTGCCGTCCCTCGGTGTAATTGCAGTATAACAGGGCAAATGTACCACAGAACGGACTTTTAACGAAAACGGGCATATTTTTACGCAAACCGGTCGAAAAGCTGTGCTGACCGCAAGAACAGGAAAAGCTTGGAAGGAGAGCAGCACACTGCCCAAAAACCTTGTTAAAAAACTGGCATTTTGCCGTTTTTGTGTAAAGTATACAAGAATAAACACAAAAAAACGGCATTGTGCGTATTGCTATTTTAAAACTGATATATTAGAATATAAGCAAGAAGAGCGTGCAGGCATTCTGCGCGTGCCATAAGATAAATAACGACAGGAGGAACTTCTCTATGCCTATGAAAATGGGTTGGCGCTGGTATGGCGAGGGCAATGATCCCGTCACCCTGAGCGACATCAAGCAGATCCCCGGCGTGACCAGCATCGTCTGGGCACTGCACAACAAGATGCCCGGCGAGATCTGGGAAATCGACGAGATCCAGAAGGTTGCAGACCAGATCCACGCCTACGGCTTTGATATGGATGTTGTCGAGTCCGTCAACGTGCACGACGATATCAAGATCGGTCTGCCCACCCGCGACCAGTATATCGAGAACTACAAGCAGTGCATCCGCAACCTGTCCAAGTTCGGCGTCAAGGTCATCTGCTACAACTTCATGCCCATCTTCGACTGGACCCGCACCGACCTGTTCCACCCGGTAGGCGATGGCTCCACCGCATTGTTCTACGAGAAGGACAAGATCAAGGGCGATTACAAGGCGATGGCTGAGTATATTATGTCCTTCACAGAGAAGTATAACATGACCTTCCCCGGCTGGGAGCCGGAGCGCATGGCAAAGCTGGACGAGCTGTTCAAGGCCTACGCCCCTGTCACCAAGGAGAAGCTGTGGGAGAACCTGAAGTACTTCCTGGAAGCTCTGATGCCCACCTGCCACGAGTGTGACATCAAGATGGCCATCCACATGGATGATCCACCTTGGGATATCTTCGGCCTGCCCCGCCTGCTGGTGGACGAGCCCAGCATCGACCGCTTCCTGAAGATGGTGGACGATCCGTACAACTGCCTGACCCTGTGCACCGGCAGCCTGAACGCAAACCCCAACAACAACTGTGCCGAGATCGTGCGCAAGCACTGCGACCGCATTGCCTTTGGTCACATCCGCAACATCCACCACTTCCCCAACGGCGACTTCTCCGAGGCTGCTCACCGCGACTGCTGCGGCGAGACCGGCATCATCGAGATCCTGCGCGCCTACCATGACTGCGGCTACGAGGGCTATATCCGCCCCGACCACGGCCGTCAGCTGTGGGAGGAAGGCCCCGGCAACTGCCGCCCCGGTTACGGCAAGTATGACCGTGCTCTGGGCGTTCAGTACATGCTGGGTGTCTGGGATCTGCTGGATCGTCTGGATGAAGAGAAAAAGAAGGGCTGATAAATATGAAGCTGTCTGAGATCAAAAACGGCAATCTGTCCGCCGAGTGGGCAGAGAAGGGCTATGAGCTGCCCAAATTCGATATCGAGGCTGTCAAGGCCAAGACCCACGCCGAACCCACCTGGGTGCACTTCGGCGCAGGCAATATCTTCCGTGCTTTCCCGGCTGCCATCCTGAACGATGCGCTGAACACCGGTAAGTATGACCGCGGTGTCATCGTGGCCGAGAGCTTTGACTACGAGATCATCGACAAGGCTTATCGTCCCTACGACAATATGAGCCTGCTGGTCTGCCTGAAGTCCACCGGCGAGATCGAGAAGAAGGTGGTGGCTTCCGTTACCGAGAGCCTGAAGGCTGACTACTCCTTCGGCGAGGACTGGGCACGTCTGGTGGAGATCTTCCAGAACCCCAGCCTGCAGATGATCTCCTTCACCATCACCGAGAAGGGCTACGGCGTTGCACCCGCTGACTTGGAGCGCGGCCTGACCCCCGTGCTGGCCATGGGCAAGGTCACCGCTCTGCTGTACGAGCGCTTCAAGGCCGGCAAGCTGCCCCTGACCGTGCAGAGCATGGATAACTGCTCTCACAACGGCGATAAGGTCAAGACTGCCGTCCACGCCTACGCCGCAAAGTGGGTGGAGCAGGGTTTGGTGCCCGCAGAGTTCCTGGCCTATGTGCAGGACGAGACCAAGATCACCTTCCCCTGGAGCATGATCGACAAGATCACCCCGCGCCCGGATGCCAAGGTCCAGCAGATGCTGGCCGACGACGGCTTTGAGGACAACTACACCATCGTCACCGAGAAGCACACCTTCACCGCTCCCTTCGTCAACGCCGAGGAGACCCAGTACCTGTGCATCGAGGATCACTACACCAATGGCCGTCCTCCGCTGGAGCTGGGCGGTGTGCTGTACTGCGACCGCGAGACCGTGGACAAGATCGAGAAGATGAAGGTCTGCACCTGCCTGAACCCCCTGCACACTGCCATGTCCATCTATGGCTGCATGCTGGGCTACACCCTCATCTCTGCCGAGATGGCAGACGAGGATCTGCGCTCCTTTATCCAGAAGATCGGCTATATCGAGGCTATGCCCGTCGTCGTTGATCCCGGCGTTCTGAACCCCTACGAGTTCATCGGCGCTGTCATCAACCGCCGTCTGCCCAACCCCTTCATGCCCGATGCTCCGCAGCGTATCGCTACCGATACCTCTCAGAAGCTGGCCATCCGCTTCGGCGAGACCATCAAGGCTTACGAGGAGCGCGGTCTGGACAAGTCCAACCTCGTGCTGATCCCGCTGGTGCTGGCAGGCTATGCCCGTTACCTGAAGGGCATCGATGACAACGGCCAGCCCTTCGAGATCTCTCCCGATCCGCTGCTGGCTGAGCTGCAGGCCATCGTCAACCCCTTGGAGGTCAAGGAAGGCGAGCAGGACTTCAGCTGCCTGAAGGCTCTGTACAGCCGTGCCGATGTGTTCGGTGTGGACCTGTATGCCGTCGGTCTGGGCGAAAAGATCGAGGGCATGGTCAAGGAGCTGTACGCTGGTAACGGTGCAGTGCGCAAGACCCTGCACAAGTACACTCTGTCCCGCTAAAACTTTATAACGCTATTTCCGTACCCACGCTGCGCTTTTGCTTTGCCGCAGCGTGGGTTTTTGTTTCGTGAAAATTGTTATGTAAAAATAGAATCCCGGAGCGTCCGCAGACGCTCCGGGAGTTTGAAAAAAAACATAATTATTCCGCTATTCATGCGCAGAGCAAAGCGGAGCGCGTGAAAAATCGTTCCGGTGCCCTTACTTCCGGCAGTCGTGCAGGCTGGCGGCGGGCAGGGCGCTGCCCAGCAGACTCCATGCGGCATCCATGCTCTCGTTCAGCAGATAGGCCTGATTCTTCTGGACGTAGATGTACACCGCCTCTTTGGTGCGGTAGGCGCAGTACACGGTGTTCCAAGTGTAGCGGTTGGTGGGCTCGGTCTTGTTCTGCTCACCGGCCATCCAGACCGAAAGCCCGGCGGCGTCCAGTTCCAGCCGGTAGAAGGGGCGGGGCAGACCCAGCTTTTTGATCTGCTTGGAGAGGTTGGCAAAGAAGGTACCGAAGTATACGGCGGGCAGACCGATGGCTACGATGGCCAGCACGGCGGTCAGCAGCCCGGCACCTTCCCGCTTGCCGATCTGGCTCAGGCAGATGCCGGCACACACCAGCAGAATGGCGGTGAACACCGCCGGACGCTGCCAGCCCTTGTTGTGGTGCAGCAGGTCAAAAGATGCAAAATCGTGAAAGCTTTTTTCGTCCATCTGAACGGAAACGCAAACATTCTGGGTCATAAAGTTACCCTCCTTTTTGGGCATAGTACCACATTTACCGACAAGAAGCAAGCAAAAGATGCACCGGCGGCGGTGCATCCGGCTTGCAAACCGCCCGCAAGGCGTGGTAAAATAAGATACTATCTTGGGTGTATCTGAAAAGTTGAAAATTTAGTCTATTTCTACAAGCACAGCTGGATTTTGCGTGAATCAGCCTTGAAATCCACAAAGGATTCCTGCGGTTCTTTGCCTTAAATCCCGCTTGTGCTTGCGAAATATTCGTCATTTTCTTTGTTTTCAGATACACCTTAACGAAAAGGGGGAAGCCTTGCATGGAAAAGCGCAACTGGAAGCGCAGCGTTACGCTCAAGCAGCGCATGGTGCTGTGCTTGGCAGCCTTTTTTGCGGCCTTTGCGTTGCAGCTTGCCCTGAACGGCTATCAGGCACGGGCGGTGCAGCAGGTACAGGACGACCAGATGAGCAACTTTAATGCCATCAGCCGCTTTCAGGGCGGCGTGGAAAGCTCCATCAGCATTCTGGAAGCGTACCGCTGGGAAAACGGCGAGACCGAGGAAATGCTGGAAAAGCTTCAGGCATCCTGCTCCACCAGCAACGCATGGCTGTGGCGCATCCGATCCAATATGGACGGCTTGCAGAACGTCAGCGAGGAACAGTGGGTGCTGTACGGTGCGGTGGAGACCACCTACGGCAGCTACAACACCCTGCTGGAAGAGCTGGAGAGCTATCTTTCCAGTGGGCAGGAAGCAAAGGCTTCCCAGTTGTACTACAACAAGGTCTCGGTATGCGGCGGGTATCTGAGCCAGTACACCATGCAGCTGCTGAAAGCCTCGATTCTGGACGCTCAGACTACTTACACCGAGATCTCGGAGCTGGGCGAACGGATCGCCCTGATGCAGATTGTGGTGGTAGCACTGTGCGTGGCGCTGGGCTGCGCCTCCGGTTTGATGGTCCTGCAGCTGCTGACCCCGGTGTCTCAGATGATCGAGGCCTCCCGCGCCATCAGTCGCAGCCAGCTCGATACCCCGGACATCCCGCTGCCCAAGCAGCCGGAGATCGGCCAGCTGGCAGAGTCCTTCAACCGCATGAAGCACTCTATGGCGCAGCAGGTGAGCACCTTACAGGAGAAAAACGAAATCGAGCGGGAATTGCATCGTCAAAAGACCGAGGCACTGGAATTGCAGAACCGCATGGAGCGCAGTCGGTTGCAGCAGCTGCGCAGCCAGATCGACCCGCATTTTTTGTTCAACACCCTGAACGTCATCCAGCAGATGGCGGGCACAGAGTCCGCCTACCGCACGCAGGCGCTCATCATGGCGCTTTCCCATCTGCTGCGTTACAGCCTGATGAGCAACGATGAGCAGGTGCCCCTCTCCCGGGAGGTGCGTATTGTGGACGAGTACTATTCCATCTACCATGTGCGCTTTGGCGACCGGGTGCAGATGGAGTGGGCGTTCTCGGACTCGCTGGACCTGACCGAGACTATGGTGCCGTCCTTTATCTTGCAGCCCATCGTGGAAAACGCCTTTAAGCACGGCATCTGCCCCAAGGAAGAGGGCGGCGTGGTGCGCATCCGCATGGTGCCCCTGCGGGAAAAAGGCCTGCTGTGCATCCGGGTGCTGGACAACGGCGTGGGGATTGAGCCGGAGCAGTTACAGCAGCTGCGCATGGCATTGGAGCAGCCCGCACCCCGCTGGGAACATATCGGTATTTATAACGTGGCCGCCCGCCTGCGGCTGCTGGATGCCCGCTGCCGGGTGGTGGTGCGCTCCCGGCCGGGGCGGGGAACTGCGGTGATCCTGTATCTGCCGCTGGTGGAGAATGAGGAGGAATTTGAGGAATGATTCGTCTGTTGATCGCGGATGACGAGAGGATGGAGCGGGAGGCGCTGGCGGATATCGTCATGCGCCGGTTCGAGCATGAGGTGACGGTGGAGATGGCGGAAAATGGCCGCAAAGCCGCCGACACCGCCGTGCTCTGGGAAGCAGACCTGATTTTGATGGACATCGAGATGCCGGGCATGAACGGCTTGGATGCCGCCCGCGCGGTGCTGGAACAGCGCCCGGAGTGCAAGGTGATCTTCATCACGGCGTACAGCCTGTTCCAGTACGCCCACGAGGCGGTGCATCTGGGCGCCTGCGACTATCTGCTGAAGCCGGTGGACCCGGACGAGACCGAGGCCGCCATCCGCCGCGCTATCCGGCAAATTGAAGCCGGACGCCGTCTGGCCGAACTGGCTGCGGAAGCCCCGGAACCGGAAGCCGCTTCGGAGCAGGAGACCGACCCCGCCGGGGAAGGGGAGATCGACCGCAACGCACTGGTGATGGACCATGTGCGCAAGTATATGGAAGATAACTATATGGCCGACCTCTCGCTGGACAGCGTGAGCGAAATTTTGCACATCAGCCCGGCGTATCTTTCGGCACAGTTCAAAAAGTACCAGAAGATGAACTTTCTGGACTGCCTGACCGAGCTGCGCATCAACGCCGCCAAGGAGCTGCTGGCCGACCCCTTCCGCTCCGCAGCGGAGGTGGCCTCCATGGTGGGCTACGAGGACGCCAGCTACTTTGCCCGTGCCTTTAAAAAGCGCACCGGCATGACCCCCACCCAGTACCGGAAGGAAGCGGCAAAGGCAGCCCGGGAGGCGCGGCTGTGACCCGCCGTCAGCTGCTGCATCTGCTTACGGCAGCCCCGGCGCTGGCAGTTACAGGCTGTACGGCGCAGTCTGCTTCTTCACAGCAGGAGAAGCCGCTCATCCTGCGCTATGCGGAGAACCAGCCGGAGGACTACCCTACCAGCAAGGCAGCAAGAGCCTTTGCCGAGCTTGTGGCGCAGCGTACGGATGGTCGGGTGAAGGTGCTGGTTTACAGCGGGGCGGAACTGGGAGCAGAGCAGAGCGTCATCCAGCAGATGCAGTTCGGCGGGGTGGATTTTTCCCGCGTGTCCCTGAGCCAGCTGGCAGAGTACGAGCCGGAGCTCAGCGTATTGCAGCTGCCCTACCTGTACAGCGATGCCCAGCAGATGTGGCGGGTGCTGGACGGCAGCATCGGGGACGAGTTTCTGGCCATACTGGATGGGATGGACTTAGTGGGGCTTTCGTGGTTCGACGCCGGTGTGCGCAGCTTCTACACCCGGGAAAAGGTGACCGGGCTGGATGATTTGCAGGGGCTGACCATCCGGGTGCAGGAGTCGGACATGATGAGCGACATGATCACCGCACTGGGCGCAAAGCCGGCGCAGGTGGTGTACAGCAAGGTATATGCCGCCCTGCATAACGCCGAGATCGACGGGGCAGAGAACAACTGGCCCAGCTACGAGGTGATGGGACACTACGAGGTAGCGCCCTTTTTCCTGAAGGACGAGCACACCCGGGTGCCGGAGGTGCAGCTGGCCAGCCCGGCGGTGATGGAAAAGCTTGCCGCATTGGACGAGAGCTTCCCGGAGGTGATCCGCGCCTGCGCCCGGGAGAGCGCACAGACAGAGCGGGAGCTTTGGGCACGGCGGGAGGCGAACGCAGAGCAGAATATGCGCAAGCGGGGCATCTGCGTCACCGAGCTGGACGAGGCCGAAAAAGCCCGCTTCCGCGCAGCGGTGCAGCCCATGTACGACCGGTTCCGCAGCCACGCCAAACTCATCCAGCGGATCCGGGAGAGCTGAAGAGCAAAATATACGAAATAACTCGTCTCTATGTGATATATCAGTTTGGGGACGAGTTTTTTTGCGGACATTTTTCGGCAAGCTCGACAATATCTCCTAGGGACACTTGTTGAATATGCACAGATATATTTTCACTTTTTTGCAAAAAACAGGACATTTTATCAGTCCTCTTGATAGCTAAAATCTTTTGCGTTAGAATGAGGTCACCGAGCAATCAGGCCATGCAAAAACGCCTAAATGTACCCTATCAAGATTCAGATTGTGCAATGCAAAAAAGGAGGAAATTTGGTTATGTTTTCCAAAAAGATCTCGCGCCGCAGCTTTCTGAAGGTCAGTGCTGTGACCACCGCCATGGCCGCCATGGGCCTGCCTGCCTTTGCCGCAGAGGACACGGCAGAGGAGAATTGCTTCCAGACCCTGAACATCCCCCGGGCCACCGGCAGCACCGTGGACAAAAGCGTCCTGCTGAACGAGAGCCGCCTGTACCTCATCACGGATTTTGGGGCTGTGTCGGAGGGAGACCCCATCCAGAACACCAAGGCCATCAACGCCGCCATCCAGGCTGCCAGTCAGGCCGGCGGCGGCACCGTGGTAGTACCAGCAGGTGATTTTAAGAGCTACACCATCCGTCTCCAGAGCGGCGTCAACCTCCGCATCGACGCCAACGGCATCATCCGGGCTGCCCGGGCAGACCTGTACGACTGGTATGGCAACCAGACCATGGTGGGCGAGGGCGGAAACTACGATGAGCCGGAAGTGAACCTCTATGCCGGGCTCCAGGACCACGGCCACACCTACTTTGCCAACAGCCTGTTCTACGCCGCTGACAAGCACGATATCATGATCTACGGCGAGGGTCTCATCGACGGCAGCTACATGGACGACACCGGTACCCTCATCAATGTGCTGTCCGGCAGCGACCCCTCCAACCCCAAAAACCGCACCGACCGGGGCTACAGCTCCACCTGGTACGGCAACAAGGCCATTGCACTGGTGCGCTGCGAAAACGTGGTGCTGGACGGCATCCGCATCCTGAACGGCGGCCACTTTGCCATTATTGCCGAGGGCACCCGGAACATGACGGTCAACGACCTGATCGTGGACACCAACCGGGACGCCTACAATATCGACTGCAGCCAGGACGTTACCGTCAGCAACAGCCACTTCAACTCCCTTACGGACGACGCCATCGTCATGAAGGCTTCCTACGGTGCCGGCGTGTTCATGCCCACCCAGAACGTCTTGATCGAGGACTGTGTGGTCAGCGGCTACGATGCCGGTTCTGTGATTACCGGAGCCTGCACCACCGATAAGATCGTGGCCACCGACGCCTGCGGTCCCACCGCCCGTGTCAAGTTTGGCACCGAGTCCACCTGCGGCTACCACACCGTCACCATCACCCGGGTCCGGTTCGAGCGTTCCCGTGGCTTCTGCATGGAGGCCGTTGACGGCAGCTCCCTCACCAACATCGTGATGACCGACTGCACCATGGACACCGTTTCCTCCTCTCCCATCTTTATTCGGGTAGGCGATCGTGCCCGGTACCCCGTCACCGGCCACACCACTGAGCAGGCTATCAACGCCGCCAACGATGTGCGTCTGGACAATTCCGGCTGGGTGCTGCCCAACCGTGCCGAGTATCAGCTGTACCCCGTGGCCCGCTACAGCCCCTCTTATAATAAGAGCAAGACCGTCTCCATCGACGGCGTCTCCTCCTTTAAGGTGGTAGACCCTGCCAACCCCACCCGGATCAACAACGCCAACCTAGCAGAGATCGACGGCAAGCTGTACCTCTACCGCTGGGATGATGCCCAGCACCAGTATGTGCCGGATATGACCCGGGAGATCAGCCGGAAAGACGCTGTCTACTACGCCAACGCCACCGCTGCCAAGGACCTGGCCAGCGTCAGCAATGTGGAGATCAGCAACATCCGCATCACTAACGTAGATCCCCGGTACCCCATCCTGCTGGAGGGCCTGGTGGACAGCAAGGTGAAGAACGTGATCCTGCGGAACATCTCGGTGCAGTACCGGGGCGGCCTGTCCCTCCAGGAGGCTGTGGAACAGCGGCAGCTGGGCACCTACTGGGTCTACTCCCAGAGCGGCTCTGCCCCCACCGTGCAGAAACTGCCCTGGCTGGTGAACACCTTCTTCAGCAAGTGCGAGGGCCTGCTGCCCCGTGTGGCCTGGAAGAACGGCACCTGGGTAGACGACCCCTACAACGTACCGGAGATGGTAGCCGAGTACCCGGAGCCCTCCATCCTGGGCATCTTGCCGGCCTACGGCATCTACGCTCGTCACGTAGAGGGTCTGGTGCTGCAGAATGTGGCCCTGAACTATGTGATCCAGGATAAGCGTCCGGCTATCGTGCTGGATGACGTTTCCAACGCCGACCTGCGTACCGTGGCCGCCAAGACCGCTCTGGGCGTCAAGGCTGTAGTCACCGTGACCAACCACTACAAGCGTCATGTGGGCAACGAGTATGTGCCTGAGGAGCCCTATTTCACCACCACCTGCGAGAACCTGAAGCTGGGCCTGCTGAGCCGTGAACAGGTCACCGTGGATACCCCGGCACCCGGCACCCCGGCAGACAGCCTCTATGGCGACATCCGCCTGCCCATCCCGGAAAACGGCTATCAGTTCGCCATTAAGACCCAGGACTATCCCCTGCCTCTGACGGTGCACCGCCCCTACTTCAGCCACATCGGGGACCAGACCCTCCAGCTGGGCCAGACCCTGACCCTGACTGTCTCGGGCCGGAACCCGGCCAACGGCGTCCGCACCACTCAGCCCCAGCCTGCTGCCGTCATCGAGGCTCTGGACGGCGGCCTGACCTACGGCACCGCCGGTCTGCTGCCTCTGGGCGCATCCTTTGACGCCGGTTCTCACACCCTCACCTTTACCCCCAAGGCCAAGGGCACCTACAAGGTCACCTTTACCTTGGACGATGGCGTCATCCCCGTAAGAAAGACCGTTAAGATCACCGTGGCGTGATCCTGTCGGTTTTCTGCCTGCTCATAGGCCCCGGCTGGTTTCTCCCACAGCAGACCGGCCGGGGCCAGAGCAGTTCCGAAGCCGCTTGGACCGCAAGTTGTATCCATCTGTACGTTAGTGTTGCACAAATGCAGTTTGAAGTCTTTGTGCATTATAACAAAAACAATCTTGACATTCTTTCGAAAAACAGGACATTTTTCGAAAGCCCTTGTTTCATTTCGGAAAATTTGCTAAAGTGTGTACAGTCAATGAACGAAAGCTCCGGCACCTGTGCGCCCGGAGAAGTTCACAATTATTTAAGGAGGACGATTCCTATGAAAATGATCTCTCGTCGTAGCTTTATGGCCGTTGCCGGTGCAGCTACCGCTGCTGTTGCTCTGACCGCCTGCGGTGGTTCCAAGAGCGGCTCCACTTCTACCGCTGCTTCCACCTCTACCGCAGCTTCTTCTGCTGCTGCCGGTGATGCAGCAGCTGCTGCCAGCGATCCCAAGGTGACTCTGGTCTACGCCGAGGTCAACCCGCTGGATACCATCGTTGGCCAGACCGCTACCCACTTCAAGGAGAAGGTCGAGGAGCTGACCGGCGGTTCCGTCGTCATCGACGTGCAGGCTTCCGGCGTTCTGGGTTCTGAGAACGACGTTCTGGACGCAATTCTGGGCGGTTCTACCTCCATCGATATGAGCCGTATCTCCGCTTTCGCACTGACCAGCTACGGCTGCAACAAGTCCAAGCTGCTGTCCATCCCCTTCACCTTCGAGAACCGCGCACACTTCTGGAACTTCGCCAACAGCGAGCTGGCACCTGAGTTCCTGAACGAGCCCCAGGAGCTGGGCCTGCCCGTTCGCGGCATCTTCTACGGCGAGGAGGGCTTCCGTCACTTCTTCACTGTCAAGCCCGTTTCCGGCATCGCTGATTTCAAGGGCCTGAAGCTGCGCGTGTCCAACGACCCCGTCATGAACGGCATGGTCGAGGGCCTGGGCGCTAACCCCACCGTCGTCTCCTTCGGCGAGCTGTACAGCGCACTGCAGACCGGCGTTGTCGATGGCGCTGAGCAGCCCATCGCAAACTACAAGTCCAACGCCTTCCCCGAGGTCGCTAACAACCTGATCCTCGACGGCCATACTCTGGGCGCTATCCAGGCTGTCATCACCGACAACGCCTGGAACAAGCTGACCGAGAACCAGCAGGCTGCCGTCATGGAGGCTGCTGCGGATACGCAGGCATTCAACGCTGACCTGTCCGAGACCGCTGAGAACAAGGTCCTCGACGAGCTGAAGTCTTCCGGCTGCAACGTCATCGATGTCCCCGATAAGGCTCCCTGGCAGGAGGCTTGCGCTAAGGTCATCAGCGAGAACACCTCGGATCAGGCTGAGCTGTATCAGCAGCTGCTGGATATGAAGGCCTGATAAAAGCGCCTTTATCCTGAAGTAGTACATAGCCCGGCGGGGACTACGGGATACGCCCGCAGACCCGCCGGGCTTTTTTATAAGAGTATGGAGGAGATCCTATGCCGAAAATCTTTACCACTCTGGATAAGATCAAGCCGGCGTACGACGTCACCTACAAAGTGGTCCTGTTTATCTGCAAGATTCTGCTGATCGTGGATATTCTCATCACCACCATGTCGGTCGTTGGTCGTTACGTCCCGTTCATCCCGGACCCCGCATGGTCTGAAGAAGTCGTTCTGACCTGCATGAGCTACATGGCCGTGCTGAGTGCTGCTCTGGCCATCCGCCGCGGTGCCCATATCCGCATGACTGCGTTTGACGTGTATCTGCCCAAAACCGCCGTCAAGGTGCTGGATATTCTGGCCGATCTTGCCGTGTGTATTCTGGGTGTCATCATGATGGTGGTCGGCTGGAACTATGCCACCACTCTGGGCGGCCGCGGCTTCTACGTGTCCATGCCCTGGCTGAGCCGCTTCTGGATGTACTTCCCGGTGCCGCTGGCCGGTGTTGCCATGATCATCTTCGAGATCGAGGCACTGTACAACCACATCAAGAGCATTTTTGTAAAGGAGGAAGTGTAATATGACAGTTCAGACACTGGCAATCATTGTCCTTCTTGTCAGCTTCTTTGTAATGATCTTCCTGCGTTTCCCCATTGCATACGCCGTTGGTCTTTCCAGCGTGCTGTGCATGATGGTGCAGGGTCAGGCACTGACCGATGTCTGCCGTCTGATGGTCAAGGGCATCTCGTCCTTCAGCCTGATGGCCGTCCCCTTCTTCATCACCATGGGCGTCCTCATGGGCAGCGGCGGCATCTCCGAAAAGCTGATCGCTCTGGCTGACGCCTGCGTCGGCTGGATGCGCGGCGGCATGGCAATGGTCAACATCGTTGCTTCCTACTTCTTCGGCGGTATTTCCGGTTCTGCATCTGCAGATACCGCTTCCATCGGCTCCATCATGATCCCCATGATGGTCGATCAGGGCTACGACGCCGACTTCTCCACCGCTGTCACCATCACCTCCTCCTGCGAGGGCCTGCTGGTCCCCCCGAGCCACAACATGGTCATCTACGCCACCACCGCCGGCGGCATCTCCGTGGGCAGCCTGTTCCTGGCCGGCTACCTGCCCGGCGCTCTGCTGGCCATCGTCCTGATGATCGGCTCCTACATCATCTCTGTCAAGGAGAATTACCCCAAGGGCTCTCCCTTCACCATCAAGGGCTTCATCAAGCAACTGGGTACCTCCATCTGGGCTCTGGCCGCAGTCGTCATCGTCGTGTTCGGCGTTGTCGGCGGTGTGTTCACTGCTACCGAGTCCGCTGCTATCGCAGTTATCTACTCTCTGCTGGTCTCCGTTTTCGTCTACAAGGGCCTGGACTGGAAGGGCGTCTGGCACGCTCTGGACGAGTGCGTCAACACTCTGTCCATCGTCCTCATCCTGATCGCCACCTCTGCAGTGTTCGGCAACTGCCTGACCATGCTGCATGTGCCTGATCTGGCTGCAAACGCCATCACCAGCGTCACCAGCAACCCCTACATCATCGCACTGCTCATCGACCTCATCATCCTGGTGCTGGGCATGATCATGGATATGGCTCCCATCATCCTGATCGCTACCCCCATCCTGCTGCCCATCGCCACCTCCATCGGCATCGATCCCATCCAGTTCGGTATCATCGTGGTTCTGAACTGCGGCATCGGTCTGCTCACTCCTCCCGTTGGCTCCGTTTTGTTCATCGGCTCTGCCGTTGCAAAGCGTCCCATGGAGAAAGTGGTCAAGGCGACCCTGCCGTTCTACCTGTGCATGTTCATTGCACTGCTGCTGCTGACCTACGTCCCCGACATCAGCCTTGCTATCCCCAAGCTGCTGGGCGGCTACGTCAGCCCCATCGCAAACCCGCTGGGCCCTGTGTTCATCCACTAAGCGCAGCCTAAGGGAAACCCCTTGCATCTTTAAGACCGGAGCCTGTCAGCCCTTTGGGCTGCGGGCTCCGGTCTTTTTTACCCCTTCCGTCTGCTCACTGCGTTCGCATCCACCTTCCCCAAGGGGACGGCTTCAGTGACGGTGGCTAACTTTCCGGCATTGCCAAAAGGCGTCCCCTTGGGGGAGCTGTCAAAGCCGCAGGCTTTGGCTGAGGGGGTGCGCTCCGCAGGAAAACCCTGCACCAAAATGCGGACAGCTTGCACGGCGGGGAACACTATGATAAAATAAAGTGTATAGAAGCTGGGAAGGGGAGAGAACACTATGGAGCAAAAACGCCTGTGTCCGTTCTGCATTGGGGAACTGCCGCCTGCGGCGACCGTCTGCCCCCATTGCGGGAAGATCTTAGAGGGATGCAACCCGGCGGGCTGCCTGCCGGTGGGCACGGTGCTGGCCGGGCGCTACACCGTGGGCGAGATGCGCAGTCTGGACGGCGAGGGTGTGCTGTACAGCGGCGTGGAGAATCTGGGCGGTTTCCGGGTGACCATCAAGGAGTACCTGCCTGTCACCCTTTCTGCGGAGCGGGGTGCGGACTGCATCCTGCGCCCCAAGCAGGGCAGCGAGGTGCTGTTCAAGACCACCCGCATGGACTTTGCAGATCTGTACCGCGCCATCCAGCGCATTACCCCCGCCAGCGGTCTGGAAGCCGTGCTGGACGTGGTGGAAGCCAACAACACCGTGTATGCAGTGCTGGAAAACCTAGGCGGCACCCCGCTGGAGCAATGGCTGGAAAACCGTCCCGCCCCGGTGCGGGCAGAGGATGCCTGCGCCATGCTGCGCCCAGTGTTTGAGGGCGTGGCAGCCATGCACAAGGCAGGGCTGGTGCACCGCGGCATCTGCCCGGAGAATATCCGGGTAATGGCAGACGGCCGGTGCCGTCTGGCCGGGTATGCCACCGTGGGTCTGCGCACCGCAGGCAGCGGCCTGCACGAGCAGCTGTACGAGGGCTACTCCGCGCCGGAACAGTACACCACCGCCGAGTTTGAGGGGCGCTACACCGATGAGTACAGTCTTGCCGCCGTCTTTTACCGCATGGTGTGCGGGCAGGCACCCATGCCCGCTGCTCAGCGCGTGGTGTCGGACTCCAACCCCCGGGCACGCACCGTAGAGCCTGCCGTGCCGGCCTATGTCTCCGATGTATTGCAGCTGGGGCTGCGGCTCAAGGTCATGGAGCGCATCCAAACCGTGCCGCAGCTGTATCAGGCGCTTTCTTCCAAGGAATATACCGCCGAGCTGACCCGCACCATGAAGCCGGAGACCCCGATGCATCCGGTGCGGGCAGAGCAGAGCGGGCAGGGCAGGGAACACCTGCTCAGTTTGAAGGGGCTGCTGGCGGGCATCCTGATCCTGCTTTCCGTTCTGATCTTGCTCACCCTGTGGGGCATCGTGAGCAGCAAGGAGGAACAGACTCCCTCTTCAGAGCCGAGCTCGGAAGCTGCCAGCAGCGAGGAAATGAAGCCCCAGAACCTTGTGCCCAACTTTGTGGGCATCGACTACGAACAGATCAAGAATAACCGCGAGTACACCAGTATGTACCTGTTCCGCGCGGTGCTGGAGTACAGCGATACCGTGCCCTCCGGGCAGATCATCCGGCAGGAGCCGGAGGCCGGCGAGGTGATGGAGAACGGCGAGGTGATCCAGATCGTGGTCAGTCAGGGCCCGGAGAAGGTGGAGATGCCCAAGATTATCGGTGCATCGCAGGATAAGGCCATTGAGATATTGAGCAGCCGGGGGCTTGTGGCCAGCTGCTTTATGGTGGTGAACGATGGCTCCTACGCCACGGGCTGCGTGGTCTCTGCCAGTGAGGAAGAGGGCGCTATGGTCACGGTGGGCACGGTGATCACCGTGTATATCGCCGCAGACCCCAGTGTGCAGATCACCGCCACCCCGGAAGAGCCTGCCGCTACCGAGCCCACTATCCCGGAAACGCCCCCGGAGGGCGGCACAGAGCCGGAATACGATACCGATTAAACAATAAAAGCAGAAGCGGGAGCCTTGAACGAGCTCCCGCTTCTGCTTGTTTAGGATAGGAAAGAGAATGGCAAATTAAAGGTTAGTGTAGCCCATCAGGCAGCGGTCTACCTCGGCGGCGCAATCGCGGCCTTCGCGCAGACCCCATACCACAAGGCTCTGGCCGCGGCGCATATCGCCGCAGACGAACACCTTGTCCACGTTGGTCTTAAAGCTGTGGTCGGCTACATTGCCCCGGGCGGTCAGCTCCACCCCAAAGGCATCGGCTGTGTAGTTTTCGCAGCCGGTAAAGCCTGCGGCGATAAACGCCAGCTGGCAGTCGTAGGTAAATTCCTTACCGGTGGGCACCATGCTGGTGCGGCCGGTTTCGGGGTCGCGCTCCGGCTTCAGGCAGCTGATGACGGCACCGGTCAGGTTGCCGGCCTCATCCTTCAAAAACTCCTTGACAGTAGTCTGGTACACACGCGGGTCCTTGCCGAACTTGGCAATGCACTCGGTCTGGCCGTAGTCCACCTTCAGCACCCGGGGCCACTCCGGCCACGGGTTTGCGGCGGTGCGCTCGACAGGGGGCTGCGGCATCATTTCCAGCGCCATCAGGTCGGTGCAGCCCTGCCGCAGGGCAGTGCCCTGACAGTCGTTGCCGGTGTCGCCGCCGCCAATGACCAGCACGTTTTTACCGGCTGCATTGATGGCCTTGCCGTCCGCAAAACCCGAGTCCAGCAGGCTCTTGGTCACGCTGGTCAGGTAGTCCACGGCAAAGTGCACGCCCTTGGCGTCCCGGCCGGGCACGTTCAGATCGCGGGGCTTTTTTGCGCCGCAGCACAGCACTACGGCATCAAAATCTGCCAGCAGCTGCTCGGCGGGCACGGCGCCGCCCACATCCATGCCGGTGCGGAACACAACACCTTCGGCCTGCATCAGCTTAACCCGGCGCTCGATGACTGCCTTATCCAGCTTCATGTTGGGGATGCCGTACATCAGCAGACCGCCCACGCGGTCGGCGCGCTCAAACACCGTAACGGCGTGGCCGCGCTTGTTCAGGTACTCTGCCACCGAAAGCCCCGCAGGGCCGCTGCCCACCACGGCAACGCTCTTGCCGGTGCGGGTCGGCGGCGGGGTAGCGGTAAGCCAGTTCTTGGCGTAGGCTGTCTCAATGATGGCGTGCTCGTTTTCGCGCACGGTGACGCTGCTGCCAGTCACATCCCCGCAGGTGCAGGCGGCCTCGCACAGGGCGGGGCACACCCGGCTGGTAAACTCCGGGAAGCGGTTGGTGGCCATCAGGCGGTGGAGCGCAAGCTCCCACTTGCCGTGGTACACCAGATCGTTCCACTCCGGGATGAGGTTGTTCAGCGGACAGCCGGAGGCCATGCCGCCGATCATCATGCCTGCCTGACAGAAGGGCACGCCGCAGTCCATGCAGCGGGCGGCCTGCGTTTGCTGTTGCTCCCGCGAGAGCCAGATGTGGAACTCGTTAAAATTTTCAAGGCGCTCCAGCGGCGCAACGTCCGTGCTGGTCTTGCGCGCATAATCCATAAATCCTGTTGTCTTACCCATGCTGCTGCCCCTCCTTACTTATGCTTCTGCACTGCATAGAATGCTTCGATCTGTGCCTGCTCGCCGTCCAGACCACGCTCCTCTACCGAGGCGATGACCCGCAGCATGCGGTCGTAATCGTAAGGCAGCACCTTTTTGAATTTGGGCAGGAACGCACTGAAATTGTCCAAAATTTCCTTGCCGCGCGGAGAGCCGGTGGCCTCCACATGGGCGCGGATCAGCTCCTTCAGGGTGGCAACATCGTACTTGTGCTCCACCGGCTCAAGGCTGACGGTCTCCTTGTTCACGCGCTGGTAGAAGTCCCAGTTTTCGTCCAGCACATAGGCAATGCCGCCGGTCATACCGGCTGCAAAGTTTTTGCCGGTCTGGCCCAGCACCACCACGGTGCCGCCGGTCATGTACTCGCAGCCGTGGTCGCCTACGCCCTCTACAACGGCGGTAGCGCCGCTGTTGCGCACGCAGAAGCGCTCACCGGCCACACCGGAGATGAACGCCTTGCCGCTGGTAGCGCCGTACAGCGCCACGTTGCCGGTGATGATGTTCTCCTCGGGCTTGAAGTCGATGCCCTGCGGCGGGCGCACAACGATCTTGCCGCCGGAAAGACCCTTGCCCATGTAGTCGTTGCAGTCGCCCACCAGTTCCAGCGTCAGACCATTGGGGATAAAGGCACCAAAGCTCTGGCCGCCTGCACCGGTGCAGTGCACGGTGTACACATCATCCGGCAGATCGTTGCCGTATTTACGGGTGATCTCGCTGCCAAAGATGGCACCAAAGGCGCGGTCCACGTTGGAAACATTCAGGCTGACGCTCTGGGGAGCCTTGCTGCCCAGCTTGAACTTCTTCATCAATACCTTCATGTCCAGCGTATTTTCCAGATGGAAGTCGTAGCTGTCCTCCTTGATGAAGTGGACGTTGCTGTTTGCAATGGCGGGGTTGTGCAGGATGCAGTCCAGATCCAGCTCTGCGGCACGGCTGCCCGGGGCGGCGGGCTTGACCCGCAGCAGGTCGGTGCGGCCCACCAGCTCGTCCACGGTGCGCACGCCCAGCTTTGCCATGTACTCTCGCAGCTCCTCTGCCACAAAGGTGAGGTAGTTGATGATGTACTCCGGCTTGCCCTTGAAGTTCTTGCGCAGCTCGGGGTTCTGGGTGCAGATGCCCATGGGGCAGGTGTCCAGATTGCACACGCGCATCATCACACAGCCCTCGGCCATCAGCAGGGTAGTGCCAAAGCCGAACTCCTCTGCGCCCAGCATACAGCTGATGGCCACATCGCGGCCGGACAGCAGCTTGGAGTCGCTCTCAATGCGCACACGGGTGCGCAGACCGTTCAGGATCAGGGTCTGGTGGGTCTCGGCGATGCCCAGCTCCCAGGGCAGACCTGCGTGCTTGATGGAGGTGCGGGGCGCAGCACCGGTGCCGCCGTCATAGCCGGACACCAGAATGACCTGTGCGCCGCCCTTGGCAACACCGGCGGCAATGGTGCCGACACCGGCTTCGCTGACCAGCTTGACGTTGATGTTAGCGCTGCGGTTGGCGTTTTTCAAATCGTAGATCAGCTCTGCCAGATCCTCGATGGAGTAGATATCGTGGTGGGGCGGGGGAGAGATCAGGCCCACGCCGGTGGTGCTGTGGCGGGTCTTGGCGATCCACGGATATACCTTGGCACCGGGCAGATTGCCGCCCTCACCGGGTTTTGCGCCCTGTGCCAGCTTGATCTGGATCTCCTCGGCACTGACCAGATACTTGCTGGTCACGCCAAAGCGGGCAGAGGCCACCTGCTTAATCTTGGAATTGCTCTCGCTGTGGTAGCGCTCTTCGGGCTCGCCGCCCTCACCGGTATTGCTGCGGCCGCCCAGACGGTTCAGGGCGATGGCAATGGTCTCGTGTGCCTCACTGCTCAGTGCGCCGTAGCTCATGGCAGCGCCCTTGAACCGCTTGACGATGCTGGAGACCGGCTCTACTTCTTCCAGCGGGATACCGCCGTCTGCGGCGTAGTTGAAGTCCAGCAGACTGCGCAGATGCACACCCTCGGCACCCATGTTGTCCACCGTCTGGGTGAACTGCTTGAAGGTGTCGTAATCGCCGGTGCGGCAGGCTTTCTGGAACAGGTGGATGGTCTGGGGATTGAACAGGTGCTCTTCCTTGCCGCTGCGGAACTTGTGGGCACCGCTGTCGGCCAGCTCCATGTTGATATCCAGCCCCAGCGGGTCAAAGGCGGCGTTATGCAGCGCCTCCACATCGGCCTGAATGTCTGCCATGCTGATGCCGCCCACGCGGCTCACCGTGCCGGTGAAGTATTTGTCGATGACCTCCTTCGAGATGCCCACAGCCTCGAAGATCTGGCTGCTCTGGTAGCTCTGGATGGTGGAAATGCCCATCTTGGAGGCGATCTTCACAATGCCGCTGAGGATGGCGTTGTCGTAGTCCTCCACGGCTGCATAGTAATCTTTGTCCAGCAGGCCTTCGTCGATGAGCTGGCCGATGGTCTCATGTGCCAGATAGGGATTGATGGCGCAGGCACCGTAGCCCAGCAGAGCGGCAAAGTGGTGCACCTCGCGCGGCTCTGCACTTTCCAGGATCAGGGCCAGTGCGGTGCTCTTCTTGGTGCGGATCAGGTACTGCGAAACCGCGGAAACTGCCAGCAGGCTGGGAATGGTCACGTGGTATTCATCCACATCGCGGTCAGAAAGGATGATGATGTTTGCACCATCCTTGTAGGCGCGGTCGACCTCCAGAAATACACGGTCGATGGCCTTTTCCAGACTGGTATTCTTATAGTAGTTGATGGACACCGTGGCTACCTTGAAGCCGGGCACGTTCATGTATTTGATCTTGAGCAGGTCGGTGCTGGTCAGGATGGGGTTGTGCACCTTGAGCACCTTGCAGTTCTCGGGCTTGTCCTCCAGCAGGTTGCCGTGGGCACCGATGTACACGCTGGTGGAGGTGACCACCTTTTCGCGGATGGCGTCGATAGGGGGGTTCGTGACCTGGGCGAACCGCTGCTTGAAGTAGCTGAACAGCGGCGGGTGCTGGCTGCTGAGCACGGCCAGCGGGGTATCGGTGCCCATGGCACCGGAGGGCTCCGCGCCGGTGCGGGCCATGGACAGGATGAGGGTGTTCACGTCCTCGTACTTGTAGCCGAACACCTTCTGCAGGCGGGTGAGCTGGTCGCCGGTGTAGCCCTCCACCTTCACGTTGGGGATGCGCAGCTTGGCCAGCTCCACCAGATTGCGGTCGATCCATTCGCCGTAGGGTTCGCGGCTGGCGTAGAACTCTTTCAGCTTCTCGTCATCCACCACTTCGCCCTTGACGGTGTCCACCAGCAGCATTTTGCCGGGGCGCAGACGGTCCTTGACGAGGATGTTCTCCGGGTCGCATTCCAGCACGCCCACCTCGGAGGACAGGATCATGCGGCCGTCCTTGGTGATGTAGTAGCGGCTGGGGCGCAGGCCGTTGCGGTCCAGCACCGCGCCCATGACGTCGCCGTCCGAGAAGAGGATGGCGGCGGGGCCGTCCCACGGCTCCAGCATGGTGGCGTAATACTGGTAGAAGTCCCGCTTTTTGGGGCTGATGTTCTTGTTGTTCTCCCACGGCTCCGGGATGGTGATCATCACGGCCAGGGGCAGATCCATGCCGTTCATCACCATGAATTCCAGCGCGTTGTCCAGCATGGCGGAGTCCGAGCCGGAGGTGTTGATGATGGGCAGGATCTTGTTCATGTCGTCCTGCAGGATGGGGCTCTCGATGCTCTCCTCACGGGCCAGCATGGCATCGGTGTTGCCCTTGATGGTGTTGATCTCGCCGTTGTGCAGGATGAACCGGTTGGGGTGGGCACGCATCCAGCTGGGGTTGGTGTTGGTAGAAAAGCGGCTGTGCACCATGCCGATGGCGGATTCATAATCCGGGTCCTGTAAGTCGGCGTAGAAGCGGCGCAGGTCGTGCACGAGGAACATGCCCTTATACACGATGGTGCGGCTGGACAGGCTGGGCACATAGGTGCCGTTGCTTGCCTGCTCGAACACGCGGCGCACGATGTACAGACGGCGGTCAAACTCGATGCCCTTGCTTACCTTGGCGGGCTTTTTGATGAAGCACTGCCAGATGGCGGGCATGCAGTCCCGCGCCTTCTGCCCCACGGCATCGGGGTCTACGGGCACTTCGCGCCATGCCAGAAACTCCAGTCCCTCCTTGCGGGTGACCACCTCGAACAGCTTCATGGCCTGTGCCCGCAGGTGCTCGTTCTGGGGGAAGAAGAACATGCCCACGCCGTACTCCCGCTCGTTGCCCAGCCGGATGTTCAGCTCCTCGGCCACCTTGGAGAAGAACTTGTGGCTGATCTGCAGCAGGATGCCCACGCCGTCGCCGGTCTTGCCCTCGGCGTCCTTACCGGCGCGGTGCTCCAGCCGCTCCACGATGGACAGTGCATCGTCCACCGTCTGGTGGCTTTTACGTCCCTTGATGTCCACCACAGCGCCGATGCCGCAGGCATCGTGCTCGAACTGTGGGTCGTACAGACCAAGGGTGGTTTTCTGCTCTGTAAAGTTTTCCATAGTCTTTCCCATCCTTTTTACTTGTTTACCGGGGGCTGCGGCACCCTCCGCAGCTTTTTATCCCCTGCAAAAAGAAAAAAGCGCCCCGCAAGGGCATAGGATGCCCCTGCGGAACGCCTTTGTTCCGATACCTGATATTATACAGATTCCTGAAAAATCTTCAAGTGACAGCTGCACCAAATATGCCACACACATTGCGCCGCTTCTTGTGCGAAACGCCGCGAGCCCCCGCAGCTGTGCGCGGCATACAAGCAAAACCGCCGCACCCGGCGTTGTGCACGCGGGTACGGCGGTTTGGAGGAATTTGCCCTGAGTGATGCGGAACACTCAGGACTCAGGAATGCTTTGATTTGCGGGTTTGTTGCAAAATAACCAAACGAAACCTCACCCGCCCAGAATGGCCTGCAGGTCGGCTTCCGGGGTGGCAATGGGCTTGAGG
>CAJMQZ010000013.1 GCA_905215595.1 uncultured bacterium
CATAAAAATAGTTTCATCAATATTCTCCTTTATAAATTCCGATTTGTTGAACTAAGCCGAGTATATCATACCAGCCAATGAAAGAATACCCCTCCAGGGAAAATTGCATGAAAAAAGCGTTTGAAGTGCGCCGCAGAGCACTTCAAATACGAACAATAAAAATATTATTTCCACCCCCGGTCGGTGGGGTCCAGCATCCCGGCGGCGGAATATACCAGCGCGTTGCAGATGGCAGCGGCAACATTGCTGCCGCCCTTGCGCCCCATGGCCACAATAGCGGGCACGCCGTGGGCGGTGCACACCTCAAACAGCCGCTCCTTGCTCTCCACTACATTCACAAAGCCCACCGGCACCCCGATGACCAGCGCAGGGCGCAGCCCGGCGGTTTCGATCAGGTCGGCAATGGTCAGCAGCGCTGTTGGTGCATTGCCCACCGCAAGAATGGCACCGGGGTGTTCGGCGGCGGCTCTTTGCATGGACGCCACCGCCCGGGTGGTGCCGTTGGTCTTTGCCAGCGCGGCCACTTCCGGGTCGGCCATATAGCACAGCGCCGTGCCGCCCAGCCGCGCAAGCCCCGGCTTTGTAATGCCGGAAAGCGCCATGTTGGTGTCGGTAACGATGGGGGCAGCGGCTTGCAGTGCCGCTACGCCTGCCGCCACCGCGCCGGGGGTAAAGCGCAGGTTGCGGGCATAGTCGAAATCTGCGGTGGTGTGGATCACCCGCTTGACCACGGCGGCAGTCTCCGGCGGCGGGGTCAGGCCCATTGCGTCCAGTTCTGCGCTGATGATAGAAAGGCTCGTCCGCTCGATATCGGCGGGCAGATGATGCTGCGGGGTCATACAGTGTTCCTCCCTTCCAGTCCCATGGCGGCGTACAGGGCGTTCATGTCCAGCGCCCGGCGTACGCCGTCGGCCAACAGGTCAAACTGCTGCTGGCGGTACTCGGCCATGGAGAGCAGCGGCGCACTGGCAGGGGAGATGCCCTTGCGGCTGCACAGCAGCTGCACCAGCTTTTCGGTCAGTTCCCCGGTATCAAACAGGCCGTGCAGATAAGTGCCCGCCACGTTGTCCTTTACGCAGCCCTCGGCGCTGCCGTCTGCAAGGCGGCAGAAGGGCACACCCTGCACGGCAGTGCGCCCGGTATGGATCTGGTAGCCGGTCAGCACTGCCCCCGCCAGCTGTGGCGCGGTGACGGTGGCAGTGTCCTGTGTGCGGTGCTTTGCGTCCGTAAACACAGTCTGGATGGGCAGCAGCCCCAGCCCGCGCACGGTCTGGCTGCGTCCGCTCTCAGTGCCCTCGGGGTCGGCAAGGGTCTCGCCCAGCATCTGGTAACCGCCGCATACGCCCAGCACCGGCGTGCCGGAGGCTGCCAGCTTCTGTATCGCAGCTTCCAGCCCGCATTGCCGCAGCCAGAGCAGATCGTCTATGGTGTTTTTAGTGCCCGGCAGAATGACCACGTCCGGCGCGCCCAGCTGCCGGGGGCTTTGCACATACCGCACGCTCAGCAGCGGGTGCTGCTCCAGCGGCATAAAATCCGTAAAATTGGAGATATGCGGCAGCCGCAGAATGGCAGCATCCAGCGGCTTGACGGCGCGGCTGCTTTCCAGCCGGGAGGAGAGGGAGTCCTCGTCCTCAATGTCCACCCGCAAGTAGGGCACAACGCCCAGCACCGGCAGATGGGTCTTTTCCTCCAGCATGGTAAGGCCGGGTTTCAGGATGGCGGCATCGCCCCGGAATTTGTTAATGACCAGCCCCTTGATGCGTGCCCGCTCGGCGGGCTCCAGCAGTTCCACCGTACCGTACAGCTGCGCAAACACGCCGCCCCGGTCGATATCACCCGCCAGCAGCACCGGTGCATCCACCAGCTTTGCCAGCCCCATGTTGACGATATCATCCGCTTTCAGGTTGATCTCTGCCGGGCTGCCTGCGCCCTCGATGACGATGATGTCTACCTCTTCGGCCAGACTGTCGTAGGCGGCTAAAATGTCCGGGATCAGGCTCTTTTTCAGTTTGAAGTAGGCGGCTGCGGGCATCTGTCCGCGCACCTCGCCGTTCACGATGACCTGGCTGCCCACATCGCTGCTGGGTTTGAGCAGAATGGGGTTCATGCGCACATCCGGCTCCATGCCGGCGGCCTGTGCCTGCACCACCTGTGCGCGCCCCATTTCCAGCCCATCCCGGGTGACAAAGCTGTTCAGCGCCATGTTCTGGCTTTTAAAGGGGGCTACCCGGTAGCCGTCCTGTGCAAAAATACGGCACAGCGCGGTGCACAGCAGGCTTTTGCCCGCCCCGCTCATCGTGCCCTGCACCATGATACATTTTGCCCGGCTCATGCAAGCACCTCCTGTAAGGTTTTTAAAAGCTGCTGGTTTTCCGGTGCGGTGCGCACGGCGGTGCGGTACCAGCTGCCGTCCAGCCCGGGGTAGTTGCCGCAGCCGCGCAGCACGATGCCGCGCGGCCGCAGGGCATCGCCCAGCGTTTCCGGCGCTTGGAACAGCAGATAATTCGCACTGCCATCCAGCACCCGCAGCCCCAGTGCGCGCAGCCCGTCCCGTAAAATGGGACGCTGCTGCGCGATAAGCGCCTGCACCCGTGCCACATAGGCGGTCTCGTCCAGCGCCGCCAGCCCCGCCGCCTGTGCAAGACTTGAGACTGCCCACGGCTGCCCGGCAGCCTGCATCTTTTCCAGCAGGGCGGTGTTGCTGCACAGGCAGTAGCCCAGCCGCACCCCGGCCATGCCGTACAGCTTTGTAAAGGCTTTCAGGATGATGAGGTTCGGGCTTGCCAGCAGCTTTTTGGCGCTTAGCGCTTCACTTTCCGGTAAAAAGTCCAGAAAGCACTCGTCTATCACCAGCAGCGCACCGCAAGCTTCGCACCGGTGCAGCAGCGCCTCCACCAGCACTAGCGGCGTCAGCTGCCCGGTGGGGTTATTGGGCTGGCAGAGGAATACCATGTCGGTGTCCTCGTCCACAGCGGAAACAAACGCATCCGTCACCGCAAAATCTTCGCGCTCCCGCAGAAAATGCCGCCGGACGGTGCAGCCTGCCGTTTCCAGCGCAGCGGCATACTCCGCAAAGGTAGGGGCGGGCAGCAGGGCGGTGCGGGGCTTTGCCGCCCACACCAGCCGGAAGATCAGGTCTGCCGCGCCGTTGCCGCAGAGGATATGCGCTGCGGGCACCTTCTCGTGCACTGCCAGCTTTGCCCGCAGCGCGCGGCAGAGGGGGTCAGGGTAGCGGTCTGCGGTGGCAAGCGCGGCAGTAATGGCCTTTGCCACCCCCTCCGGCAGTCCCAGCGGGCTGACATTGGCCGAAAAGTCCAGCGCGTCCTGTCCGTACTGCGCCCGGTAACCGGCCCAGTCGCCGCCATGTACAAGCTGCATCATAAAATACCTCGTATCACCAGCCCAAGCGCCAGCGCCAGCAGGCTTTCGGCGTACATCATGCGGTCTGCGCGGCGGATATCCTCCGGCTCAATGGGACGCACGGCATCGCCGATGGTGGGCTTTTTGTAGTATTCACCAAAATAGTAGGCAGGCCCCGCCAGCTGCACATTCAGTGCACCGGCGCAGGCACTTTCGGTCTGGGCACTGTTGGGGCTGGCATGGTTACGCCTGTCCCGCCGCCAGATGCGCCACGCGCTGCGGGCATCGTTGCCGGTCAGGGCGGCAGCGGCTACCCACAGCAGGGCGGCAATGCGGCTGGGCAAAAAGTTCGCAATATCATCCAGCTTTGCCGCTGCACGCCCAAAGTGCAGATATCGCTCGTTTTTGTAGCCCACCATGCTGTCCATGGTGTTGATGGCCTTGTAGGTCAGTGCCAGCGGAGCGCCGCCCAGCAGCATGTACAACAGCGGCGCGATCACGCCATCGCTGGCGTTTTCCGCCACGGTCTCCACAGCCGCCTTGGTCACGCCCTCGGCGGTAAGCGCCTGCGTGTCCCGCCCCACGATGCGGCTTACCGCAATGCGGGCGGCGGGCAGGTCGGGCTTTGTCAGCTCCCGGTAGACGTTCATACTTTCCTGCACAAGCCCCTTTGCCGCCAGTGCCTGCCCGCACCAGAACATCTGTACTGCCAGCCCCAGCAGCGGGTGCAGGGCGGCAGCGCCCGTGCAGACAAGGCAGGTAAGCGCAAAGGTGCCCACCGGCAGACAAAAGGCTAAAATGCGCCCGCCCCAAAGCTCGCCCTCCGGCGTTTTGGGCAGGCGGGCACGCAGCCCTTTTTCCAGCGCAGAGATGGCCTTGCCCATATACACCACCGGGTGCGGAAGCCACGCAGGGTCGCCGAAAATGGCATCCAGCACAAAGCCGCCCAGTACCGCGTAGTCGATCATGCCTGCGTCTCCTTTGTGTACTGTACGGTCTTTACCAGATACAGCACCCGCTTTGCCGCCCAATCACGGGCATCCAGCACAAAGCCGCCGGCGTTGGGGGCGCACCATTCGTAATAATCCTTGTGGGGCAGGGCATAGCGTTCCATGGCAGCCATTTGAGTGCCGCCATGCGCTAAAATGACCAGCATCTCCTCGCCATCCGCAAGGGCTTTATCCACCAGTGCGGAAAAGGCCGCGCAGATGCGCTCACAAAACGCGGCCTTGGTCTCGCCGTCCGGGCAGGGGCTTTCGCAGTTGGCGGCTACCCATGCAAGGTAGTCCGGGTCGTGTTCCATCTCAATGTAGTTTCTCCCCTCAAAGCTGCCAAAGCGCATCTCCTTCAGCCCGTCTATTTCTATAAGCTTTGCGCCCGGAAACAGCACCTCGGCGGTCTGCCGGGTGCGGCAAAGGGGAGTAATATACACAGTCTTAGGGGAAATATCTGCCCGGCACAGCATAGCGCGCCCGGCGGCGGAAAGGGGGATATCCCGCTGTCCCTGATAGCGCTTTTCGGCATTATATTCGGTCAGGCCGTGACGTAATAAATAGATTAGCATTCCGGCAATTCTCCTTTCAAAACGGTGGGGATGCCGCAGAACATCTGCACCACGCACGCAGCACGCGCCGCTAGCATACAGGCCAGCCGCCCGGCGGCTTCCCGCGCGGCACGCTGGGCCGGGTCTATGGGCACCACACCGCCGCCCACCTCGGTGGACAGCACGATATCATAAGCGGATAATTTGTCCGCGAGTTTCTCAAGCTCAGCATTGTCCTTGCACCCGGCGGCAAGCTGCTGCGCATCCGCGATGCAGCGGCCGGGCAGGGTGCGGGCAAAGGTGCGCTTGCCGCTGTACAGCGGCCCGGTGATCAGGATCATAACAGCCCTCCCCATTGGCAGGCGCACAACGCCGCCAGCATCCACAGCTCAGTCTTTTGCAAAAACCACCCGGCAAGATCGCCGGTAATGCCGCCCAGCTGCTGCACGGCCACATGGTGATACCACAAAAACAGCAAAATTGCAACTGCCGCCAGTGCTCCGCCGCCTAAAGCCAGCAGCGCCCCGCAAAGCAGTATCGCCAGCACTGTCAGCACATTGCGCACAGCGGTGCGGTTGGCAGCAGAGGCAAAGGTGTGGGCAAGGCCGGTATTTTTTGCCATGGGAAAGGCCGCCACCGCAAGGCCGGAGAACGCCCGCTCCAAAACCAGTGCCAGCGTCCACAGCGCGCCCACCCGGGGCGTGAACTGCACACAGGCGGCAAGGCAGAGATAAGCCGCAAAATAGCTGCACAACCGGATGACCGCAAAGGCACCGCAGTGCGGGTCCTTTAAAATTTCCAGCTTCTTTTCCCGGTCGCCGTAGCTGGCAAGGGCGTCACAGGTGTCGGCATAGCCGTCCAGATGGATGCCGCCGGTCACCCATACCGGCACAAGGCAGAACCCTGCCACCCGCGCCGGTGTGGGCAGGGGCAGTACCCCGCACACGCACCACAGAGCCCCGCATAAAAGCCCTACCAGCGGGAAGGCGCACAGCGCATACCGCATATTCTTTTCGTTCCACGCAAACTGCGGTACCGGCACCGCCGAAAACATGGCAAAGGCCACCGCAATGGTCTGCAAAACGATCATTTTTCCACTCCTTTATAATAGACGGGGATACCGCACACCACCCGCACAACGGCATCAGCCCGGGCGGCAAGGGCGTTGTTCACCCGCGCCAGCGCCAGCAGATAGCGGTCTGTGTCCCCGGCATAGTCCGCGCCGCCGCTGAACACTTCGTTGGAGACAACGATCAAATTTTCGCACTGCGCGGCAAGGCTATCCAGCCCCTGCAAAATGTGCTCGGCGGCGGCATCGCCCGCACCGGCGGGGTCGTACAGCTCGTTGGCGGTCAGATTGCCTAAGTCTTCCAGCAGCGCCGTGCCCCTGTGGGACAGACGCACCGTCTCTAAATGCAGCGGACATTCGATGGTCTCAAACTGTTTTGCGGCGCGCATTTTGCGGTGCTTTTCCACCCGGGCGGCGCACTCGGCATCCCACACCTGCATGGTGGCCAGATAGTACCGCGGCAAAGCACTGCGCAGCACAAGGGCTTCGGCGTATTCGCTTTTGCCGCTGGCAGCGCCGCCCAGTACCAGCGTCAGCATTGGGGCGTATACGGCGCAATGCCGCCCTCCGCAAAGGAATAGCACCCATCGTACACCGCCAGCGCCATGTCCCACAGTGGGATACTGGCCACTGCGCCGGTGCCCTCGCCCAGATGCAGCCCGGCGGTGAGCAGGGGCGTTTTGCCTAATGCTTCCAGTACCAGCCGGGCAGCGGGTTCGGTGGAGCAGTGGCTGGCAAACACTGCCTTGGATGCTGCCGGGCACAGCCGCACAGCGCACAAAGCCGCCACTCCGCTGATAAAGCCATCCATCAGCACGGGCACACCCGCCAGCGCCCCGCCCAGAAACATCCCGCACAGCCCGGCGATATCAAAGCCGCCCAGCTTGCTCAGTACGTCCAATACGTCATCGGGGTTGGGGACATTGCAGGCAATGCCCCGCCGGATGGTGTCCACCTTGCGGGCAAGCCCTGCGTCGGAAAGCCCTGCACCGCGCCCGGTCATGGTCTGCACCGGCTGTGCCAGCAGCACGGCGGCTACGGCGCTGGAGGTGGTGGTGTTGCCAATGCCCATCTCGCCGGTAGCCACCAGCCCGTAGCCCTCGGCGGCAAGCTGCCGGGTCAGGGCGATGCCACGGCCAATGGCCTCCACTGCCTCGGCGCGGGTCATGGCGGGGCCTTTGGTAAAGTCCGCAGTCCCGGCGGCAATGCGGCAGTCCCGCACGCCGGGTACGGGCGCACCGGCAATGCCCAGATCCACCGGCAGCACATCGCAGTGCGCCGCCTGTGCCATCCTGCATACGCTGGTACGCCGCGCAGCAAGGTTCTCGGCTACGGCGCGGGTCACGCTCTGGTCGGTCTGGCTTATGCCCTGCGCCACCACGCCGTTGTCCGCACAGAGCACCGCCACCGCCCGGCGGGAAAAATCAAACTGCGCCGTGCCGGTCAGCCCAGCGGCATCTTCCAGCAGGGTCTCCAGTGCGCCCAGCCCGCCCAAGGGCTTGGCAAGGCTGGCCCAGTGGGTATGGGCGGCAGCGCGGGCGGTTTCGTCCGGCGGGGTGATGGCAGCAAGCAGCTGCATCAGTTCAGCTTCGGTCATTTTCGTCATCCTTTGTGTTTCAAAAAGTGCTGCGCCGCCTGCACAAAGCGGCGGGGCAGGGCAGTGCCTGCCCAGTAAAGATGCGGGAAACCGGCATACAAATGCGCGTTTGCAAAGCCGCATTCCCACTGCCTTTTTTCGGTTTTGCGCACAGAAAAGTCTGCACCATTTTCGGAGGAATCCCAGTGGTGAAATTCGTGGACGGGCAGTGCTTCTCCGGCGCGGAAAAGCATACTGTCGGCCTTTGCCGTCATGGCGGCATAGCCAAAGCGCACCAGCCGCCCGGCGTTGTGCCCGCTGCCCGGCAGCACACCCGCCATGGGGTAAACCTTGCTGTCTGTGCCCTCCAGCGTCTGCCCTAAGTACAGAAAGCCGCCGCACTCGGCAGCAGTGGGCAGACCATTCTGAACAGCCTCCCGGATAGCAGCACGCAGTGCGCAGTTCTCGCTCAGCTGACAGGCGTACAGCTCCGGGTACCCCCCGGGCAGGTACAGCCCGCCGATATTTTTCGGCAGGGCGGCGTCCCGCAGCGGGCTGAAAAATGCAAGCTCTGCACCTGCATCCCGCAAGGCGTCCAGCGTTTCGGCGTAGGCAAAGCAGAAGGCTTCGTCCCGCGCCACGGCAATGCGCACGGCGGGTGCGCACGGCGTAGAAAGCGGCGGCGCAGCTGGGGCAGGACGGTCGGTCAGTGCCGCCAGCTGTGCCCAGTCCAGCACAAGGGCATCGGCAAGCTGACCCAGCTTTTGCTGCAAGTCCGATATCTCTCCGGCGGTTTTCAGCCCGAGGTGGCGGCTCTCAATAGCGCACCCCGGCAGATGGGGCAGATACCCCACCACCGGCAGACCGGTCTCGGCTTCCAGCATCGGGCACAGCGTTTTGTACAAGGACTCAGAGCAATCATTGAGCAGAATGCCCACGATATGGCTGGGTGTGCGGAACTGCAAAAGCCCCTGCAGCTCGGCGGCAAGGGTGATGCTTGCCCCTTTTGGCTGCACTACCAGCAGCACCGGCAGCGCCAGCGTATCGGCCAGCTCCCAAGCGCTTGCACGGGTTGTCAGTCCCTGCCCGTCGTAAAAGCCCATGGCACCCTCGCATACGGCAGCGCCGTGCCCGGCGGCATACCGGGCGTAAAGCGTGCGCACCGTATCCGGGGCAGAGAGGTAGAGGTCTAAATTGTGGCTTTCCACCCCAAGCGCGCTGCGGTGAAACATAGGGTCGATGTAGTCCGGCCCGCATTTGAAGGCGCAAGGGTCAGTCCCGCGCCGCTGCAATGCGGTAAGCACTGCACAGGTAATGGTGGTCTTGCCGCTGCCGGAGCGCGGCGCGGCGATGAGAAACTGCATCATGTCCGTGCCCCCGTAATGAGGAACACCGGGTTGTTGGCCATCAGCAAATGCAGACTGCCCGCCATTTTTGTGCGGCTGACGGCGATCTGTGTCACCTCCGCAGAAAGCCCATGTGCAGTCAGAGCAGTCACGGCAGCGCTGAGCGTTTCCAGTGCAATGGCGGCAACACACAGCCGGGAGGCTGGATTTTTGTGCAGTACAGCGTCTATAACAGCGTCCATATTGCCCTTTGTGCCGCCGATGAATACAGCATCCGGGGCGGGCAGCGCGTCCAAAGCATCGGGTGCTTTGCCCTCAATCAGGGTCAGATTGTAAGCAGCAAATTTCTCCCGGTTTTGCTGGATCAGTGCACAGGCCTCCGGGTCACACTCCACAGCGTATACCTGCCCGGCAGGGGCGGCAAGCGCCAGCTCCACGCTCACGCTGCCGGTGCCTGCGCCCACGTCCCATAGGGTGTCCTTGGGGGTCACCGCCAGCTTTGCCAGCGCGGCAGCACGCACCTCCTGCTTTGTCATGGGCACAGCGCCCCGGATAAAAGCGTCGTCCGGCAGGCCGGGGGTGCGGCGGGACGGCAAAGCCTCCCGTTCGATGAGCAATACACTCAGCGGTGCAAAGGTTTGCTCTGCCAGTTCCCGGGCAAGGCCAAAGCGGATGGCTTCTGCCGGGGTGCCAAGGTCTTCGCCCACAAGGGCGTGAGCAGCGCCCAGCCCGGCGGCGGTCAGTTTGGCGCAAAGGGTGGCAGGGGTGTCCCCGCCGCCGGTGAGGAAAAACACTTGTGGATGCGCTAAAATCTCAGCTACGGGGTCGCAGGCACGACCATGGGCCGACACCAGCTTCCAGTCCTGCCAAGGACGCCCCACAGCTGCGGCTAAAAGCTGTACACTGGAAAGCCCGGGCAGCACCCGGACGGAGTATCCCATGACCCGCAGCAGGGGCAGCAGCTTTGCCGCACCGGAGTAAAACCCGGTGTCGCCGCTGTACAAAACAGCGGTGTCTGTATCCGGCTGTGCGGCAAGACACGCAAGGATTTCCTCCGGCTTATACACGGCTTTGCAGTTGTCAGTGCACCCCGCCGGTAAATGCTCCAACAGGCGCTTTGCCCCAAGGATGAGCCCTGCGCCTTGCAGTGCAGCCAGTCCTTGCGCGGTCAGGCTTTCCGGGCGGCCGGAGCCCATTCCAATCAGAGAGATCATACCAGAACCTCCTTGCAGCGTGCCAGAATTTGTGCAGCAGTTTGTCCGTTTTCAGCCGGGCGACGCACCACGATCAGCTGTGCACCGGTATCCTGTGCGGCCTGTGCTTTTTCGGCAAAGCCGCCCACAGCACCGCCGTCCTTGGTGACCAGATACCGGATGGAGAATTGTTCAATCAAGGCGCAGTTCAGCGCATAGCTGAATGGCCCCTGCATGGCAATAATGTTCTTATGCGGGATACCGGCGGCCTCGCAGGCGGCAATGCCCTCCCGCGTGGGCAGCACCCGGGGGAACAGCCGCTCCGGGCCGAGCGCCGCAAAGGCGGCAAGTTCTTTTGCACCAGTGGCCAGCAGCACATTGCCGCTGCACCCGGCCAGAAATGCAGCGGCGTGGGCGGCGGTGGCAAATACCATGCTCCCGGCAGGCAAGGGGCTTTCTTCCCGCAGCAGCCGGTGGTACTCCACCCCAGCAGCGGCACACGCCGTCCGGATGTTTTTTGTGGCGTCCACCGCATAGGGGTGGGTGGCGTCTACGCACAGGGCAGCGCCCTGCAAAAGGGTGGTCATTTCCTCGGTAGTCAGTCGACCGCAGTGCACGAAGATGCCGTCTGCTTCGCCCTGCTCCTCTGCACCCAGCGGGGTGGCAACACTGACCAGAACCTCCGCTCCCAGCGCCGCCAGCTGCCGGGAGAACACCCGCCCCTCGGTAGTGCCGCTGAAAACTACTGCCTTCATCTGCGGTACCCCCGCGGGGTGACCATTTTACCGCCAAGCTGCTTTGTGGCAGTGTTGCCGATGTACACGGTGGTAAACATATCCACCGTGGTGCTTTCCAGCTGCGCGAGGGTCAGAATGCGGGCGGTCTGTCCCTCCCGGCCAATGTTGCGCACGATGCCGCAGACGGTATCGGCGCTTTTGCCGTTTTCCAGCAGGATGCACACCGCCTTTGCCAGATAGTCCGGCCTGCCCTTGGAGGAGGGATTGTACAGCGCAACGCAGAAATCTCCCATAGCGGCGCAAGCCAGCCGCTTCTCGATGACCTCCCACGGGGTCAGCCGGTCGGAAAGGGAAATGACGCAAAAATCGTGCGCCAGCGGTGCGCCCAGCACTGCCCCGCCGCTGAGGGCAGCGGTTAGTCCGGGCACGATGTCCACGGCAACGTCCGGGTAGTCCGGGGCAAGTTCCAGCAGGGGACTTGCCATGCCGTACACCCCGGCATCGCCGGAGCAGACCAGCGCCACCCGCTTGCCGGTGCGTGCTTTTTCCAGCGCCCAGCGGCAGCGGTCAAGCTCCTGCGTCATGCCGGTGGAATAGTATTCCTCGCAGGGAAATTCATCGCGGATGAGGTCAAGATAGACCTTATATCCGCAGATGGCGTCAACGCTTTCCAGCGTATTCGCGGCCTGCTGGGTCATATAAAAAGGTTCGCCGGGGCCAAGTCCCACGACATAAACCACCTTCTCGGGACGGTCAATGTCAATTTCCATCACGTCAATCATTCTGCCACCTCCAGTCCGGGGCAAAGGGCCTGCACGCCAGCGCAAAGGTCACGCCGTTGCAGGCAAATTTCGAGTAAAACAGGCTGCCGTCTGCGTCCAGCACAGCCGCCCGCTCACAGACATTGTCCACCCCGGTCACGCTCTGTACAAAAGGGGAGGGGGTGAACTGCCCGGGCAAGCTGCGCAGCTGCGCGGCAGAGTAAAACCGCACCGGCCAGCCGTGCGCCTGACAAAAGGTCAGCAAGCCCGGCTCGTTTTGCTTCAGGTCGATGCTTGCAGCGGCGGTAACTGCCTGCGCAGCAAAGCCGTACCGGGCGCAGAAAGCGGCAAAAGCAGCTTCCAGCGTTTCAGCGCTAGTGCCCCGCTTGCAGCCGATGCCCAGCACCCCGATGCGCGGCACAAGATGCAGTGCCTGCCCGGTGGGGCAAAGGGTGAGTGCAAAGTCGGCTTTTTCCGGGGTATCAGCGGGGAATAACCCTGCGGGTACGGTGCCCGTTACCGGGAAATCAGCCCGGTAATATACCGGCTGTCCGGCCAGTAATTTGCCGCTGACCAACTTGATGCGTTCCGGTTCCAGTATCATGCAGTTTTGGTGCTTTGCCCACTCGTCCACCGCAAAAATGCCGTGGGCATCGGTGGCGGTGGTGATCACCGGCACCGCACCGCATACAGTGGCAATGGCCCGCGCCAGATCATTTGCGCCGCCCAGATGACCGGACAGAATGGGCACGGCAAACCGCCCGCATTCATCCACCACCACCACGGCCGGGTCGGCAGTCTTGCTCTTGCAGTGGGGCGCGATAGCCCGCACTGCAATACCCGCAGCCCCTACAAATATCAGTGCATCCGACTGCACAAACTGTGCGCTTGTCCATTCTGCAAGGGAAGCGCCATCCTGCCCGCACCGGGCAACGCTGCCGGGCAGGGCAGCGGAAAGACGCTTTGCAAGCGCAAGGCCAGTTTCCGTAAAGGCAAGGTAAGCGCGGGTCATACCGGTTCTCCTTTGCGGAACTCGGTGGTAAAGGCGGGGTCGTACAGCTTGCTGCGCTCGTACTGCGTGCCGAGAAAATCTCCCACCACGATAAGTGCCGTCTTGGCAATGCCTGCCGCGCGGGTGCTCTCGGCCAAAGAGCCGACTGTACACCGCACGATTTTTTCTTCCGGCCAGCTGGCTTTGTACACCACGGCGGCGGGCGTTTCCGGTGTGTATGCGCCCTGTAAAAGCGCCGCCTGCACCTTATCGATCAGCCCGATAGACAGGAAGATCACCATGGTCGCGCCGTGTGCGGCAAGGCTTGCCAGCCTTTCCCGCTCCGGCACGGGGGTGCGCCCCTCCATGCGGGTGATAATGACCGTCTGGCTGACCGTGGGCAGGGTATACTCGGCGTTCAGCGCGGCGGCAGCGCCGCAAAAGCTGGAAACACCGGGGGTATCATCGTAACAAATGCCGTCTGCGTCCAGCGCGTCCATCTGCTCCCGGATTGCACCGTACAGGCAGGGGTCGCCGGTGTGCAGACGCACGGTGGTTTTGCCTGCGTTCTCCATCCGATGCATCACGTCCAGTACCTGCTCCAGCGTCATCTCGGCGCTGTTATAGATAGCACAGCCCGGCTTTGCCAGCCCCAGCAGCGCCGGGTTGACCAGACTGCCTGCGTAAATAATGCAGTCTGCGGTCTGTAAAAATGCTGCACCGCGCTGGGTGATCAGATCCGGTGCGCCGGGGCCGGCGCCCACAAAATGTACCATGTGCGTTACTCCTTCCATTTGTTCAGCAGGCGGGCGGCAGTTTCGGTCTGTCCCAACGGGCCGTGCTGGTTTGAAAACAACACCGCACCCACCCGGAACGCCCCGCCCACGCGGCGGTCAAGATGCAGCTGGATGGCGGCAAGCAGGCTTTGCAGCACCGGCTCCCGCAGCCCGGCTGTATCCAGAATCTCCAGACAGGCATCCGTGGTGGCTGCATTGTACAGCGCAGTGCACACCTCCCGGGCGGCACCGCACAGGGCGGCGTGGGTGCAGAACAGCTCCGTGCGGCAGTCTGCCGTGTGGGAGTGGGTGTTCATAATGCCGCCTGCCAGCTTGCACAGCTTGCCGATATGCCCCACCAGCAGCACCTGTTCAAAGTGCGCCGCTGCTGCCATATCCAGCGTATCTCCGATAAAGTTGGACGTTTTGACCACCGGGATATCAGCAAACTGCGGATACGTTTCGTGCAGATAGTCCAGCCCGTAATTGCCCGGGGCAAGGATGAGCCGCCGGTGGTCGTTTGCCCGCAGCGCCGCCTGATTCATCTCCAGCTGGATGGTGTCCAGAATGGCCTGCTGGCTCATGGGTTCTACAATGCCGCTGGTGCCCAGCACCGACAGCCCACCCTCCACTCCGATATGGGGGTTGAAGGTGCGCCGGGCTACTTCCTCGCCGCCGGGGATAGAGATAGTCACGGCAAAGCCGCCGGGGTAACAGGCGGCTTCCGCCTCCCGGCGCAGCGCCTCGGTGATCATCTGCCGGGGCACATGGTTGATGGCGGCCTGCCCCACCGGCTGGTCCAGCCCAGGTTTTGTCACCCGGCCCACTCCCGCGCCGCCGGTAATACATATCTCGGGCGTGCCGGGCAGCAGCGTCACCGTGGCGGTCACCGGCAGACCGGTGGTCACGTCCACATCGTCGCCGCCGTCTTTTTCAATGGCGCATTCCGCGCCCTCGGCAACGGTGCAGCAGAACAGGGGGGCAACCTCCACCACGATGCCCTTTGACGTGCGCAGAGCGACAGTTTCCGGTGCTGTGCCGGTCAGCAGCAGACGAGCGGCCCCGGCAGCGGCCAGCGCCGCACAGGTGCCGGTGGTGTACCCGCAGCGCAGCAGCTTCTGCCCGCTGCGCACATAGTGCTCAAATTGCGGCTTTTCCGGCTTTGTTGGGCCAAAAACGGCGCTGTACTGTTCCTCGGTCAAGCTGTAGAGCGCCTTGATATTTTCCCGGGCAAAGGCTTGTGCCGGGGACATGGGCGCAGAAACGCCGTGCGGCGAAACACATACCACCGCGTCCGCGATCTTCTGCGCCATGTCCAGCTCGTGCAGGGTCACGATGACCGCAAGCTGCTGCGTATGCGCCAGTTTTTGCAGAATGGTCAGCAGCTCTATCTTGCCTTTTACATCTAAAAATGACGTGGGCTCGTCCAGCAGAAGCACCTGCGGCTGTTGACAGACTGCCCGCGCCAGTAAAATGCGCTGCCGCTGCCCATCGCTGACGCAGTTAAAGTCCCGATCAGCCAGATGCGCCGCGCCCACCAGCTCCAGCGCGTTCTGTACCTGCTTTTTGTCCTCAGCGGAAAGGATGCCCAGCCGTCCGGTGTAGGGGATGCGCCCTGCCGCTGCAAACTCAAAGCAGGTGGTCAACTCGGTGCGGCGGGTGTGGGGCAGCATCAGCGCCAGCTTTTGCGCCCGGGCGTTGCCGGGGATGCGGGCCAGCTCCTGCCCGTCCAGCAGCACTGCGCCGCCCAAAGGGGCCAGCTGTCCCGCCAAGGTTTTGAGCAGGGTGGATTTGCCCGCGCCGTTCGGGCCAATGAGCGCCAGCACCTGCCCCTTGGCAGCGCCCAGCGCGATATCCCGGGCAAGGGCAGCTTTGCCGTAGCCGATGGCAAGGGCGTTGGTTTCAACAGAGTACTTCATCGCACATCCTCCCGGTTGCGGCGCAGCAGCAGCCCAATGACCACCGGCGCGCCGAATACAGCGGTGACTGCGCTGATGGAAAGCTCCATGGGCGCAAACAGGTTGCGGGCAATTAAATCACACAGCAGGCAGAACGCTGCCCCGCCCAGACAGCACCCGGGCAGCACATACAGCGGGCGGGCGCTGCCCAGCAGCTGCTTGACAAGGTGCGGCACCGCGATGCCCACAAAGGAGATCGGCCCGGCAAAGGCGGTAACGCAGGCGGCCAGCAGGCTGGAAAGCAGCACCAGCAGCCGCGAGAACCGCCGCACATCCACGCCCACGCTGCGGGCGTAGGCTTCCCCCATCTGGTAAGCGGCCATGGGCTTTGCAAGGCAGAAGGCCGCCGCCAGCGCGGGCAGCACCACCAGCGCTGCCGTGCGCACGTTGCCCCACGTCATGCCGGAAAAGCTGCCCTGCGACCAGTTGTGCAGGTTGACGATGCTGCTGTCCTGCGCAAAGGCCACCACAAACTCGGTGATGGCAGAGCAGATGTAACCGATCATTACGCCGCAGATTACAAGGATGCTCATGCGCTGTACCCGGCGGGCAGCGGCCAGCACAAAGGCCATGGCCGCCATAGCGCCCGCAAAGGCTGCAAGGATGAGCACGGCAGAACTGGTCAGCAGGCCGTAGTTCAAAAACAGCACCATCACCAGCGCCACCGCCAGCTTAGCCCCGCTGGAAATGCCCATCACAAAGGGACCGGCAATGGGGTTTGCAAAAAAGGTCTGCAACAGATAGCCCGCTGCCGAGAGCGCAGCGCCCAGCAACGCGGCCATCACCGCGCGGGGCAGGCGCAGCTGTGTGATGATGCCTACGCTCAGCGCGTCCTGTCCGCGTCCGGTCAGGGCTGCAAGCACGGCCTGCGGGGTAAGCGCAACGCTGCCCCAGAACAGGCTCACGGCAAACAGCACCGTCAGCAGCAGGGCAAGGCAGCAATAGGAAAAAATAAGGCGTTTGCGGCTGGTCATAAGCGGCTCCTCAGGTGATCTTGGTCAAAAAATGCAGGGTATCGGGGTCGGCAGTTTCTCCGGTAAAAACAGCGTGGAGGTCCAGCATAAAATCTGCCAGCGCCATGCTCTGCTGGAAAAAGCTGGGTGTCGTGCACCAGATATCTCCGCTTTGCACCGCCTTGCATTCTGCCAGCAGCGCGCAGCGGGCAAGCAGTTCTTCTTTTGTGGAGATGGTGCCCTCGATGGTGCCGTTATAAATAAGCACATCGGCGTCCTTGACCCCGGCGTAAAGATCCTCCAGCGGGATATTCATGGTGGAAAGGCTGTTGCCGCTGTCGGTAAGAGCCGTAAAAACGTATTCGCCACCGGCCATGCCGATCATCTGCGCCACATAGTCTCCGCTTTTGCGCACAGTGGCAAGGCCGCTGGAAGTAATGGAGAAAAACGCGCAGCGTTTGCCGGTGGAGGGCTGTTCCAGCAGCGGCGCAATGCGCTGCGCCTGCTGCGCAAAAACCTCCTCGGCAAGGGCTTCCTTCCCCAGCAGGATGCCGTACAGTTTGATCCATTCCATCCGTGCCAGCGGGCTGCTCTCGTAGCTGGAGCGCTCCACCAGCACCGGAATGCCGAACCGTTCTAATTGTTCCTTCACCTCCGGGGTGTGGTAGATCATGGTGTTTTCCACCGCAAGGCCGCATTCTGCGGTCAGGATGCGTTCATAGTCCGGGGCGCTGTACTTGCCCGCATAGGCGATGCGCCCGGCCTGCATGGCCTGCTTTGCCTCGTCCAGATACCAGCCCTCGGCACGGGTGCCGGAAAGGGCAATGCTGTCCAGCGCGTCCAGATGAAGGAACAAGTCCATAGCAGAGGTGGACACCAGATAGATGTTCTGCACCGGCTGCTGTAAAACGGTCACTCCTTCGGGCACGGTGCGCAGGGTGGCAGCGCCCTCCGGCCGGATAAGGAACTTTGCCTGTGTGTCCGGGATGGTCAGCAGGGTAGAGCCGTCCGCGTAGCAGTCGGCGGTAAACTGAGTGGCGTAGTCCAGCGGGTAGGCGTGGTCAAACACCAGCTCGTCCGTATCGGCGGGTGCAGTGGGTGCGGCAGTGCAGCCTGCAAGCACCAGCGCAGCGGCGGGCAGAGTCTTTAAAAATTGTGCGCGGGTCAGCTTCATGGAAGGTTACTCCAAAGTAAAGGTCAGGGTGTATTCGATCTCGTGCGGGGTGCTCATGGCCACCGTGTCGGCGGTCACGGCCAGCGGGGTGCCCAGGGCAGCGACCGGGATCTCAAATGTGGAGTTGCCCTCGGTGTTGGTGGGCAGGTACTTCTCGCCGTCCACGACCATATAGTCATAGTTGGGGCTGCTCCATGCGATGGTGGCGGTCATCTTGCCGTCGGCCACGGTCAAAGTGGCGGGGCTGTCCACGGTGGCACGGCCGGAGCCGCCCTCCAGTGCCACAGATACGGTGTATTCGCCGTCTGCGGGGGTCTCGGAGGTCTCCTCGGTCTTGGGCTGGGCATTGCGCACGCTCACGGTGTGGTCGTACCAGGTACCCTTGGAGCCCAGAATGGCCAGCGGGAAGTCCTCATCCAATGCGGTGACCGGGATGTCATAGCCGTACACCTCTTCGCTGGTGCCGTCGGAGTAGGTCACAGTGTCGGTGGTGGGCAGCAGCCAGTCCGTTTTGTGGGCCTCGGCATCAGCGGCCAGGCCGGGGTACAGGTTCACGATCTTTTTGGACACCAGGCTGACGTGGAAGGTCATCTTGCCGTCCTTGACGGTCAGGGTGCCTTTGCCGTCGCAGGCCTCGTTGGCATGGAACATGCCGCTGTCGGTATCAAACTCGGCAGTGTATACGCCGTCCGGCAGAGCGGCGGTCTCCGTGACTTCGGATGCGGCGGAACTTGCCGCGCTGGAAGGGGCCTCGGAAGAGACGGCCGACGGAGCGTTGGAAGAAGTGCCGCAGCCTGCCAGAGAAGCGGCCAGCAGCACGGTGACAACGGAAAGGGAAAGCATCTGTTTGCAGCGCATAGAAAAATACCTCAATGTTTCAGAATCAGAAAGGGAGAAACTCCCTGCAGGTCTCAGTATACCACAATCCTGTCAAAAAGAAAAATTGCCCGAAAAGATCACTCCCTTCGGGCAATTTGGCAGTTATCTTCAGCCGTTCAGAGAATCAATGGCAGCCTTGGTGTGGGCAACGTACAGCTCCTGAATGGAGGGCACTTCGCCCAGACCGGCGATCTGGCAGTCCACAGACTCAAATGCGCCGGAAGCGTTGAACTGGCTCAGCCAGGAATCCTCGTCGGAACCGGCCATGTCGTTGTTGGCGTGATCGCCTGCCACTACCATCAGGGGACGCAGGACGACCTTGGTGTAACCGGCGGCCTTCACAGCCTCGATCACGTTCTCGCAGGCGGTTTCCTCGGGCTCACCCTCCACGGTGCCGATGAACACATTGTCATAGCCCAGGGTCTGCATGGTGGTCTGCATCTGGCTGTAGCTCACCTTTGCAGTGTGGGAAGTGCCGTGGCCCATGAACACGAAGGCGACCTTCTCGGCAGCGGCGGCGTCCAGGCTCTCGTAACCGGCATCCTTCACGGCGGCCTCGGTCACGGCCTTGGCAACCACTTCCTTGTCGGAGTTGATCACGGTGGCGTCAGAGCCGACCTCGCCCAGCAGGGGCTCAGCCACGGCAACGCTCTCGAACTTGTCGCGGTAGGAGTCGATCATCTCCATCATCTCGTCGTACTCGGCACCGTGCATCAGATGGGTGGGCTGCACGATCAGGTTCTTCACGCCGTTTGCCACAGCGCGGTCCAGCGCCTGCTGCATGTTGTCGATCTTCTCGCCGTCGCGTGCCTGCACATGGTTGATGATGATCTGTGCGGTAAAGGCGCGGCGTACGCTCCAGTCGGGGTATGCGGCCTGCAAGGCGTCCTCAATGCCCCTGATATCGGCAGCGCGGCTGTCGTTGAAGGAGGTGCCGAAGGACACCACCAGCAGCTCGCTCTCACCAATCTCATCGGCGTTGCGGGCATCGTCCTTGGAGGCATCGCCGGTGTCGCGGCCAAAATAGTCGGGGTCGGCGTTCTCGCCCTCCACCAGCTCCTTCTGGGCATCGGTCAAAGCGTCCCATGCAGCCTTTGCGGCTTCGCACTGGGCATCGGTGTCATCGGTGCGCTGCTGCACATAGATGGCGTCGATCAGGTCTGCCACGTTCTGTGCGGCCAGTGCGTCAGCGTCTGCGCCGGAAGCCTCGCTGCTGGCGGCAGAACTGGCAGCAACAGAGGAAGCAGTGCCGGAGGCAGCCCCGCCGCAGCCGGTCAGTACACCGGCGCACAGAGCCAGAGCGGTCAGAGCGGCCGCCGTTTTGCGGATGTTGCGTTTTTTCATCTTGTTTTCCTTTCCTGGTGTGGGTAAAATACGGCACCGAACAGAAGGGTACAGGAAAGAGAATCGGCAAAAAACGGGGTCTTCTGCTTGCGAAATGGCAAAGCAAAAAGACCCCGTATCTTACAGGCTTTTTGGTACAACCAATTCCTCGTGATCTGGGGCGGCAAAGCCCCGGTACCAACAGCGGGCAGGTTTCCTGACTGAAAGCTCAACGCCCGCTGCCGCCTTCCCAAGCCGGATGGCTCAGTGACTGGTGCAAAAGCACCTTGACAATGGACTCCCTTATCACAGTGACGAGATCGTGCGGGATCTGCACCCGCTTCCCTTTTAACGTTCCTGCCGCCGCCCGGTGGGGCAAAGTGACGGAACGCACCTGCTGTTTTCTGTTCAGTTCGTCAAAAAGTATAGCACAGCCCTATACAAAACGCAAGAAAAAACGGAGAAATGCTTGACCTTCCCCCTGCCGGAGGGTGTATACTTGGCTCGAAACTGAAAGCAAGGAGGCAGCCCATGTTAAAAATAGAGCATCTGACCAAAACCTACGGCAGCAAGCCCGCCGTGCAGGACCTTTGTCTGCACATCCGCCCGGGGGAGCTGTGCGCCTTTATCGGGCACAACGGCGCGGGCAAGACCACTACCTTAAAATGCTGCTGCGGCATCCAACAATTCGATGCCGGAGAAATTTATGTGGACGGCATTTCGATGCGGGACGACCCGCTGGAATGCAAGCGCCGTCTGGCCTATCTGCCGGATGACCCGCAGCTGTACGATTATATGACCGGCATCCAGTACCTTGATTTTATTGCAGACATCTTTGGCGTAAGTGCCGCACAGCGGACGCAGCGCATCCGGCAGTACGGCGATGCCTTTGGCCTGACGCAGGACTTGGCGCAGTCCATCGGGGCATACTCCCACGGCATGAAGCAGAAGCTTGCCATTATTGCGGCGCTGCTGCACGAGCCGAAGCTGATTTTAATGGACGAGCCCTTTGTCGGGCTGGACCCGCTGGCCTCCCATCAACTCAAGACCCAGATGAAGGCCTTTTGCGCGCAGGGCGGGGCGATCTTTTTCTCCACCCATGTGCTGGAGGTGGCCGAAAAGCTCTGTGACCGGGTGGCCATTCTGCGCAAGGGTCAGCTGGTGCGCGAGGGCGCTATGGAAGAGGTGCGCGGTGACGACACGCTGGAAGAGGTCTTTCTGGAACTGGAGGATACGGGGGAAGCGCTATGATCCGTGCATTGCTCAAAAAACAGTTACTGGAACTGGGTGCGGCCTTTGTGCGCAGCAGCAAAACCGGCAAGCAGCGCTCCCGGGCAGCAGCATTCGGCTACGCGCTGCTGTTTACAGTGCTGATGCTGCTGGTCATGCTCAGCTTTGGCTCAATGGCGCTGCCGCTGGCAGTGACACTGGTTCCGCAGGGGCTAGACTGGCTCTATTTTGTGCTGATGGAGCTTTCGGCGCTGACGGTCAGCGTGCTGGCAAGCGCCTTTACCAGCTACGGGCATTTGTTCCGCTGCCGGGATAACCAGCAGCTGCTGGCGCTGCCCATCCCGCCGGGCGCTATTTTTGCGGTGCGCTGCGGCGGGGTGTACCTGACCGGGCTGATTTATCTGCTGCTGGCGTGGGTGCCCTCGGTGGTCTGCTATGCGCTGGCGGCACCCCGCCTCGGCGAAGCCCTGCTGGCGGCGCTGCCGGTGGCACTGGCGCTGGCGGGAGTTTCCATGGTGCTGGCCGTTCTGCTGGGCTGGGCGGTGGCGTTGCTTGGCCGCCGCGCCCAGCATAAAAGCCTTGTCACCGTGGTGGGTACGCTGCTGTTTCTGGCGGTCTACTATGCAGCGTTCTGCTGGGTGAGCAACGCAGTGGACGCCCTTGCGCTGGATGCCGTACAGGCGGGCGCAGCAGCCGGCCGTGCTGCTGCACCGCTGCGTCTGCTGGGTCTGGCGGCAGTGGGCAACGTCCCGGCGCTGCTGCTGTTTCTAGCGCTGGCTGCGGCCTGTATGGCGCTGTGCGGCAAGGCGCTGGCAAAGCCCTATCTGCGGCTTTTGACCCTTGAACCGGGCAGAGCCAAAGTGGAATACCGCGCAAAGACGCAAAAAAAGCAGTCCCCGCGCCGGGCATTACTGTGGCGGGAACTGCTGCATTTGGGCGCTTGCCCCATGTGGCTGCTCAACTGCGCCTTGAGCAGTCTGCTGCTGCCGGTGCTGGGCGCAGCAGCGCTGTGGAAAGCTGCTGTTCTGCGCGCCTTTACCGCAGCTTACCCGCCCGAGAGCCTGCCCATGCTGGTGTGCGGGATGGTGTGCACCATAGCCGCCATGAACTTTATCACAGCGCCGTCGGTGTCGCTGGAGGGCGGCACCCTCTGGCTGCTGCAAAGCCTGCCGGTTGCCCCGCAGCAGGTTCTGCGGGTAAAGGTGGAGCTGCAATTGCTGCTCACGCTGCCGGGGGCGTGGTTTTGCGCCGGGTGCGCCATGGCGGCGCTGCGCATTCCGGCAGGGCAGGGGCTGCTGGTGATGGTGGTGCTGGCAGCCTTTGTGTGGCTGACAGCGCAAATGGGCCTTGCCTTGGGACTGTGCCTGCCCAACCTCCACTGGGTCAGCGAAGCTGCCGTGGTCAAGCGGAGCGCCGCCAGTATGCTGGCGATGTTCGGCGGGTGGCTGCTGGCGGGCGGGGTGCTGTTTTTGCCCCTAATCTTACTGGACTACGCTGTGCCGCCGCTGGCCGCGCAAGGTGCTTGTCTGGCTGTGCTGCTGGGGCTGGATTTACTGCTGCACCGCTGGCTGTGCACCCGCGGCGCAGCCCGGTTTGCCGCCCTGCACTGAAGTAGGACGATTTGGAATGCCCTCCGCTTTGCTTTGGGCATATTCAGCGGAAAAATCATTTGAATAGCGCAAAATCGGGCAGCCTGCGGGCTGCCCGATTTTGCGCTTTCACGGGAGAGGGTCGTAATGGGAAACGGCAGAATGCAGCGCCTGTTTCCTGCGGAAACAGCTGACCTATGTGCAGACGGATGCTTTCCTATTATGCCGGAATAGGATATAAAAGTTTCGTTTGTCCGTTACAGCGCGTCCAGTGCGGTGCGGGCGGCGCGGATGTTTGCTTCGCTGGTCTGCCAGATCTCAAACTCCGAAAAGCCCGGCAGCCCCATGGGCACGCCTTCCCGCCGGAAGGTCATGCGGCTGTCCAGCACCTGCTTGCCGGAAAGGTGGAACGCCCGGGCACCAGTCTGGGCGGCAAGGGCGGGGATGTTGTCAGCTGATACGCCTGCACCAACCAGAATCTCCACCTCCCGCCCGGCAGCTTCCACCAGCTGCCGCAGCAGGGCAGCACCCTGCGGGGCGCTTGCGGCCTGTCCGCTGGTCAGGATGGTGGCAAGCCCCAGCTGCTTTGCAGCCTCCAGCGCGGCAAAGGGGTCGCAGCAGACATCAAAAGCGCGGTGCAGGGTGCAGTCCACGGTGCGGTGTGCTTTTTCTGCCGCCTGCCGGGCGGCAGCGTAGATGGGGCGCAGGGCATCGGTGTCCAGCGCGCCCGCCGGGGTCAGCACACCGGTCACGATGCCGTCGGCACCGGCGGCTACCAGCTCGGCGGCGCACTCGGCCATTTGTGCCAGCTCGTAGCGGTCGTAGCAGAAATCGCCGAAGCGGGGACGGAGCAGCGCCCGCACCGGCAAGCCTGTCTCGGCCTTGACCTGACGCAGCAGGGCAGGGGAAGGAGTGGTGCCGCCGATAATCAGGTCGGCGCACAGCTCCAGCCGGTCAGCGCCGCCGCGTTTTGCCGCCAGTGCGCTGGCGGTGCTGTCTACGCAAACTTCCAAAGTGCAGTGCATAGCGATACCTCCATCTACAAAAAACGATTTTGAATGGCCGCCGCGCTGCTTTGGCCATTTTCAGCGGAATGAATATTTTAATTTATCAATGGGAAAATCTGCGGATTTTCCCATTGATTTTTTCACAGGGGGGAGAGCAAAGGAAGAGTGCTTTTGTTCGATGCTGTGCTCTAAAAAAGGCTGTTGCGCCATGATATGTGCAACAGCCTGGGGGAGTTATGGTTTATTTTACGCTTTCAAGGAAGCGGACAAAACCGGCGCGGCCTGCTTCATCCAGCTTATACACACCGGCATCGGCCAGCACCTGTGCGAACACATGGCCCACCTCGTCCTGCAGGATGGTGTGGACGTTATCGGCGTTCAGCTCCGGGTGCTTTGCAAGGATCTCCTCGGCCCACTCGGCATGCTTTTGCAGGGCTTCAGGGTACTCTGCGGTGGGCAGATGCGCCACCAGCACATCTGCAAGGTCGAGCAGTTCCTGCTTCAGACGGCTGGGCAGCACAGCCAGACCCATCACCTCGATGAGACCAATGTTCTCCTTTTTGATGTGGTGCAGCTTGGCATGGGGGTGGTACACACCCAGCGGATGCTCCGGGGTGGTGATGTTGTTGCGCAGCACCAGATCCAGCTGATACCTGCCGTCCCGCATCCGTGCAATAGGGGTGATGGTGTTGTGGGGCTCGCCATCCGTCTCGGCAAAGATAAAGCAGCTCTCGTCGGTGTAGCCGCGCCATGCAGCCAGCAGCTTATCGGCCAGCTCCACAAGGCGTGCGTCATCCGCACAGGTCAGACGGATGCAGCTCATGGGCCAGTGCACGATACCGGCCTCCACGTCCTCAAAGCCGGGGAACACCCAAGTCTTTTCAATGGGAGCTTTGGCCATGGCAAACTCATAATGACCGCCCTGGAAATGGTCATGGCTCAGGATGCTGCCGCCCACGATGGGCAGGTCAGCGTTGCTGCCCACAAAATAGTGGGGGAACAGACCCACAAAATCCAGCAGCTTGCGGAAGGTTGCCCGCTCGATCTTCATAGGGGTGTGCTGGTTGTTGAATACGATGCAATGCTCGTTGTAGTAAACGTAGGGGCTGTACTGCAAATTCCACGCGCTGTCGTTGATGGTCAGTGGGATGATGCGGTGATTTTCGCGCGCAGGGTGGTTCATGCGGCCTGCGTAGCCCTCGTTCTCCACGCACAGCTGACACTTGGGGTAAGCGCTCTGGGGTGCAAGCTTTGCGGCGGCAATGGCCTTGGGATCTTTTTCCGGCTTGGACAGGTTGATGGTGATATCCAAATCGCCGTACTCGGTCTTGGTGACCCACTTCAGATCGCGCTTGATGCGGTAGCGGCGGATGTAGTCGGTGTCCTGACTGAACTTATAAAACCAGTCGGTGGCGGCCTGCGGACCCTCGTTTTCGTACCGCTCCTCAAAGTTTGCGCGCACGATGCTGGGGCGCGGGGTAAGCACGCCCATCAGCTTGGTGTCGAACAAATCGCGTGCGGTGGAGTTGTCCTCGCACACGCCGCGGGCAACGGCATCGTCCACAAGGGTCTTGAGGATGCTTTCCAGATCGGTGTAGCACACCTCGCTGTCCGGGGCGGTAAAGTCGTCCAGCTGCATGGTCATCAGCAGCTGGTTGCGGATATAGATCTCGTCATCGGGCAAGATGAGCCCGGTGTCCAGCCCGTAGTTCACGAGCTGCTGGATGGTGGTGGAGATCACAGCACAGCACCTCCCTCGGGACGGATGCTCAGCACATGGCAGCGGCCAGCGCCGAGGATCTTTTCCATGTTTGCCTTAAAGTCTGCCAGCATCTCCACCGGCACAAAGGCCTGCACCGTACCGGCAAAACCGCCGCCGTGCACGCGCACAGCACCCTTGCCGCCCAGATAATGCTTGGCAGCGGCGATGGTCACAGCCACCTCCTGATGCTCCTTGTAACCGGCAGGGATGACGTTCTGCAAATATTCCCAGCTGCTGTCGCCGGAGGCAGTTACCATCTGCAAAAAGGCATCAAAATTGCCCTCGCGCAGGGCGGCCACCTGCTGCGGCACGCGGTCATTATCGGCGTAGAAGTGGAAGGCGCGCAGCACAGCGCGGTCGCCGCACTGCTTGCGGCAGGCCGGGATATTTGCAAGGAAGGTCTCAAAGGGCACGTCCCGCAGCACCTCGCCGCCGCACACAGCGGCCACAGCGCGGCACTCGTTGGGGATGGCGGCGTACTCGTCGGTCAGGTCGGCATGGTCTGCGCCGGAGTCCAGAATGCACAGTGCCAGACCGGCCTTGGAAAAGTCCACCTGCACCGGCTCCACGTCGGGGTTTGCCTTGTCAGCAAAGTCGATGGTGATAATGTTGCCCACGCTGGAGGCCATCTGATCCATCAGGCCGCAGGGCTTGCCAAAGTACACATTCTCTGCCCACTGGCCGATCTGTGCAATGGCAATAGGGGAAACCTTTTCATCCATGAAGCAGTCGTTCAAAATCACACCGACCAGCACCTCAAAGGCAGCAGAGGAAGAAACGCCGCTGCCCTTGGGCACGTTAGAGGAAATGTACACGTCCAAACCGGACAGCTTTGCGCCGCGCTGACGGAAGGCTTCGCACTCGCCGCGCAGCAGGGAAGCAGTGGTGTTCTCCTCCTCCTTGCGGGCAGTCAGGTCATCAAGGTCGATAACGCACAGGTCGTAGCCCTCGCTCTGCACGCGCAGCTGGTTCAGGCTGTTGGGGGCGGCAGCAGCGATCATGTCAATGTTCACGCTGCCAGCCAGTACACGGCCATGCTGGTGGTCGGTGTGGTTGCCGCCGATCTCGGTGCGGCCGGGGGCACTATACAGACCGGCCTCGGTATGTGCGCCGAAGGTGGTCTCTAACCCGTCCAGAACAGCCGTATAACGGGCTGCCTGTGCAGGGGTCTTGTCGGGGGTGCAGCAGTACAGCGCAGCCAGACGCGCAGCGTGTGCGCCCTCGGTCAGTTCCTGCTTCCAGGTGGAAATGGACTTCATCATGGAAATTTCCTCCTACTATTATGATCGGAAAAGTTGATGCAGCCGTTCGAAGCTGCCGTAGCTGCTTCTATAATAGTCAAATGCAGCGCAAAAAACCATGTGTTATTGTTGCATCTCGATGAAAAGTTGCAAAAAGCGCCTGTGCAGCCCAATCGACTGCTGCCGAACAAATAAAATAAAAGTTTTTCGGGCAAATCAAAATGCTTGGCATAAATGCACACAAATCCCGGAATTTTGAGCGCGGTGCCCAAAAAAGACGGGATGGAAAATTGCACTTTGCACAAAAAATACCCCCGCACCGATGCAGCCATCGGGTGCGGGGGGTAGTTCAGCGGGTAAATTCGCTGCCAGTCAGACCGTCAAGGTTCAGCATTCCTTCCAGTGCGGCAATGTCGGCGTTCACGTCCAGCGCATCGGCTTGGAACAGCTTGTCCAGCTGGTTTTCAAAGGCGGTCACCAGCAGGTCCATGCTGCGCTCGATGCTGTGCTTGGCCTCGGTGATGTTCGTGCCCTCCACCGCCTGCCCGGAAAGGCTGGCGTAGGTGTTCAGCAGCTTGAGCGCAGTGGGCAGATAGTAGTTCATAAACTTTTGCAGCTGCGCTTTTTTGTCCGGGTCTTTTTGCGCCAGCGCAAAGATGCGCCCGCTGACTTCTTCCAGGCGGGAGATCTTCTGGCTCATCACCGGGTCTGGGATGGCATCGTTCACCTCCCGCAGCTGGCGCAGCAGGGCGGCGTACTCGTCCGTTGCGGCGGGCTGAGCTTTAGGTGTCGGGGCTTGCGCAGGCTTTTTCGGCTGTGGTGCCGCACCCCGCACCACCAGCGTGTCGGTGCGGTTGTCAATGTAGGCGTCCGCACCGAAATAACCGTGCTCGATGGCACTTTTCACGGCAGCGCGTCCCCGGGCAGCATCCACCCCGGCAGCGGCAAACAGTTCCGGCAGGGGGATGTTATCCCGCTCGCCCACTACTTTATCCAGCAGCCGTTCCAGCTTGCGGGTGCTCTTCATCCGCAGGCCGGTCAGCAGCGCACCGCCGCCGCCAATGGCCATGGCAATATTGGAAAACAGCTCCCCGGGGTCGGGCCAAAACTTCCACACACTGATGACATCCACCGCGTCCGTCACGCCGGCAAACAGGAAAACGGCACCCATAATGGTGCAGAGAGTGGCAATATTTTTATACCACTGTTTGGCGCTTTTTTGCTCTGCCGTGGGGACGTCCTGCCCATAGGATGCGTCCGCGTTTTGCATTGGTGCAGGCTCCGGGGCGGGGCGGTAGTCACCCCGGGCACGGGCAGCTTCCTGTTCTTCCTTCTGCACCTTCTGGTCGATGCCTTTCAGGATAAACAGCAGCACGCCCAACGGCCCGGACATTGCCATCACGATAAAGATGGCAATGGTGGGGATCTTTGCAAAATAATGTTTTCTCGGCTCCATGAAACAGAATTCCTTTCACAGAAAGATAAAAATAAAAGACCGCGTTCCACTCTATTATAGCGGAGCGCGGCCTTTTTGTTAAGGGGGTATTTCTGTTCTCGTGAAAATGTGCTTGGAGCGGTCCACAGACCGCGACAAGCGCAAGATTAAAAATCATCAGCAACAAAAGAAGCCGCTGCGCAAAACACAGCGGCCTCTTTCTGAAAATTTACTTCATCAGGCTGCAAACGGCCTCGGCATAAGCGGCGGGGTCATCCACGGGCAGACCTTCGATCAGCTGTGCCTGTGCGTACAGCAGAGCGCTGTACTTGTTCAGCTTCTCGGTGTCACCAGCCTCCTGCGCGGCCTTCAGGGCGGCAAACACAGGGTGGTTCACGTTCAGTTCCAGCACCTTGTCGCTCTTCACGCCCTCGCTGCCGGGCTGCTTGGACAGCACCT
>CAJMQZ010000014.1 GCA_905215595.1 uncultured bacterium
AGAAAGACTTGGAAGCCAAGCAGAAAGAGCTGGACGACCTGAAAGCCGAAACCATCCTCGTCATCCGTGGCGTAAGTGCCTTGGACAAAGAACTGCTGGGCACACTGGTAGCCGAGGCAAGAGAGGCTCTGGAAACTCTGGAAAAGCAGCTCGTGCAGGCACAGGAAGAATACGAAGAAGCCACCAAAACGGCAAAGCGCAGCAACTACATCTGCAACGAGCTGTTTACATGGGCGGATGTGTACGACACCGCCAACCACGATGAACGCCGCGCTATCTTGCAGCAGTTCATTACGGAGATTCGTGTCCGAAAAGACTACGAAATCTCGATCACCCTGAACGCCAGCTTCAACCAAGTGGAACAGCTCAAGGCTGTGTCAACCTACGATGGTGCGGAAATTTTTGAAGAAATTTCCGAGAAGGGGGCATAAAAGCGATGCGCTTGCCCGCAGCACTCTGCAAAATGCAAAGAAAGAAGCGTGAAACCGATGGATTTTCAAAAAGTACATGGATGACCCCGCCCGGTTCGCATCCGACTTCAGGGTTCGGAGCCCGGCACGGTCTTCCAAAGTTTTTTAGGCATAAAAAACGCCGCATCGTACAAAACGATGCGGCAAATTGGTGGACCTAGAGGGATTCGAACCCTTGACCTCTCGGATGCGAACCGAACGCTCTCCCAGCTGAGCTATAGGCCCATATTTAGGGGCGTGACTCGGTTGGGCGACCAACCGACATACTCCCCATTTGAATGCCCACAACTCTGTGGGGCACAAAAGCGATACGCTTGCACTCCCAACTGAGCTACGAGCCCACAAAAAGCACCCAATTTTGAATGGGGGCAAATGAGCTATAACACCAGATCGGGAATGCAACGCTTGCACTCCCAGCTGAGCTATAGGCCCATGATGATGACGCTGATAGTGTACCGCGTTTTGGGGCGTTTGTCAAGCAATTTCGGAGAGCGCGAACGGGGGATTTACAAGCGGCCGAGCTGCCAGAAAGCCACGGCGCTGGCGGCGGCTACGTTGAGAGAATCCACCCCATGGGACATGGGAATCTTTACGGTGTAGTCGCAGGCGGCAATGGTGCTGCCTGCCAGACCGTCACCCTCGGTGCCCAGCACGATGGCAAGCTTTGGCTCGGCGGCAAGGGCGGCATCGTCAATGCTGACCGAGCGGTCACTCAGCGCCATGGCAGCGGTCTTGAATCCCAGTGCATGGAGCTGGGCGCTGCCGTTTTCCGGCCAGTCGGCAGGGCAGGTGCCGATCTGCGCCCACGGCACCTGAAATACGGTGCCCATGCTCACCCGCACTGCGCGGCGGCACAGCGGGTCGCAGCAGGAGGGGGTAATGAGTACGGCATCCATGTTCAGCGCTGCGGCGCTGCGGAAGATAGCGCCTACGTTGGTGGAATCCACGATGCCTTCCAGCACAGCCACCCGGCGGGCGTGGGCACACACCTGCTCCACCGTGCGGGGCGCAGGGCGGCGGAAGGCACACAGCACGCCACGGGTCAGCGCAAAGCCGGTGAGCTGTGCCAGCAGCTCCCGGTCGGCAGTGTACACCGGCACATTGCCGCAGCGGGTCAAAATCTCCTGTGCCGGGCCGGTGATCTGCTTGCGCTCCATCAGCAGGGAAAGGGGCTGGTATCCGGCGTCCAGCGCCCGGGCGATCACCTTGGGGCTTTCGGCGATAAAGATGCCCTTTTCCGGCTCCAGCCGGTTACGCAGCTGTGCCTGCGTGAGACGGGCGTAGATGTCCAACTCCGGGGCGGTAAGGTCGGTGATCTCGTGAATGACAGGCATGGGAACGCTCCTTTGAAATGAAGTTTTTTCTATTGTAGCACAAGCCGGGACAGAATGCAAAATCCCTGCTGCACACAGAGCACAGCAGGGATTTGGATGCGGAATAGTTTACTCAGAGCGCAGCGCCTTGACGGGGTTGCTTTTTGCGGCGCTGCGGGCGGGGATCACGCCGCCCAGCATGGTAAGCAGGGTGGCCAGAACGATCAGGATCAGCGCGGCCTGCGGCGGCAGCGAGGCCACTACGTTCACATCGCCCGCGATGTGGTGAATGAGCATATTGCCGGGGATGAGCAGCAGCAGACAGAGCACCACGCCCATCACGCCGGAGCACAGGCCGATGATGAAGGTCTCGGCATTGAACACCTGCGAGACGTTGTGCTTGGAGGCACCGATGGCGCGCAGAATGCCGATCTCCTTGCGGCGCTCCAGCACGCTGATATAGGTGATGACGCCGATCATGATGGAGGACACCACCAGCGAGATGGCCACAAAGGCCACCAGCACATTGCTGACCATGCCCACGATCTCGGTGACCGAGTTCATCAGGGTGCCCACCATGTCGGTATAGTGGATCACCTTGTCCTCTTCGCCCTGCTGCCGCATGGCGGCGTTGTAGGCGTCCAGCTCGCTTACCACCTGCGCTTTGGTCTCAAAGCTGTTGGGGTAGATATAGATGCCATCCGGCTTTGCGTAGTCCACATAGCCGATGTCGCTCAAAATCTTTTCGTAGCTGGAAGCGGAGGAGAGCAGGGTGTTTTTGATCATCTCGGTCAGGTCGGAGCCGGTCATGTTGATCTGAATGGCCTGCTGGAACACGGCGGGGTCGATCTTGAGCGCGCTTTCCACCTGCGTGCTCAGCTGCGCAATGTTGCTCTGGATGGCCTGCGTGATCGTCTGCTCCAGCTGCCCGACCAGCTTCTGGATGGCAGGACCCATCTGCTCCTGCAAAGCAGCGGTGAGCTGGACTTGTAGTGCTTCGCTCAGCTGGACGGAGTAGGTCTCCATCACGGTCTGTAAATTCTGCTGGAGCGTATCGGCAAACTGTTCCTCCAGTCCGGAGGTGTCCAGCAGGTCACCCATGGATTCGTTCAGCAGCGTCTGGAAGGCCTCGGTTTTCATATAGGAGGAAAAGCCGATCTTATCCAGATTCAACAGGCCGTTGCTGATGATATAGCGTTTGTAGCCGTTCAGGATCTTTTTCATCAGTGCCTGTAAGCCGTCCTGAGAGATGTTCAGTTCTACGCCGTCGAACAATTCGCTCATGTCCATCTCCATGTCCGGCAGCGGCAGCCCGCTGAGATCCAGCTTGAAGCTGGAAGGATCGATGAGAGTGGCGAGGTCAAAGGAGCCGTCGGTCAGGTCGAATGCGCCATCCAGATCAAAGTGCAGGGCACTGGTGTCGAACTGGAAAGCGTCCTTGAGGGCGTCCGTGTCCACCGAGAACAGGGAGGCGATATCCAGCATGCTGTTGCCGGCAGCATCGAAGGGCTCGCCGGTCAGCACGTTGATGTCCGGGTCTGCCAGCTGCTGGCGCACGACCTCGCTGTTGGCGGCCTGATCGATGACGTAATAGGTCAGATCGTGCAGGTAGTCCAGACCGCTGTGCAGAATGGCAGAGGTGGCGTCTGCCTTGGGCTGCACGATGCCGACAATGGTCAGCTCCTCACTGTCGGCCACCAGCTGCTGCATATAGGCTTCATCATTCAGCTTGCTCAGCCAGACCTTGTGCTCGGTGTCGTAGACATAGCAGTCGGCCTTGTTGACAAGCTTGAAGGTCATGCCAAGAAAATCGTCATAGGTATAGGTGCCGTAGTCCGTGGGCAGATCGATCTTCTGGTTCTGCGCATACTGCTGTAAAATTTTGTCCAGCTCGGCCTGGTCCCGCAGACCCATGGCGTACAGCGTGTAATCTGAGATACTGCCGTCCGCGTTCAGGGTCAGCACCAGCTCGTTGTACTTTTCCGGCCAGCGACCGGCCTTGATATCATACTGATCTTCGTACAGGGCGGGGGTCTCGGCCATTTCGCAGAACACATAGGGGCTGGACATGGAGGTCATGATGCTGGTCACCGAGGCGTTCTCGCTGGCGATGTCGGAGAAGGTGGTGTCCGGGTTCAGCTTCTGCACGGTGCCGTCCGGGTTCTGGCGGTAGATCAGCGGAGAAGCAGAATAGGCGTATTCCACCGTGGCGTTGTCCCGAATAGTACAGGCGTCACTGTCCAGATATTCTTTCAGCGAGCGCAGATCATTGCTGGTGGCACCGATGTTCAGTTGAGACAGCAGCTGACTCACCGTGACCATGCCATCCGGCGCAGGGGCAGCGCTGGACGCAACACTGGTGTAGGTGTCCGGGTCCATCATGCTGGTCAGATCTACGCCGGTGCTGCTGATCTGCAGCGGGTAGGCCGCCAGTGTGGATTTTTCCATGTTGCTGATATAGCGGCTCACACCGTTGGAAAGGGAAAGGATCAGTGCAATGCCGATGATGCCGATAGATCCGGCAAAGGCGGTGAGCAGGGTGCGTGCCTTTTTGGTGAGCAGATTGTTGAAGCTGAGGGAAAGGGAGGTGAGCAGGGACATGGAGGAGTGCCCCATGTTCCGGTGCACGGGGGCTGCGGCGGCAGCCTCGTCCTCGGGCTCGTAGGGCATGGTGTCAGAGCGGATCACGCCGTCCTTCAGATTCACGATGCGGGTGGCGTAGCGCTCGGCCAGCTCTGGGTTGTGGGTGACCATGACCACCAGCCGGTCCCGCGCCACTTCCTTTAGCAGTTCCATCACCTGAATGCTGGTCTCGCTGTCCAGTGCGCCTGTGGGCTCGTCGGCCAGCAGGATGTCTGGGTTGTTCACCAGCGCACGGGCAATGGCCACGCGCTGCATCTGCCCGCCGGACATCTCGCCGGGGTGCTTGTGCAGCTGGTTGCCCAGCCCTACCTGCTCCAGCGCGGCGGCGGCACGGCGGCGGCGCTCGGCCTTGGATACGCCCGAGATGGTCAGCGCCAGTTCCACGTTGCCCAGCACGGTCTGGTGGGGGATCAGGTTATAGCTCTGGAACACAAAACCGATGGTGTGGTTCCGGTAGGAGTCCCAGTCGCGGTCGGTGTATTTTTTGGTGGAGATGCCGTTGATGACCAGATCGCCGCTGTCGTAGCGATCCAGACCGCCGATGATGTTCAGCAGGGTGGTCTTGCCGGAGCCGCTGGGGCCCAGAATGGCCACGAATTCGTTGTCCCGCAGGTTCAGACTGACGTTGTTCAGTGCGTGCTGCACCAGCTCGCCGGTCTTATATTCTTTGTTGATCTGTTTGAGCTTGAGCATAAATGTGCCTTTCCGGTACTGCGCCGCCGGGCGCTGCTGCCTGTGGTTTGAAATTCGGAAACGTTTGCAGACAATATCTCATTAAGTCTAGCAAAAAAATGTGAAAAAACCGTGAAATTATTCCGTAGGAATGCTGAAGCTGCGGCGCTTTTGCGCCCGGGCAGCGGTTTTGCCGGAAGGACAGGGCAAAAAAGAAAAGCGGAAAAAGATACCGGTTGAATTTGCAGACGGAACGTGCTATTCTAAAGCTGATAGCTGCGTATAGAGCGTGCCGGAGGTAAAACGTCCGAAAATGCTCTGTTCAGACACTTCTTTAGGATTGTAACGGTTTCTCCTACCTTATAAAATATACTTCATAAAATAGCAAAAGGATAAACAAGGCAGAAAAAAATTGGCCCTTGTAGTAAGGAGGAACTGAAATGGAACGCACATTTTCACCCATGATCCGGCAGTATTCTGCCATTGATGGTTTGCAGCAGGAGTATACGCTGGTGTATGCCATGGAGGTAGAGGGCACACAAGGCTGTCGGCTGACCCTGTGCCAGATCGGCAGCCGACAGCAGATCGTCAGTCAGCATGTTGCGGCAGCGCCGGAGTTCTGTTACCGGCTCCTGCGCTACTTGTGTGAAAATGGAGTTCAGCCGGAGCTCTGGCGGGATGCGGTCACAGACCTGACAGCTGCCGGGCTGGTAGGCGAGAAAGGCGGCGCATGGCGTGAACAGTGAGCGAACAGCCCAACTGCAAGTCGCCCTTGCAAGCTATGACCTGAGGGAGCTGCGTGTCCAGAAGCGTTATTTGCAGGAGCAGGGAACCGCTATCGTATGCACCTGCTTTTGCAGCGGCGAAAAGCTGCTGGCACAGCTGCGGCAGGGTGTCCGTTACGATGCCGTGGTGCTTTGCAGCGGGCTGACGGACTTGTCCGCAGAGCAATTTATTCGGCAGCTGTACCAGTTGAAGGAGCGGCCGACGCTGTTGGTGCAGAGCCATGGACGAAGCAGCGGCACGGCGTTGCAAAAGCTCCGCGAGGGGTGCTACTGCGTAGAGGGCACCGAGCTGAAAAGGCTGCTGTGGCAGCTTTACCGGATGCCCGGGCGGCAGAACCGGCAGCTGGAGCAGCGGTGCAGCCGGCTGTATGCGGCGTGGGGCATCCCGCAGGGGGATGTCAACGCCGGATATCTATCCTGCGCGGTCGGCATCGCATGCAGCACCAGCCAGAAGCTGGCGATCCGTAAGGAGATCTTGCAGGCGGTGAGCGAGCAGTTTGATACATCGGTCGCTGCCGTGGAAAGCGGCATCCGTCGGATGGTGGATCAGCTGGAGGAAATACCGACCCCTGCGTGGCTGGCATTTAAAGCTGACACAAGGCTGGGCAGCGGTAAGCCCACCACCGGCAAGCTGATCTACGCGGTCAGGGATGTTGTGCTGCGGCAAAGGTCCAAGACTGCGCCGCCCACCCGCCCGTAAGGCTTGCGCACGGTTGCGGCAGTTGGAACACTGCGGTGTTCCGTTGAAAAAATGGCATCACCCGGGGAGGCAGAGCAATGGAGCAGCAAAGGACAGAAATGCGGTCTATCACCGCAGAGCAGCAGAAGCGGGTCGAGGAGGTCTGCTTCCGTTCGCTGGCGCTGATCGGGCGCAACTGTGAATATCTGGAGCAGCATTTTGACCGCACCGGTGCAGACGCGTCTACCCGGCAGGCGGTGGCGGATATCAACACCGCTGCCATGCAGCTGGACCGCACCCTCAGCGAGGCAATCACTCTGCTGGAATTTCTGCACGAGAAAGCAAAACCGCAGCTGTACCCCATTGATCTGTGTGAGCTTTTGCAGCAGGTGTCGGCGCAGTCTGATATGATCCGGGCGCAGCTTGGGGTGGATATCCGGCTGGATTACGGCGGATGTACTGCCTGCTGCGTAATGGCAGACCGCAGAGATGCGGAGCTGCTGTGCCTGCATCTGCTCTCCAATGCCATGCGCGCCAGCCGGGAGGGCGGCTGCGTCTGCATTGCGCTGCGCCGCACCGAAAGCGGCTGGCAGCTGACGGTCACTGACGATGGCTGCGGGCTGCCCGGCGAGGATGCGCAGGCAGCGCTGGAAAACCGCCGCAGCTTTCTGGGCGGGGCGCAGCTGGGGCTGCTGCTCTGCCGGGAGTGCTGCCGCCGGATGGACTGGAGCTTACAGCTGGAGCCTGCCCCCGCAAAGGGCACAAAGGCTGTGGTAAGCATTCCGCTGTACGCGGGCGAAAGCCACCCTGACGGCACGGTGGAGCTGCGCACCGACTCGGAGACCGAGCGGGAGCAGCGCAAGTATCATCTGCGCGCCATGCTGGTACGGGAGATGCGCACCATGCCGGAGCACGGCGACCCGGACGAGGAGCTTTAATAAGGTGGCAAGGCCGCTGCACAGTGTTTTGTGCGGCGGCCTTATTATTTTGCGCCCGGTGCTTTCCTGCAAGCGCAAAGCATGGTATACTGAATGCTGAAAACAAAAGCTTGGAGGAGCAACAATGACAAACAAGAAGCTGAACTACCCTGCAATTGCCAAGGAGACGGCCATCCTGACCGGGGCCGTTGCCATTATTGCGGCGGCGGTCTATTTTTTTCTGGCGCCCAGCCATACATCTGTCAGCAGTATTTCCGGCCTTGGCATCGTGCTTTCTAATTTTGTGCCGCTGCCGCTTTCGGCTATTACTATGGTGCTGAATACCGTGCTGCTCATCATCGGTTTTTTCACCTGCGGCAGGGAGTTTGGCGCAAAAACCGTGTATACCAGCGTGATGCTGCCGGTGTTTCTGGGGCTTTTCGAGCGGCTGTTCCCGGATTTTGGCTCCATGACCGATAGTCAGGAACTGGATGTACTGTGCTATATTCTGGTGGTCAGCGTGGGTCTGAGCATTCTGTTCAACCGCAACGCATCCTCCGGCGGGCTGGATATCGTGGCAAAGATCATGAACAAGTACCTGCACATGGAGCTGGGCAAGGCGATGTCCCTTTCGGGCATGTGCGTGGCGCTCTCTGCCGCCCTTGTCTACGATAAAAAGACCGTAGTACTGAGTATTCTTGGCACCTACTTCAACGGCATCGTGCTGGATCATTTCATCTTCGATAACAGCATCAAGCGCCGGGTGTGCATTATTACCGAGAAGGAGGAGGCGCTGCGGCAGTTCATCATCAACGACCTGCACAGCGGTGCCACCATGTACGAGGCCATCGGTGCATACAACTTTGAAAAGCACAACGAGATCATTACCATCGTGGACAAAAGCGAGTATCAGAAGCTGATGAACTTCATCAACCGCGAGGACCCCAAGGCCTTCGTGACCATTTATAATGTGTCCAGTATGCAGTATCAGCCCAAGCGCTGAGCGGCACAGGGAAGGGAAGCAAAAGCCGTGCCCGGGGCTTTTCCGCAGCGGAAAACCGTGGTAAAATAAGAAAAAACGGAAAGGGAATAACAGCCATGGACATCAGACTGGTTTGCAGCGATATTGACGGTACACTGCTGCAATATGGCAAAAAAGAACTGGAGGGCGAAATATTCGAACAGATCCGGGCGCTGCATCAGCGGGGCATCTGGTTCTGCCCGGCCTCCGGGCGGCAGTATACCAGCCTGCGCAAACTCTTTGCACCGGTGGCAGACTGCTGCGTGTTTATCTGCGAAAACGGCGGCACCATTTTTAAAGAAGAACAGTGCATCGCCAAAAATCCCATGCCGCGGGCGCTGGCAGAGGAGATCGCCAACGATATGTGGACCCGCAGCGAGGGGCAGGGTGAGGTGATGCTCTCCGGCCAGAACACCGCCTACCTGATGGAGCGCGGTCTTGGCATGCTGCAGCGGGTGCAGTTCGTGGGCAACCACTACCAGATCATCCACAGCCCCGCCGAGGTGCCGGAGGACATCACCAAGGTGTCGGTGTACCTGCACGAGGGCGTGGAAAACTATGTAGAGCGCTTTGTGCCCCGCTGGAAGCAGGCCAACTGCGCCGTGGCGGGTCCGTACTGGATCGACACCACCTTTGCCAACAAGGGCATCGGGGTGCAGTGCGTGTGCCGCACCCTTGGCATCGACCCTGCACAGGTCATGGCTTTTGGCGATAACTACAACGACGAGACCATGCTGGACGTGGTGGGCGTGCCCTACATTATGGACAACGCCGCAGCCCCGCTGCGGGCAAAATACAAAAACCACACCCCCCGCCCGGAGGATGTGCTGGCGCAGCTGCTGGCACAGCAACCGTAAACACCGGAAGGGGGAGAGCCGATGGACCGCAAGGGCTTGGAACAGCTCATTTTTGATACTTACAGCGTAGAGCCGGACTATCCGTGGATGGACACCCCGGAGTCGGCGGTGTTCCGCCATGCAGCAAACCGCAAGTGGTTTGCGCTGGTCACCACCGTGCCCAAAAGCAAGCTGGGGCTGCCCGGGCAGCAGCCGGTGGATATCGTGAACCTGAAATGTGACCCCATCCTCATCGGCTCCCTGCGGGCAGAACCGGGCTTTTACCCTGCCTACCACATGAACAAGGAAAACTGGATCACCGCCGCATTGGACGGCAGCGCCCCGGAGGATAAGCTCCGTCTGGTGCTGGACATGAGCTACACCGCCACCGCACCCAAGCTGCGCAAAAAGAAAGCTTGACCGCAGCAAAATAAGGGCGGGGGCTGCAATTGATGCCCGCTCTCATTCGTATTCAGGGTAAAGGGACTGCATTTTGCAAAAGGAGGCAGCTATGGCTATTTTTGAAAAGACCATCCGCAACCAGAACTTCGATACCCTGCTCCGCAAGCTGGAACACGCCATCCCGGACAGCAGCTGGTCGGCAGAACTGGAGGCCGGCAGCGACTTCAAGGAGGGAAGCGCCCGGTGCAGCGTGCGGGTGTTTGAGCGGTACAGCATGGTGGGCGGCAACCGCCTTAGCCTGACACTGACCCTGTTCCAGAACGGGGACGAGCCTATCCGACTGTCGGCCATTGCAGCGGGCGGCAGTCAGGCGGTGTTCTTTAAAATGAACACCCTCGGCGAAGATGCCTTTCTGGAGGACGTAAAGCAGTTGCTGGAGGAAATTTTGGAGGGGTAAAATGTTTTATAGTGGGTTTGACGCGCTTTTCAGCATCCTGTTCCCGCTGGTGTTCCTGCTTGTACTGGGCATGATCCTGTTTACCGTGGTGGGCAACCTGCGCACATGGAGCAAAAATAATGCGTCTCCACGCCTTACCGTTCCGGCTACTGTGGTGGCCAAGCGGATGAACGTTTCCCGCCATCACACCGCCAATGCAGGGAACATGACCGGCGCCCACGGCTACACCAGCACGAGCGCTACCACCTACTATGTGACCTTTCAGGTGGAAAGCGGCGACCGCATGGAGTTGCGGCTGAGCGGCACAGAATACGGCCAGCTGGCAGAAGGCGACACCGGAAAGCTGAGCTTTCAGGGCACGCGTTATCTGGGGTTTGAATGGAAAGACGGGTGACTGATATGCAGCAAAAGCATTCAAGCGTGCCGGAGATCGTGGGCAGAAACCTGTTTTATACGCTGACGAATTACCTGCTTATCAGCATGGAGCTGTCCTTCCGTGCGCAGTGGCTCTCGGTCTTGTTCTCGGCGGCGCTTGTATGGTGCAATATGGAGTATTGGAACGCCATTTACAGGCTGACCGGCAAAAAGCTTGCCGCATGGGTCTTGTGGGGCGTCTGCATTGCTGTAAGCACAGGCATTGCGTATTTTGCGGGGTATATCCAAGGAGCACTTGTTCCGCTTGCAATATAATAAACGCGCTGCTGCGTAGTATTTTTGAAGAAATCGCAGAAGCTGTGACAAAAGTATTATTCTTTTGTGAATTTTAGCACTCTATGCTTGACAGTGCTAAAAAATCGTGCTATAACAGTGGCGTGCTCAGGAGGAAGGGCAAAAGGAGAGCCGCAAGGCTCCCCGGAAAGCCTTTCCGAATGGACGCTTCAAAGTTTTTGCCCCGACCCGAACGCCGGGATTGGAGGTATGTTTTATGTTTATGCCGACTGTTTTTCATGAGAACCTGTTCGATGATCTCTTTGATCCGTTCTGGAACGAGGGTGCACTGGAGCGTGCGATGAACCGCGAAGCCCGCGACACCTTTGGCAAGCGCGGCGCAAACATGATGAAGACCGATGTCAAGCAGACGGACAACGGCTACGAAGTGGACGTTGATCTGCCGGGCTGCAAGAAGGAAGACGTTCAGATGGATCTGAACGACGGCTACCTGACCATTCAGGCAGTGCGCAGCCACAGCAATGATGAAAAGGATAACAAGGGCCGCTACGTGCGGCGCGAGACCTTCTCCGGCAGCTGCGCCCGCAGCTTCTATGTGGGCGATGTGAAGAAGGAGGATATCCACGCAAAGTTCGAGGATGGTGTCCTGCACATCGAGTTGCCCGCTCCTCAGCAGACGAAGGCTTTGCCTGAGAACCCGAATCTGATCGAGATCGAGTAAATGCCGACCGTTTGCGCCAAGGCATAACGTATATAGGGATGCCCCCGGAGAGCTGCAACAAGCCCTCCGGGGGCATTTTTTGTGTAACACCTTTGGGAAGTAGTGTCCTTGGCAGGCCCACAGGCTTTCTCATTGTGCTGAATACTTTAGGAATGGACTTTACGGCTCGGCTCTCCCTTTGGGAGAGCTGGCGCGGGAGCGCCTGAGAGGGCGTGCCCCTGAGGGCGGCGCGGCGGCGCACACGCCTGTTTTCCTCGAAAAACTTTATTTTTCCACCGTTTCGTGGTATCCTTATAAGGCGCACGTAATACAGGCCTGCGGCTGCACTGGCAGCGGCTGCGGACTGCGCGCGGCAAAAAAGAACGTATAGAAGAGAAAAGGGGGATAAAAGTCATGGGCGAATTTGCCTTTCAGACTTTACGGGAAAGTATCACCTCTGCCATCAGGAACAAGATCCTTACCGGGGAGCTGCAGCCGGGCGCAAAGCTGGCTGAGCAGAAACTGGCCGAGGAGTTCGGCTCCAGCCGGGCACCCATCCGGGAGGCGCTGCGGCAGCTGGAACAGGAGGGCATGGTCGAGTATTCGCGCAATGTGGGCTGCTCGGTGCGCCGGGTAAAGCCGGAGGACGCCTACGAGATCTATCTGCTGCGGGCAAATCTGGAAATGACGGCGCTGCGCTATTTTGATTGCAAATTTCCGGAGGAGGATCTGCGCACCCTGCGCGGCATCTTAGAGGAAATGCGCAATGTCCGGCCGGGGGATCTTTCGCAGATCGTGGAGAACGACAACCGCTTCCATGCGGTCATCGTGCAGCGGGCAGGGCTGCCCAGACTGCTGAAATTCTGGGACGACCTGAACTACGGCAACCTGCTTGTTGGAGCAAACAGTGGCTCAAACCACGAGACGCTGGCGCAGCGGCAGAACGGCATCCACACCAAGCTGTACGAGGCGCTGGCAAGCGGCGACACCGAGGTTGCCTGCCGCGCCGTCTACGCCCACTACATGGAGCCTATAGAGCGGATGCGCAGCGCGAACAGCGCCGTACAGGCAGCGGACGAAGCAGCAAAATAAGGGGAATTTGGCTGACCGTCTAAATTTCGACCAATCATTTTATGGAAATTGCAGATTGTCTACAATCTGCAATTATGCTATACTATCAAAGTGATTGGTCGAGTACTGCTGTATTTTTGGTAAAAATTGCAAAATGTATGCGGAACATCGGCCTTCTTACAGGAACTTCCACCCTGTGTGGAAAAGAAAGAGAGGAATTGTCCGCATGTCTAACAAAGAAAAAGCCACAAAGATCTCGTGGCTTACCCTTGCCTTCATGGCCTTTTCTACGGTCTGGGGCTTCGGCAACATTACCAACGGCTTTGTGTACTTTAACGGTCCACAGGTCATCTTCAGCTGGATCTTCATGTTTGCCCTTTACTTCATCCCTTATGCCTTGATGGTGGGTGAGTTGGGCTCTGCCTTTAAGAATGAGGGCGGCGGCGTCAGTTCATGGCTGCACCAGACCACCAACGCCAAGCTGGCTTACTACGCCGGCTGGACCTACTGGGCCTGCCATATCACCTACATCGCCAGCAAGGGCAGCGGCTTTTTGAAGGCGCTGAGCTGGGCCATTTTCCGCAACGCGGAGACCTACGATTCCTTCCCCACCCGCTACATCCAGCTGGCTACCTTCTGCATCCTGCTGCTGGGCTGCTACATTGCAAGCTTGGGTCTGAACCCCCTGAAAAAGCTGCTCACCGCCGCAGGCACCTGCACCTTCGTCATGTCCCTGCTGTACATCGTGATGATGTTCGCTGCCCCGGCAATTAACCCCACGGCAGAGTACGTCCACGCAAACCTGAGCTTCAGCAGTATGATCCCCAACTTCAACGTCACCTACTTTACTTCTCTGTCCATTCTGGTGTTCGCTGTGGGCGGCTGCGAGAAGATCTCTCCCTACGTCAATAAGGTCGAGAACCCCAGCAAGGGTTTCCCCCGCGGCATGATCGCGCTGGCCGTCATGGTGGTCGCCTGCGCCATTCTGGGCACGCTGGCTATGAGCCGTATGTTCGACCCCGCCATCATCAACGCCAGCGCCGAAAGCTTCAACGCCTATGTTGCAAACAGCTCCTACTGGGCTTTCCAGAAGCTGGGTCAGTACTACCATGTGGGCGATCTGTTCATGATCATCTATGCCCTGTGCAACGTCATTAGCCAGCTCGCCGTGCTGATCTTGAGCATCGATGCACCGCTGCGTATGCTGCTGGATAACGAGCACACCAAGCAGTTCATCCCGCAGGCTCTGCACAAGGTCAACGCCCACGGCGTGCACAGCAACGGCATCAAGATGGTGGCTGTGCTGTCCGGCTCTATCATTCTGGCACAGTCCTTCGTGCCCGGTGCTGCTGCCGTTCTGCGCCAGCTGACCAAGCTGAACTCTGTGTGTATGCCCATGCGCTACCTGTGGGTGTTTGCCGCCTACATCGCCCTGCGCAATGCCTACGATACCATCCCCGCTGAGTACCGCTTTGTCAAAAATCAGGCCGTGGCCAAGTTCTTCGGCGGCTGGTGCTTTGCCGTTACCGCCGTGTGCTGCGTGCTGGGTATGTATGACAAGGACCCCTTCACCTTTGCACTGAACGTCATCACCCCCGTGGTGCTGACCGTGCTGGGATTCATTCTGCCCGCCCTTGCAAAGCGCGAACAGACTGCTGCCAAAAAGTAACCTGAATATGCTTAAAAAGGGCCGGTCAGAACTGACCGGCTCTTTTCAGATACACCCAAGGAGGTTTATTTTTATGATCGCATCCGAAGTCCGTGAAATGCTGTCCTTCATCGACGGCAACCCCACCGCATACCACACCACCGCCGCTGTGCGGGATATCCTGCTGAAGGCAGGCTTTGCCGAGCTGCTGGAAAGCCGCAAGTGGGCGCTGGAACCCGGCAAGGACTATTTTGTCTGCCGTAACGGCTCCAGCATCATCGCCTTCCGCATGGGCGACCAGCTGGAAAATTACAGCTTCAACGTTGCCGCCGCCCACACGGATTCTCCCTGCTTCCGCATCAAGGAGAACGCCGAGATCCACATGGGGCAGAACTACACCAAGCTGAACACCGAGGGCTACGGCGGCATGATCTGCGCCACATGGATGGATCGTCCGCTGTCTGTGGCGGGTCGTGTGCTGGTGCAGGAGAACGGCGCGATCGTATCCCGTCTGGTGGCACTGGACCGCGACCTGCTGATGATCCCCAGTGTAGCCATCCACATGAACCGCGAGGTCAACGATAAGGCTTCCTTCAACAAGCAGGTGGATATGCTGCCTGTGCTGGGCGGTGCCTGCGAGGAGGGCGCGCTGAAAAAGTTGATCGCAGAGGAGCTGAAAGTGTCCGAGGAGCAGATCCTTGGCAGCGATTTGTTCCTCTATGTGCGGGAAAAGGCCACCGTCTGGGGCTGCAACGAGGAGTTCATCTCCTGCGGCCGTCTGGACGACCAGCAGTGCGTCTACGGCATCCTGAAAGGTCTGCTGACCGCAAAGAACGCCCGCTCCATCGGCGTGGCGGCCTTCTTTGATAACGAGGAAGTCGGCTCCGGCACCAAGCAGGGCGCAGCCTCCACCTTCCTGTACGATGTACTGCACCGCATTGCCCAGAGCCTTGGCGGCAATGACGAGGACTTCCACCGTGCGGTGGCTTCCAGCTTTATGGTCAGCGCCGACAACGCCCACGCCGTGCACCCCAACCACCCGGAGTACACCGATGTGAACAACTGCACCTACATGAACAAGGGCGTGGTCATCAAGACCCACGCAGGTCAGAAGTACACCAGCGACGGCATGAGCGTTGCCGCTGCCCGGGAGCTGGCTGCCCGCGCCGGTGTGCCGCTGCAATACTTTGCAAACCGCTCCGACAAGGTAGGCGGCAGCACGCTGGGCAATCTGGCCATGGCACAGGTGTCCATGAACTGCGTGGACATCGGCCTGCCGCAGCTGGCGATGCACTCCTGCTACGAGACTGCCGGCGCAGAGGATACCCTCTCGCTCATCAAACTGATGCAGGAGCTGTACAGCAGCCACTTTGAAGAGACTGCTTTCGGCACCCTTTCCATCAGCAAGTAAACGGATAAAAGCATAAAAAGGACTGCTGTGCGCTGCTATGCACGGCAGTCCTTTTTGCATAAAAGCTGATTTTCCGTGGCCAGTTAAGCCCGGATATAGAAATCCGACGGTAGCTGTGGTAAAATAAGGCATCCGGGAGCGCCGGGCGCTCCGCTGCAACATGAAAAATGGAGGCTTTCTATGAAAAAGACCTATCGCTCGCTCTTTTGCCTGCTTGCAGTGCTGCTGCTCAGCGTCAGCGTGCTGCCCTCTGCTTCGGCGCTGTTTTCCAAGAAGCTCTACTATTATGGTGTAGTAGAGGGCGTCAGCCGCACCGTGGAAGGCAAGGTGGAGTCCATTCTGGTGACTGCGGAAGAGCAGGAGACCTATCAGATGATCGTTACCGACAGCACCGTCTGGCAGGACCATGACGAAAAAACCACCTCCGACCCCGCTACCCTTGCGGTAGGCGAGCAGATCTGCGTGGTGCACGACCCGGCCGTGATGATGTCGCTGCCGCCGCAGTCGGTGGCGTATACCGTCATCCGCAACTTCCCTGCAGGCACGGATCTGGAACAGGAAGCCCGGGATGCTGCCTGCCCGGTGAAGAAGTTCTTCGCCGACACCCGCAAAGCCATTTCGGATTGGTTCTACCAGACCATGCCCATCTGAGCGTAACGTTCCCTCTATAACGCAAAAAAAAACTGCTGCCCCGTACCGGATGCCAGAACATCCGGGCAAAGGGGCAGCAGTTTTTTATACAAGATTATGCACTGCTTTGCGGCAAAAACGCTGTATATCGCTATTTATTTTCGGGGGGGGGTCACACGGAAGCGCTTCACCACCTGTTCCAGTGCACTGATATCCACAGGCTTGGACAGATGCTCGTCCATGCCGGCCTCCTTGCTCTTTTGCATATCCTCAAGGAAGGCGTTGGCGGTCATGGCAAGGATGGGGATGATCCTGCCCAGCGGGTTTTCGCCATTGCGGATGCGGCGGGTGGCCTCCAGGCCGTCCATCACCGGCATCTGCACGTCCATCAAAATCATGTCGTACTCGCCGGGCTTGACGCTGGCAAAGGCATCCACGATCTCCTGACCGTTGGAGCAGATGGTGCAGCTTGCGCCCTTGGATTCCAGCAGCATTTCCAGGATCTCGGCGTTGATGGCGTTATCCTCGGCGCAGAGGAACTTCATGCCGGACAGGGGAGAAGCGGTCTCTTCTTCCTCTGGGAGCGCCTGCGCCTTTTGCACCGTGTCCGCTTCGGTGTCAATGGGAAATTCCAGCACCACCTCAAAGCGGGTGCCCTTACCGGTGGCACTCTCTACGCTGATGGAGCCGCCCATCAGGTCTATGACGCTTTTGGTAATCGCCATACCCAGACCCGTGCCCTGCACCTTGTTGGTGCCGGAGCGCTCCTCCCGGGTAAAGGGGTCGAAAAGGGTCTTTTGGTAGTCCGCGCTCATGCCGATGCCGTCATCCTGCACCACAAAGCGGTACCGGGCGTAGTGCTCGTTCCGGGGCAGTTCTTCCACCTCCAAACGGATGTGCCCGCCGGTGGGCGTATACTTGACCGCGTTGGAGAGGATGTTCATCAGCACCTGATTCAAACGGTTGGGGTCGGCCAGCACGTTTTCGTGCTGCAGATTGGTGCTTACCGTAAAGGTCTGACTGCGCTGACCAGCCTGCTGCCGGATGATGCTGTCCAACTGACTGATCTGCTGGGGCAGGTTCATCTTTTCCACATGCAGGGTGGTCTTGCCGCTCTCGATGCGGCTCATATCCAGAATATTGTTGATGATGCCCAGCAACAGCTGACCGGAGGTTTCCAGCTTGCCCAGATGCTCGGCAAGCTTTTCCGGCTCGTGCAGCTCGTTTTTCATCAGGGTGGTAATGCCGATAATGGCGTTCATGGGGGTGCGGATATCGTGGCTCATGTTGGAAAGGAAGTCCGTCTTGGCTTTGCTGGCACGCTCGGCGGACTGTAACGCCTCTGCGGCAGCATCCTGCGCCCGCCGCATCTCATCGTTGGCCTGCGTCAGCTGGATGTTATACTGTTCCAGACGGAGGTTCGTCTTTTTTTCAGCCTGCAGCTCCCGCTGCTGCTTTTCCCGCAAAAGGAACCAGCCAGCAATGACTGCCATGATCGAAAACACCGTTGCAAAGCCTACAATAACGACCATGACGATATTGACCAGCTTCTGCGTATTCACGGCCACATATTCTGCCGGAACAAGGAACGCCAGCGTCCACTGGGCGTTTTCCATCTGCTTCAGGGCGTAGTAATACTCAGTCCCGTCCAGCACGGCGTTGGAATAACAGGAGCCCGTGCGGGCAAGCCGCTCCTTTGCTGCTGCAAAGGAAGAACCGTGCAGATAGGACATCTGGGAGAGCACGGTGTATACGTTATGCCCCTTCAGCAGCTCAGTGTCATTGGCGTTGAACAGCTTGAAACCGTTGTTGTCCAGTACGTAGACGCTGTTGTTATTTTCGTAGGCGTCGCAGCGGAAATAATCGTTCAGCTGGGTCATGCTCTGCGAAATACCAAAGTAGCGCAGGGTAATCTCGCCGGTCTCGCTTTGCAGGGTGATAGGTGTGGAGAGCTGTTCCAGAAACACCATCCGGAAGTCGTCCGCGGTCAGCGCGTTGGAAACATAGCTGACCCGCTTCGGTGTGCTTTCCAGATAGGTCATCTCCCGCAGCAGACCCATGCTGCCGTACTCGGTATAATAACGCCCGCTGGAATCTACGGCAACCAGCTCGATCTGGCTTTCCTGATAATTGGAAAGCTCCGACAGCTTGCTCAGATAGCGGTAGAACTCGGTATCGGTCTTTAGCGGGGTGTAGTACAAATAATTGCACTGTATCTCTACGGTATCCCAGTGGTTATCGATCACATCCTCCAGATTGCGGAACATCTGGTGGGTGACCTCTTCCATCTGGCTCAGCCGCTCGTGGTAGACAAGGTTCTGGATGTAGGTCTGGCTCATGACAAAAAGGGTCAGGAGCAGCACGATGATGACAAAGCCAAAGCCACCAAACAGCTTTTTATAGATTTTGTTGTTCACATCCAGTATCTCCTGTCCGTTTTATTCAACTCCATGCGGTGTCTGCCCGGCTGATGGTGGTGTATGCGCCAAAGAAAGCCTTTGCGGCGTCCATGCCCACCACGCCGCTGTCTGCCACCGTTGCTTCGGCCGCCAGCTGGTCGCTCACGCCGCAGATGGCAACTTGATAGGTCTTACCCGCTTCCGGCTGCATCGGGCTTACCAGCACATAGGGGTAGCCCTTGCCGTTGCCGTAGGCATCGTAGCCAGAAGCAAGCAGGTCGTTGATCTGCTGCCCGGTCAGGGCAACGGTCTGGATGGTGCGGTTCCAGCCGGTGGGCAGGATGACCGAAAGGTCGTAATCCGTAATGCCCTTGGCGTACAGCTTGGCGGCTACGCCGTGATGATTCTGATTGGTGGGGTTGCCGGGGATCCATGTGCTCAGCGAGACCAGCGCAAGATCGCTTCCGGTAGCCTGTGCAAAGCAGCGGCCTACCAGCATGGCGCAGTCCTGCTGCGAAAGCTCCTCGGTGACAGTGGTGATGGTATCCGGGGTGTTGTTCACCACGCTATCCTGATCCTCGTCCAGCTGACGGATGACATCTTCCATGGCAGCATTGCCCTTGATAAAGTCCAGCATCTTGTTGCCGGTGGTCACGACCGTGTTTTCCCAGCCGGAATAGATATAGGGCACGGTGTTGCCCGCGTTCAGGGCGTTGGCAACATCGGCGTAGTAGGTGCCGTCTGCCTTTGCACCCTTGAAGGGCAGCAGACTGCTTTTCAGCGCCGTTGCGGGCTGCAGAGCACTGGTGCCCGCAACGGTGGAGAGCACGCGCATCACCTTGAGCGCATCCTCCAGCTTCTGGGGGTGCTGCTCCAGTTTTTTGTTCAGACCGTAGAAGCGGTTCACATTCAGCACAAAAACATTCTGGGTGCCGTCCTCCGAGAGAAACGGCATCAACCCGAATTTATTTGCGTTGCCGTCTGCCTCCACGATGCCGTTGGTGTTGCCGATCAAAAACAGGGTGTTGCCCTCGGCCATTCGCTGCCGGGTCACGCTGTCATCAAGGGCATCGCCGGAGCCGTTCAGCATCCCGATGTCCTTCCACTTCTGGACGTATGCCATCGCCTGCATCATGCCGGGGGTGTTGCTGACGTTCGCCTTACCGGACAGATAATCCTTCTGCCACAGTTTGCCGTCCAGTGTACCGAGGAAATCGGCGTCTGCAATGTTGCACAGATACTGGAAGCCGTAGCCCGGGTACTGGATCTGCGGCAGGCAGAGATCGACCCCGGCTTCCTTTGCCTTTGCAGCCAGCACTTCCAGCTCGGCGAAAGAATTTGGCAGCTCCCAGCCGTATTTTTGAAGCAGGGTCTTGTTGTAGGTAATGCCGTAGCAGTTGTAGGTCGAGGGCAGCAGATAGATCGCGCCGTTATCAAACACATCCTGCAAGCGGGACTCCACATAGTTGTCGGTAAAATCGTAACCGGAAAGATCCAGCAGTTTGTCGGAGACCAGATCGATCCGGGGGTCGTAGTACGTCAAAGTGCAAACGTCCGGCAGATCGCCCGCCGCAAACATATTCTGCAGGCAGGTGGTGGTGTTATCGCCGCTGTACGGCACGACCTCCATGTTCACTTCCGGGTAAACGCTGTGCACCTGCTCAATAAAGGCTTCTACCTCTTTATAAGGTGCCATAAAGGTGACGGCTTCGTGCACATCGTTTTTGGCTGTCTCGGTCTTGCCGCCGCCGCAGGCGGTCAGCGCTGCCGTTGCCGCAGTAATGCCGCAAACCTGCAAAAACGAGCGGCGGGAGATCTTTTTCACCATATAAATATATATTCCTCACATTTTCGGAAGGCAGTACTACGCAGGTGCAGTAGCGCAGTGCTGCCCGAACTTATTCTTACACACCCCACAGGAATCCCCACGCCCGCGGTCTGTCCGCACTGGGCATACGCCGATTTTCCCATAAAATGACAATCCTATTGTACCATTGCAACAAAAGTGTTTCAAGTTGTTTTTTGAAGGATTTTGCATGGAAAAGGGCGAACAACCGCGTGCTTTGCAGCCGCACGGCATAAAAATACCCCTGACACCGGGGAAAGGGTATCAGGGGAATATGGTATTCCGGGCACGCTGTTTTATTGCAGGGGCTCTTTTGCGCGCAGACGCCGAAAGGTGTCCTCTTTTACAAGCTCGATGACCACCGCTGTCAGGGGGATAAAGAAAATGATGCCGATGATGCCAAAAAGCTTTCCGCCGATCATGGCGGCAATAAGGGTGTACAGCGGCGAAAGCCCCACGGATTTGCCCACCACACGGGGATAGATGAACTGGTTCTCAACAAACTGCACGGCAAGGTAGACGATCAGGCAGCGCACCGCCAGCACAGGGTCTGCCAACAGCACAAGGAACACGCTGACCACGCAGGAGATCAGTGCACCCACATAGGGAATGATGGCGCAGATGGCGGTGAGTACGCCCACCAGACTGCCGTAGGGAATCTTGAAAACGGAAAATGCAAGAGCCATCAGAACGCCAAGGATCACTGCCTCGCTGCATTGTCCCGTTAAAAAGTTTGCAAAGGACTGCCGGAACAGCCGGCAGAACTTCAGCACCCCGGCGGCGTGGGCGGGCTTCAGGTAGGCGCACACCAGCGTGCGGGCTTGGTGGCCGAGGCTCTCCGTACTAAGGGACATATAGACGGAGATGATCAGCGCAAACGAGGCGGTGATCGCGATATTCACCGTGGCAGAGACTGCCCCTACCGCATTGACCAGCACCGTGTCGATGCTTGCGGTGACCTTGTGCAGCAGCTGCTCCCAGTTGATGCCCTCCAGCCAGTTCATCAGCCAGCTCATATCGGTGTTCTGTGCGCTGAGATAGGCAGTCCAGCGGGGAATATTGGCCTCGATCTGCACATACAGGCTGTGGAAGGACTGCACCAGCTCCGGGATCAGCAGGGTCAGCGCCAATACCAGCACCAGCACAACGCCCAGCAGGGTGATGAAAAAGCTGAGAAGGTGGATGGCTTTCGCCGAAGGCTGCTTTTTGGCCTTGCCGAACAGGCGGTTCAGCCGCTTTTCCAGACCGGTCATGGGCACGTTGATAAAAAGCGCCAGAATGCCGCCCGCCAGAATGGGCAGTACCAGATCTATCAGCTTTGCGGCAAAGGCCAGAACGTCAGAAAGCCGCAGCAGCGCTACAAAAAGCGTTACCCCTACCACGGTAACGAGCAGAGATTGTTTTGTTTTTGGTTCCATGAAAAAGTTCCTTTCCCGGAAGATTGTGGCAGCAGGCAGCAAAAAGACCGCCCGCCGACTCTTTTTGGTATTGTAATCGGAAGAAAAGGGCTTGTCAAGACGAGGGGAAGGGAAAACGGGACTTTATAAAAGCGGTTTGCGGTAATGTTAGCGGGAGCTTTTCAGTAGGGGAAAACCGTGGTATACTTGGTCAGAGCAAATTTAAAGAAATTGAGAGAAACACAGCTTGAAAGGAAATAAATCATGTCGAAAGATGAATATCTGATCACAGATGCGCCGCTGAAAGCGCTGACGGTTTTTGCAATGCCAATGATCCTGGGCAGCTTTTTTCAGCAGGTCTATAATATGGCGGACTCCATCATAGTCGGTCAGTTTGTCGGCTCCTCGGCACTGGCAGCGGTTGGTGCCTGTGCTGCGCTGACCAATGTTTTTATCTGTGTGGCGCTGGGTGCCGGTGTGGGTGCCGGTGTGCTGGTAAGCCGCTATTTTGGCGCTAAAAACTATGGCAAAATGAAAACCATCGTGTCAACGTCCCTGCTCAGCTTTCTGGTTTTGAGCGTTGTCCTTGGCGTTTTTGGCTTTAGCTTTTCCCGTGCTATGATGAGCGGCTTGCAGACCCCCGCCGACATTCTGGAGGATGCGGTGCTGTATCTGCGGGTCTATTTTGTAGGCTTTCCGTTTTTGTTCATGTACAACATTCTTTCCACCATGTTTACCTCCATTGGGGAATCCCGGATCCCGCTGGGTCTGCTGATCTTTTCCTCCATCCTGAATATTTTTATGGACCTCTGGATGGTGGCGGGGCTTGGCTTGGGCGTATTTGGCGCAGCCCTTGCCACGTTGATCGCACAGGGCATTTCTGCAGTGTTTTCGTTTTTGATCTTCCTGCACCGGATGCGGCAGTATAAAAGCCCCTTTAAAAGGTTCGACCGGCAGGAGCTGGCTTCCATGCTCCGCATTGCGGTGCCGTCGGTCTTGCAGCAGTCCACCGTGTCCATCGGCATGATGATCGTGCAGGCGGTGGTAAACCCCTTCGGCACACAGGCGCTTGCCGGATATGCAGCAACGATGCGGGTAGAAAATGTTTTCTCGCTGATCTTTGTCTCCATCGGCAATGCGGTCTCGCCCTATATCTCCCAGAATCTTGGTGCAAAGAAGATCGACCGCCTCAAAAAAGGCTACCACGCTGCGCTGGTGCTGGACCTGTGCTTTGCAGTCATTGCCTTTGCGGTCATTGAAACCCTGCACACCCAGATCTCCTCGCTGTTTCTGGGCAAGGATGGAACGGCGCTGGCCTATCAGGTGTCCGGTGATTATATGCGGTGGCTGGGTTACTTCTTCATCTTCATGGGCATCAAGATGGCGACGGATGGCGTGCTGCGCGGGCTTGGCATCATGCGCCCGTTCCTCATTGCAAATATGGTAAACCTTGCCATCCGCCTGTCCGTTGCCCTGCTCTGTGCACCGCGCTTTGGCATTGCCTTTGTCTGGCTTGCCGTCCCGGCAGGGTGGCTTGCAAACTTTCTGGTCTCCTATGCGGCGCTCAGAAGATCGTGGCCGACGGAAAATGCAGCGGCACCTCAATGATTTTGTGCAGCGCGGGAGCGGGTGGTGGCCTGCTGGGAAAAGTTCAAGGGGCTTTTTCGTCTGGTGGAGCATTCCTGAGGGACACCGCACTGCGGCGTAAAAAAGCAAAGGGCTGCTGTGCAGTGAGATAGCTGTGCGGCAGCCTTTTTTCTGCGCCCGCCCGGGCTTGTTACAGCGGTTTACTTTTGGCAGCGGAAATGCTATGATATCCATAGAAAAGGCAAGGAGGAGCTACAATGGGCATTGCTGGGAACGAATGGGGTTTTCAGGTGGGTACGCTGCCCAAAGGTGCGCGGGATAAGATCAGCGATGTGCCGGGGGTGACGGTAGGGCACTGCACCTTGGCAGACGGCGTAGTGCAGACGGGCGTAACGGCGCTGCTGCCGCACCAAGGGGATATTTTCCACGAAAAGGTGCTGGCGGCCAGCTATGTTATCAACGGCTTTGGCAAGACCACAGGCCTTGTGCAGATCGACGAGCTGGGTACGCTGGAAACGCCCATCCTGTTTACCAACACCCTCAGCGTGGGCACGGCACAGACCGCGCTGGTAAAGTATATGCTGGAGAGAAACCCCGACATCTGCGAGACCACCGGCAGCGTGAACCCGGTGGTCTGCGAGTGCAACGACTGCGGCCTGAACGATATCCGGGGGCTCCATGTCACCGAGCAGCACGTTTTTGCCGCGCTGGCAGACTGCAAGGCAGATTTTGCCGAGGGTGCCGTAGGTGCCGGACGGGGAATGCGCTGCCACGGCCTGAAAGGCGGCATCGGCTCCGCCTCCCGGGTGGTGGAACTGGACGGAAAACCCTACACCATGGGCGCACTGGTGCTCTCCAATCACGCGCTGTTCGATGACCTCATCGTGGCGGGCACGCCCATCCACACCCTGCTGAATAACAGCATCCCGCCCCACGAGGATAAAGGCTCCATCATCACGGTGCTGGCCACGGACATCCCCCTCAGTGAGCGGCAGCTGCGGCGGCTGTGCCGCCGGGCGCTGGTGGGGCTTTCCCGCACAGGTTCCTACTGCGGAAACGGCAGCGGCGAGATCGTCATCGCCTTCACCACCGCCAACCGGGTGCCGCACTATTCGGAGAAAGCCCTGCTGCCCATGACCCTGCTCCACGATGATGCCATCAACCCTTTGTTCCGGGCGGTGGCAGAGTGCGTGGAGGAAAGCGTTCTCAGCAGCCTGCTCCACGCCGAGACGGTTACCGGCAACCACGGCCAAACCTTCCGCAGCCTGACGGAACTTTTAAAAAACCGCGCCTGAAGCGCCGCAATACAGAACAAAGCCCCGCATCCGGTGCGGGGTTTTGTTTTGCTCAATAGCGGCGGTGGATCTTTTTGGTGGGCTTGCGGCGGTTCCAGTTGGCGCACAGCAGCCACAGCCCATAGATCAGGGCGGCGATCAAACTGAGCACCAGCACCACCTTCAGGTACAGGCTGGTGAAAAACTCCTTTACCTTATCCACCCCGAACAGCAGCGGGTTGCGGGCTACGTCCTGCCCGGCGATCAGATCCACCACGCCGATGGTCTCGCCCGCCAGCTTCAGCTCCACCGTGCCTACCACGTCGCCCTGCTGGATGGGGGCGCAGACGTAGTCCGGCAGGTGGAAGTATTTCTGGGTGACGGTGCCGTCGCTGGTGGAGGGCAGCAGGGTCATCATGCTGTCGTTGGGGTACAGCTGCAAAGTGTCTGTATCGGAGGAATACTTTACCGGGATCTCTGCAATGGTCAGGTCGGTGTCCAGCGCAGCCTGAATGGAAAAGCTGTCGAACACCCAGTCCATCAGTTTGACCGTCTCGAACAGGGCAGGGCGGCGGTTAGCGTAGCCAAGGGTATCGCAGCTGTCGGGGCTGTCCATCACGCAGAAGATATAGGTGGCACCGTCCTTGTTGCCCCACGAAACATAACTCTGGGTGCCGGTATCGTTTTTAAAGGCGGTCACATTGCACATACCGCCCTGCATGGCGCTGCGGTAGTAGCTGCCGCCGCTGGCTTTGCTCAGCGCGGCGTTCTGGCTGACCAGCACCGAGGAGGAGCGGTGCTTCTCCTTGGCGGGCATGGTAAAGCTGGGCGCGCCGGACACCTCCACAAAGGCGTCAAAGCTCATCAGGTAACGCAGGATCAGGTACATATCCACCGCACAGGTGGTGTTGCCGCTGTCGATGCCGCAGGCGTCCGTCCAGCTGCTGGCGGTGATGCCGATGCGCTGGGACAGGGTGTTCATCTGCGACACCCAGCCGTCCAGATCTCCGCCGGAAAGGGTGTACGCCACACCCATGGCTGCCTCGTTGGCGTTGCGGGTAAGCATGGCGTACATGGCTTCCCGGTAGGTAAAAGTCTCGTTGGAGCGCATATCTGCGTTATTGGTGTTATAAACATAGTCCGAGATGGCAAAGGGCATCTGGAAGGTGCTGTCCAGCTGGTCGGCGTAGTTGGTCAGCAGCACGGCAAGGGTCATATATTTGGTCAGACCGCCGGCAGAGACCTGCTTTGTGCTGTCCTTATCATAGACGATGATGTTGGTATCCGTGTTCACAATGTAGGCGCTTGCAGCCTGCACCTGATATACCGGGCTGGGGTCGAACATGGCCCCGGCGGGCAGCACAAGGCAGCTGAGCAGAAATACAAATGAAAGAACCAGTGCAAAAATACGTTTCATGTGGACAATTCCTTTAAAAAGCGATAAAATATACAAGATACGGCTGCGCTGTGCGGCGCGCCGGAAGATCAATTTTGCAGCAAGTGTGCTGTGTTCTATAATAATAACAGGTTTGCCGGGGTGTTACAAGAGCCTTGCGGTGTTTTACACCGTTCTTTCGCCCCGGCAGGGAGGGCAGGAATGGTATATCTTACAGGGGATACCCACGGCGATATCCAGCGCTTCAAACAGGGCAAACTGCGCTGGCTGGGCAAAAAGGACACCGTGGTGGTGCTGGGAGATTTTGGCTTTGTGTGGGACGGCAGCGCCGCAGAGCGCAAGCGGCTGGACTGGCTGCGCAAGCGCCCCTACACGGTGCTGTTTCTGGACGGCAGCCACGAAAATTACGACCTGCTGGCACAGTACCCGGAGACCGAACTGTTCGGCGGCAGGGTGCAGAGCCTTGGCGGCAACGTGTACCATGTGTGCCGGGGCAGTGTGCTGGAGCTGGAGGGCAAGACCTATCTCTGCTTCGGCGGCGCGGAAAGTCAGGATAAGGACGACCGGGAGCCGGGCGTGAACTGGTGGAAGCAGGAGATGCCCAGTGACGAGGAGTACGACACCTGCCGCCGCAACTTAGAGAAAGTAGACTACAAGGTAGATTATGTGCTGACCCACGATGCACCAAGCAGATTTTTGGATTTTACCGCCCTTGCCCTTGGCGAGAGCAACCGTCTGCACCTGTTTCTGGACGAGATCTTGCTCAAGCTGACCTACGAAAAATGGTTTTTCGGCTGCTACCACAAGGATGTGCAGCTTTCCACCAAGAGCCGGTGTGTGTTCTGTGACGTCATCCCCATGGGCGAGCGGCGCACGGGGCTGTTCCACCGATAGGAGGCAAAATGCAGGTCACGGTAAAACTATCCTCCCGGGAGGGGGCGGCGCACGTCAGCGGCATTCTGGCGGGCTTTACCCTGCTGGCAAAGCGCGGGGAGCTGACTTTGCGGGTGCAGGACGTGCGGCAGGGCAATCCGCTTGCCCGGGAGGCACTGCTGGAAACGGAAATTGACGGCCGCACGGTGGTGTTCGATTTGATGGACGGCTACTTCTACAACGACCCGGCGGCGGTGTTGGCGCTGTTCCACCGGGCAGATGTGGTGTTCAAGCGCAGCTTTTCGGCGGAGAAGAACCGGCAGTTCCCGGGCGATATCCCCGCAAAGCTGCGGCCATTGGGGCTGAACTACTACGTTACCTGCCCGGGCTCGCCGCTGGAAACGGAGCGCAGCGCAAAGAGCCGCCTGAAGCAGTGGGCGCTTTCCACCCGCTGCTACCCGCAGGACTTTGAAGCCCGGCTGACCCGGGTGCGCAAAAAGCCGCGCATCCTCT
>CAJMQZ010000015.1 GCA_905215595.1 uncultured bacterium
GCCGTCGTAGGCGGTGTTCACGGCGAACACTTCCTTCTCTGCAAAGCAGAGGATGTTGTTATCGAACGAAGCGCCTTCGTAGATCTTGCGGCCTGCCAGCTCGATGTCTGCGGTCTCGTCCACGATGACGGGCGGGTTGCCTGCACCGGCACCGATGCACTTTTTGCCGCTGCGCAGCAGGGCGTTCACCATGCCCATGCCACCGGTGCCTGCCATCAGGCGGATCTTGGGGTTTGCGGCCATCTTGTCCACATTCTCCATGGTCGGCTCACGGGTCATGGTAATGAGGTTTGCAGGGCCGCCCGCCTCGATGATGGCGGTATTCAGCGCCTGCAGGCAGTCGGCAGACACCCGCTTTGCGCGGGGGTGCACGTTGAACACCACGGTGTTGCCACCTGCGATCATGCTGATGGTGTTGTTGATGATGGTCTCGGTAGGGTTGGTGGTGGGGGTGATGGAGCAGATCACACCAAAGGGTGCGTACTCTTCCAGCATCAGGCCCGCGTCACCGCTCTTGGCTTCGGTGGTCAGGCATTCGGGGCCGGGGGTCTTGTTGATGACGGCCAGATGTTTTTCCACCTTGTCCTCATAGCGGCCCATGCCGGTCTCTTCCACGATCTTGTGGCACCACTCCTCCACATGTGCGCGGGCACAGCGGCGGATGGCTTCAATGATGCGCTGGCGGTCCTCGATCTTGTAGTTGGCCGCCCAGTCGCGCTGGGCCTTCCATGCAGCTTCCACTGCATCGTCTACGTTCTCGAACACGCCGCGGTCGCCTGCTGCACCGCCGGGTGCAGCGGTATAGGCTGCAGGGGCGGCGCTTGTCTGTGCACCGCCCATACCGGCAAGCACCTGCTTGACGATCGCTTCAATTTCCTGCGAACTGATATCCATGGTTTTCGTTCCTTTCCGTAAAGGTCATATCCGTTGGATCAAACGAAACTTTTTGTTATTGAAAACTCTTCAGCGTCCGGCGGATGACCTCGGCCATTGCGGCATCGCGGGCATTTGCGGACTTCGGTGCGGCCGGGGCCGCTGCCATTGCAGGGACTGCCGCAGGCTGTGCGGCGGGCACCGGGGCAGGGGCAGGAGCCGCCTGCTGTTTGGGCAGGGTGGGCAGCGCCATGCCCGGCTGGATCAGCCCGGTAACGCCCGGCAGGCTCACCGGCTGGGCAGGCTGTGCGGAGGGTACTGCCATTGCCACAGGCTGTGCAGCGGGCTGAGCCATGGGCTGCACGGCAGGTGCGCCGCACTTGCTGCAGCCGGTGCAGTGACCGCTGCAGCTGCCGCATTTGGAGCAGCCTGCGCAGCCCAGCTTTGCGGTGACGGCTGCGTAGTAATCCAGTGCTTCCACCAGATGGGCCGCATCTGCCGGGGTCTTGCCCCAGGTCAGGCAGCCGTCATTTTCCAGCAGGACAGCCTTATCGGTGCGGCACAACAGGCTGACAGCCTGTGCCTGTGCGTCCACGTTCTGGGCGGGCAGCAGCTGCACCCGTCCCAGCGCCCGCACGGCGGGGCTGAACGCTGCAGGCTGCACGGTCTGGCCCTGCATCCCCATCACAGCCGCGCAGGCCGGATAGGTGTGCATCACGCACTGGGCGTTCTCGTTTTCCTGATAGATTTTCAGATGGATGGGCAGGTCTTCGGGCAGGGGCTTGGGCTTTGCGCTGAGCATCGCCTTGCCATTCATATCCACGCGCACCAGCATATCCTGCGTGAGCGCGGCCTTGTCGGCACCGGCAACGGTCACCCACACGGCCTGCGGGCCGACGCGGACGCTCATGCTGCCGTCACCGGCCACCAGCCAGCCCTTGGCTTCCAGCCGACGGGCCATTTCCATGATGGCTTTTTTTGCCTCAAAGTCTGAGAGGTAAGCAACGCCTTGAATCACCATACGTTTCTTTCCTCCTTTTTAACGGCGCAGCGGCGGGATCTTGAGCATGGCGCGCACTTCGTCGGGTGTCATGGGCATCATGCCCTTGGACTTTACGATGTCCGACACCTTTGCAATCAGCGCTGCGTTGTTGTCCACATGGACACCCGGCGCGATCATGTCCGAATCCTCAAAGCCGATGCGCACGGTGGAAGCGCCCATATCCAGCGCAGTCTTGACCATTTCCCAGTCCTCGCGGTGGGCCTGCGTGTAGCCCCACAGGTAGTCGCCATTGGGGAAGTTCTCTTCCAGCGCCTGGATCATGTGGCGCAGGGCCGGCACCGTGGCAGGCATCTCGCCGCCATGGCCGAACACCAGTGCAAACAGGATGGGTTTTACAAAGTGGAACTTGTCGTTCAGTTCCCGCACGGTGTTGATCATGCCCAGCTCAAAGACCTCGGTCTCCGGGATCTTCTTGTTGTCCATGATGGTCTTGACGCAGTACTCCACATCCTTGATGGGGTTCTGGTACACCGAGGTACCCAGATTCACCGAGCCGACATTCAGGCTGTTGGCTTCCACCCAGGAGGGGTAGCAGGGCTGCACACGCTCCTCAATGGTCAGGTTGGACACGCCGCCGGTGGAGATCTCCACCACGATGTCGCACATCTCGCGGATGTAGGCCACCGTTTCTTCCAGCAGGCTCAGATCCGGGGTGAGGTTGCCGTTCAGGTCGCGGCAGTGCAGATGCACCATGGACGCGCCGTTTTTGTAGCACTCATACACATCCCGGGCAATGGCCCGCGGATTGATGAGAATGTCTGTGGCCGCAACGGGGGCCACGGAGATCATGATTTTTTTCATTGGATGAACACTCCTTGCATGTCGCATTGGAGAAGCTTAACAAAGGATGCTAACGCTATTTTAGCACAAACATCCTATCTTGTAAACTCACCGTCCCCTGCCCGCCTTTTACGGCAGGCAGGAGGCCTGTATGCTTACTTCTTCCAGAAGATGTAGTGATCCTGCACTGTAGCGGCGATCTCGTCCACCTGCCTGCGCTCGATCACGCTGAGCAGCTGGCGGTGCAGCTCTACGAACCGCTCGATCTCCGCTTCGCCCTTGGCCAGCACCTTGCGGGTGGTCTCCAGACGGCTGGGCAGCGTCAGCCGGGTGATGTACTCGGTGATGGTGGCCAGCATGGGGTTCTGGGCCGCATTGGCGATCTGGGTGTGGAACCGGCTGTCCAGCTCCAGCACCTTATCCACCGAAGGCTCCGGCGAGTGCATTTCGGCAGAAAGCTCGCCGAAGGTGCGGTACAGGTCCGGCAGAAAGGATGCGATATCCTTGCGCTGAATGATAATATTCAGCGTACCGATATCAATTACGGAGCGCAGCTCCACAAATTCCTGCCAGCTGTTCTTCTGCAGGATGATGCTGTACAGCATCGGGTCCAGCATTTTCTGGTTGTAGTTTTCGCTCACAAAGGTGCCGTCGGCACGCTTGATGTACAGGATGCCGTAGGCCTGCAGCTTTTTCACAGCTTCCCGCACCGAGTTGCGGCCCGCGCCGAACTGCTTGCACAGTTCCATTTCGGTAGGCAGCTTGTCGCCCGGATGCAGGGTGCCGTCGATGATCTGGGAGATGATCCCATCCATGACCTGATCGACTACAGACTTTACCGCATTCTTCTGTTTTTCAGGATGTTCCATTGACATAGTTCCGCCTCCAAATCCGGTTTTGTGGATATTCGGGGTCGTTCAGCGTGGAACGTTCCGGGGCAGAAAGCCTCCAAACATCACACGTTGAATTTCCGCCACTATTTTACCATATCTGAAAAGCGGACGCAACGGTTACGCCATCAAATAGGTGGGCAGCAGGATCAGCTGGGGGAAGGCGACCATCAGCGCAATGCAGACGAAGGTAGCTGCAATAAACGGCACCAATGTGGGGAACACCTCGCCGACCGTAACATCCATCAGATCGCAGGCAACGTAAATACACATGCCCACCGGAGGAGTGACCAGACCAACACCGATGACCACGGTGATCAGGACGCTGAGCACGATGGGGTCGATGCCCACACCCAGAGCAATGGGATACAGGATGGGCATGAACAGGGTCAGCGTTGCGATGGACTCCATGAACATGGTGACGATGAAGAAGATCAGCAGGATCATGATGAGAATGACAGTGGGGTTGGTGGAGAAGCCCAGCATGGTCTTGGCCACCCACTTATCAAAGCCCGCAGTGGTCAGCATGACGGTGTACAGCTTTGCAGCGCCGATAACGATGAAGATACGGCCGCTGGTGCGGACGGTCTCTGCAAAGGCAAACTTGATGTCCTCCCACTTGAGTTCGCGGTAGATGATGCCGCCGGCAAACAGACCATAAACAACAGCGATCACGCCTGCCTCGGTGGGGCTGACGATACCCATGGTGATGGTGCCCACGATGATGATGGGCATGAGCAGGGCGGGCCAGCTCTCCCACAGGCCATGCAGCACGGGGCCGATGGTGAAGTGGCCCGGCTCCTTGGGCACGCCTTCCTTCTTGGCCATGAAATAGCTGACGATCATCTGTGCCAGACCGCACAGGACACCGGGGATGATGCCGCCGAGGAACAGCTTACCGGTGGAAATGCCGCAGATACCGGCAATGACCACCATGGGGATGGACGGAGGAATGATGATGCCGATGGTGGAGGAAATGGCGGTAACGGCAACGGTAAAGTTCTTGGAGTAGCCCTTGCGCACCATTTCCGGCATGAACATACCGGAAACGCCTGCGGTATCGGCAACAGCGGAACCGGAGATGCCCGCAAAGATCATGCTGGAAAGCACGTTCACGTGAGCCAGACCGCCGTAGATGTGGCCGACGATGGAGTAACAGAAGTCCATCAGGCGCTTGGAAATACCGCCCTTGGACATGGTGAAACCGGCAAAGGTGTACAGAGGGATGGCCAGCAGTGCAAAGCTGTTCATGCCCTCAAACATGCGCTGGGCAATGGTGACGGTGCTGCCGCCGCCCAGAAACAGGATGCCGCCGATGGCGGACAGGCCCAGACTCATGGCGATGGGCACACCAAGGAACAGCAGAACGAAGAATGAGATCAGCAGCCATGCGATCATTTGGATTTGCCCCCTTCCGGTTTTGCGGTCAGTTCAACGATCAGGTTGAGAACGGCGGACAGGATGCACAGCACACCGGCAATGGGGAAGATGGTGTACACCTGACCCATGGTGAACTGCGGCATGGTGGAAACGGCCTGCTTTGCGCGGGTGCACAGCTGGTAGCCGCCGTAGGTGACCATGACGTAGAACAGGATGATGAACAGATCACGGATGATGACAACGATCTTTTTGCCCAGCGGGGTCTTACCGAGGATGGAATCCACCACTTCCACGCGGAGGTTGGTGCCCATGGCGTTGATGCCGATGCAGGCAATGAGCATGGACCAGACGTTCAGATACTGGCTGCTCTCCATGTACCACTTGAAGCCGCCGATGCCGGGGATCAGGCGCAGCACAACGTTTGCGAACAGAATTACCATCATAGCTGCGCAGAGAATGGCGGAAATGAGGGTGGTGATCTTGTCCAGAGTGGTTTGCAGTTTTTTCACAGTACAAACTCCTTTCCAAGTGCGATTCAGATAAAATGCAAAGGGACGAAGGGCACGCCCCCTCGTCCCTTTGCTTCGGTTTTATTTCAAGGTTTTCTGGTCAGTGATCTCAGCGGGCTTCTTTCCATGCCTTCAGCTGATCCAGCAGGTCGCCGTAGGTATCGGCGTTGTCGGTCAGGACCTTTTCGGTCGCAGCTGCAAACGGAGCCAGTTCCGGGCTGTTGATCTTCATGCCCTTCTCTTCCAGAGCGGAGACCAGGTCGTTGGTCTGCTGCTCGTTCAGCTCACGGTCGTAATCGGCAGATGCCTTTGCAGCGTCGGAAACGATCTGCTGCTGGTCAGCGCTCAGCTTGTTCCAGCTGCTCTCGGCAATGGTAAAGCACATGCCGGAGTAGATGTGGTTGGTGATGCTCAGGTACTCCTGAACTTCGTAGAGGTTATTGTTGTAGATAACGGGGATGGGGTTTTCCTGTGCATCATAGGTCTTCTGCTGCAGAGCCTGATACAGCTCAGAGAAGCTCAGCGGCTGGGGGTTGGCACCCAGAGCGGTCATGGTAGCCATGATGACAGGGTTCTCGGGGGTGCGGATCAGCAGGCCGTTCATATCGGCAGGGCTGTTGATGGGGCCCTTGGAGTTGGTCACGCAGCGGAAGCCGTTGCAGTAGTGGGCCAGCACACGCATATTCTGGCTCAGCAGACCTTCCTCGGCGGCAGCCTCGATGTCGCTGTCCATGAATGCCCATGCATCGTCGAAGGTCTCGAACTGGAACGGCAGTGCGGAAATGCCCATCTTTGCATCGTAGGTGGCGAAGTTGGAGGCATCGGTGATAATGATATCCACCGTGCCGGAATCCAGAGCGATAGAGTTGATCAGGTCAGCATCGCCGCCCAGCTGGCCGGAGGGGTACAGCTGAACTTCCACAGCGCCGCCGGTCTTTTCGGCAACTTCCTCTGCAAACTGCTTTGCGCCCTTTGCACGGGGGTCTTCTTCGTTGGTGGAGAAGCCCAGCTTCAGGGTGACAGCCGAACCGGAAGCGGCAGCAGAGGAGCCGGTAGAAGCTGCAGTAGAGGCAGTGGAAGCAGCTGTGCTGGTGCCGGAGCCGCCGCAGGCAGCCAGACCCAGAGCGGCAGCGGAAATGCCAGCCACCTTCAGGAAGTCACGACGGGAAATCATCTTTTTCATAAGAATTCTCCTTCAAAAAATTATCTTCTCCTGAGCCGATCTCGTGCTCCGGCTCTTGTTCCTTTTTTAAATGGTGCCTTTCTTTTCCAGCGCCTTTTTCAGCTCGGCTGCACCAAAGCGGGGGCTGCTGAGAACCACCTTGCCAAACTTATCGGCGATATACTGTTCGCAGTAGGCCATGCTGCCCTGTGCAAACACGATCACGTCTACCTTGTCGGCAATGGTTCCGGCCATCTCGGTCATGCGGGCCTTGAACTGGTCCTGATCCAGACCGAATGCACCATCCACCAGACAGTCCACCAGTTCCACGTGCCGGTTGCACTCGCGGGCCATGCGCAGGATGGTGCCCTTGGTGGGTTCCAGAGTGGTGGGCAGGGTAGCCATCACGCCGATGCGCTGGCCCTTGCGGACAGCCTCGCGGCACATTTCCTCGTCCACGCGGACGATAGGCACACCAATGTACTTTGCCACGTCCTGTGCGCTGTCGGCAACTTCGCCCACGCTGCTGCACAGGTTCAGCATGGCATCCACGCCTTCCTCAGCGGCTTTCATATACATGCCGATCAGGCGTGCTGCCGGTGCAGTGGTCACATAGCCTGCCGCGCGGACATCTGCCAGAATGCTGGGGTCCTGCAGGCTGTACAGCTCCACATCATCGCCCAGCTGCTTTTTGACTTCCTGCTCCACCAGTTCGATCAGTTCCGGGGTGGTGCTGGTATAGATCAGACCTACCTTCATAACGGAAAAGCCTCCTTTTGTTTTTCGCGTTCTCGTGCCGGACAAGCCCGCAGCAAAGGTTCTTTGCTACATCCTACCTTTAGTTCAATCTCAACAGCTTGTCCGTCTTTACATCCTACCATTAGATTACTCTTCGGCCCGCAAAAAGTAAATTGGCGAATAGCCGATATTTCGGGCCGGTTTTGGTCGTTCTGCACAAATGTGGGATGCAAGTGGTGAAAAATTCACTTCTTTCTGGACATCATCCCATCTTGCGGCGTATAATACCCTTAAAGAAAAAGACAGGGAAGGAGCCACCGGAACATGAATCCGTTTCAAAGTGATAACATCTGGAAAAAGAAGGCCCGGCAGGGCAAGGCGCAGCAGCATCCGCTCACGCCGCAGCAGGAGTGGCAAAAGCAGGTGAACAGCAGCAGCCTGTGGCTGGGCGGCGGCGTGGTGCTGCTGGCACTGTATCTGGCCGCTGTCCGCGCCGGCACCGTGGCGCTGGACGCAAGCGCCGTCGTGCTGATCGTGGTGGTGGGCTGCTTCTGCGTATACACTGCCGCATCCCTCGGCAGGCTGATGAAAAACAAGCCGGAGGAAAAGGCAGCAAAGAAGAAAAAGAAAGCCAAAAAAGAGTGATCGTTCCTTTAAAATGGCTCCGCGTGCGCTGCGCCATAAACAGCAGAATTATTATTTTTGTATATTGCAAAGCCGGAATGACTGCGGTCATTCCGGCTTTGCTTTTTCACGGGAAGGGGTCGTAACAGGTAGTGGCATTTGCTTCGCAAACCGGTCTGCGGCTCAAAAGTCCCACTGGGGCTTTCATGCCCTGCGGGCACCGCCGTCCTTTCTGGTTCTCTTTTGGCGCGCAAAAGAGAACGTATCCGGCGGCAATGCATTTTATAAAAGCCATACAAACCTGCCCCACACGAATACCCACTGCACAAGAAGCAGCTTATCTTCGTAAAAAGCAAAACAGCCAGACCCGCGGAACTTGTCGGGGCAAGGCCCCTCCATCTTGCTCCCGCAAGAACGTTCTGCCGCTTGAAAGCCCCACTGGGGCTTTCATTGCTGCGCAACCGCGGTCTGGCTGTTTTGCAATCATTAAAAATAATTTTTCCGCTGAATATGCCCAGAGCGAAGCGGAGGACATTCTAAATCATCAGAGTGTCAGCCCAGTAAAATTTCCACCGCTTCCCGCAGGGTGGGCACTTCGCCCACATTGCCCGGGAAGATGATGTACGGCGTGCCGGGGAACAGGCTTTCGGCACCGGTCTGCCATACCGGGATGCCCGGCCGGATCTGGCCCAGCACCTTGGCGCATTTTACGCGCAGGGCCTTCACGCCCACGTCGCTGCTGGTGATACCGCCCTTTGCCACCACAAAAGCCGGGGAAGCGGTCAGCCTGCCCACGCAGCTTTGCAGTGCATCGCTGATGGCAACGCTGCGCACGAGGGCTGCTTCCGGGGTGTCGTCCGGCAGGGTGAGCACCACGCGCTTTGTGGACACGCAGCAGGTGATGCCCTTTGCGATCTGCTGTGAGCAGTGGGCCACGATGGCGGCTGCTTCCTTTTCCAGCTCGCCCGGCACCAGCACCTTGTCGCTGTCCATCTCAATAAACTCGATGCCCTGTACTTTTTTCAGTTCTTCCAGCTGAGCAGTGGTCTTTTTGGTGTGGCTGCCCACCACGATGATGCCGCCTGCCTTGCTTTCCTGCGTGACCATCTTTTCCCGGGTGAGCAGCGGCTGGTCGGAAATATTGCCGATGGCCTTGACCAGTGCGGCCGCACTGCGGATGGTGAAGTGACGGCCCTTTGCCATGGCGCGGTACAGTGCCACTGCAAACACCTTTACATCGCAGTCCGCCACTGCGTTCACGATCACATGGCCGTAATCGTGCACCGTCAGCAGCTGGGCCTCGATGCCGTCAAAGTCCATGGCGCGCAGGCTTTCCAGCGAGATGCAGGTCACGTCTCCTGCGCGGACTTTGCCGCCGGTTTTTTCCTCAATGTATTCGCACAGGTTGCTGGCGTGGTAGCCAAAGGTCTCGTCCTTGGCAAATTCGGTCTGGCCGCAGGGCACAAGCTCTGCGCCGTAGCGCACATAATGCACGTTGTCCAGTGTAAAGCGTCCGCCCTCGCGGAAGTAGGGGCACAGGATGTCGCCATCCATCTTGTAACCGTTCTCAGCCTCCGTCACCTCGCGCAGCAGGTCGGTCTCCAGCGGGTAGTGGCCGCGCAGGGTGGAGTCGCCGCGGCTGATGATAAGGTAGTCCATGCCGAACTCGCGGGCCACCTTGGCGGTGTTCTCCGCGATCTCGCGGTGGGCCTTGGTGGTCTCGGCCACGGTAAAGCCGCGGCTGTTGGTCAGAATAAAGAAGAGCTTTTCCGGCGCAGCAAAGCCCTTGCGCAGGCTTTCTACCGTCCAATCTGTATAAACATAAATATCATGTACCGTCTGTACGCCGGTAGGGTCGTCGTCCAGCACAATGATCTTGCGGTTGCTGGCGGCAGCTTCGGCGGCAAGGGCGGCGTTCAGTTTTTCCTCATCCACCTGTGGAAAACTGGCCAGAACATCGGCACTGCGGATCTGTTCCATCTGAAGCTCCTCCTTTATTCGTACAGCACCTGTGCGATCAGCACCAGCGGCTCGTCGCCCAGGCAGGCGATCTGGTGGGTGTCGCCGGGCATGGCGGCAATGATGTCGCCCTTCTCCAAGATCTGCTCCTCGCCGTTGATGATGTGGACAGCGCGGCCGGAGACGATGACCATGCTTTCCATCTCGTGCTCATGCGTGTGCCTGCCAATGGTCACGCCCGGTGCCAGCGTGTGGCGCACGTAGGCGCGGCCCTTGCCCAGCATTTCGGCAGGCGCATCCAGCAGGCGTTCCATCATCACGGTGCCCTCGCCGCCCATGCAATGGGGAATCGGAGTGGGTTTCATCTCAGAAGCTTTCTTATACAACATCCCATGTTCCACCTTTCAAGTCATCTGCAGCAGCATACGGCAGAGTGTTTTTAAACATCCTACCTTTCAAGTTAAGTCCATTATACATGAGCGCAAGCGGAATAGCAAGATTTTTTCCTGAAAAGCTGTTCAATTTTGTGCAATGCGTTTTGTGCAATCTGGCTGATACCCCGCCGTTCCTGCCCCGCAGGCACGCAGCCCACGGAAAGGGAAGCTTTTGTCTGATTCAATTTCGGGTGCATCTGACGGAAGTAGTACACCGCAGCATAACACTCCGCTTTCCTTTTTTCGGATCCCGAAATAAATTGGAACTCTGCACATGTTCAAGCTGCAGTTTTTGTGTTTTTTTCAGAGAATCCGTTTTTTGTTGCCGGAGCAGCGTTTCTTTTGTATAATGGCAGTGATGGAAGGCCGATGCCTTTTGCAGATTTTTGATCACGACGTTTCAAAAGCGAGGTGTACTGATTATGGAATGGGCAAAATTGCTGTCAACTGAAAAACTTTCTTCTGAACCTCCTGAGCCCGATTCGTTCAAGGAGTATCCCATCAATGCATTTGAAAAGGACTACAGCCGGATCGTTTCCAGCGCTGCATTCCGCAGGCTGCAGGATAAAACGCAGGTGTTTCCTCTGGATAAGAGTGATTTCATCCGAACCCGCCTGACGCACTCGATCGAAGTCTCCACGATCGCCCGGCAGCTTGGCATCATGATCTCCAAAAACACAACACAGTACAAGCCAACTGATATTGCCGTTCCGGAGGATGCCGAAGCCATCGCATCAGTCCTGCTCTGCGCCGGCCTTTTGCACGACCTCGGCAATCCGCCCTTCGGGCATTTCGGCGAGACCGTGATCGGTGACTGGTTCAAAGAGAACCTCGACCATGTAAAATACAAAGGACGGTCCCTTCGCAGCTGGTTATCCGAGCAGATGATCGCTGATCTGGAAAATTTTGAGGGCAATGCACAGGCGCTGCGGATCCTGCTGAAAGCAAAACACGGTTCCAGCCTCAATCTGTCCAAAGCGATCATCAGCACGCTGGTAAAATACCCCACCGACTCCTGCTCCGTTGATAAAGACAATGCGGATATCCGAAAGCACAAACTCGGCTTCTTCGCTGCAGAACAGGAGACTTTTGAGCAGATCTCGGAAGCGGTTGGGACCGCCACTCCCGACAAAGGCATCGTGCGCCATCCGCTGACCTACCTGCTGGAAGCAGCCGACGACATTGCATACTCTACTGCCGATCTGGAAGATGCCTTTAAAAAGGGCCTGTTCACCCTTGACCAGTTCATTGAATATTACACAAATTCTTATGACCATTCAAAGATCGTTTCCCACAGAAGCCCTGAGTACTTCTCCGATGAGCAGATCCAAGAGCTTTCCAAGCAGCGCGGTGCAGACCACACCCCAGAAAACGACAGCGCTGCATTTAAAAAATGGCTCACCCAAACGCGTCAGTGGCTGATGTATGTAGCTATCTACCGTTTTTCCTGCAAATATAAAGAGATCATGGCCGGGACCTACTGCGGTGATCTGTTTGAAGGAACCAATCACGCCATCACCATTGACATTCTGAAAGGGGCCATGCGGAAATTTGCCTTCGATACGCCCGGCATCCTGAAACTGGAACTGTCCGGACAGGTCATTCTCGATTTTCTGCTGGATCATTTTGTTCCCGCCGTGCTGTACTATGACTCTGCATACTGCACCGACGGACAGGCACCTTCCAAGGCCGACAAAAAGCTTCTCGCCATCTTCTCCGGCAATTACAAGCAGGATTACCAAAACACCCGAACCGGCACGGAATCTTTTGACTTGTACCTCCGGCTTCTGATGGTCACCGACTATATCAGCGGCATGACAGATTCCTATGCCCGCACGCTGTACCGCGAGCTTAGCGGTATTGAATAACGCTGCCCTGTTCAGATCCCACGTGCCCGGTTCGTCTGCCGCTTATGGGCTACGGCATGATCGTTCAAAAACTGCTGATACATCACTCTGGAAGCCTCGCACAACTTCAAATCAGGTGCCAGCTTTTTTACGAAGATACTGCTTGCGAATGCGAACGCTTTTCGAATTGCAAAATGATTTCTCGGTTGCTATACTGGGCTTATCGAAAATTTTCGGGAGGATGCTGCAATGACCGCACATACAATGCAACTCAGGAACAGACCTTGCCGCATTTACGGCGAAGCTCATGCAAAATACCTGCTGCTCCAAATGACCGGCGAACACGAGCTGCAAAGCATGGAAAGCGAGATTGCCGCTATTGCACAGAGTGCGCACCACTTTTTGTTTGCGGCCGTGCCCGTGGAAAGCTGGAACGATGCACTTTCCCCGTGGGAAGCCCCTGCTGTGTGGGGAAAGCAAGGATTTGGCGGCAAGGCTGCGGAAACCCTGCGCTTCCTGACAGAACAGGTCATTCCCACACTGAAGCAACAGTATCCTCTCCCGGAAAACGTCAAAATCATTCTGGGCGGCTACTCGCTGGCCGGGCTGTTTGCATTGTGGGCATCCACCCAGACTGATCTGTTCTATGGTATCGCCGCCGCCTCGCCCTCTGTTTGGTTTCCGGAATGGATGGAGTTTGAACAGCAGCACCCGATGCAGGCACAGTGCATTTACCTGAGCCTTGGCGACAAGGAAGAGCATACGAAAAACGCTGTCATGGCTGCGGTAGGTGATAACATCCGCACCCTGCACAGCCGGCTTATAGAGCGTGGCACAGACTGCACCCTTGAATGGAACAGCGGCGGGCATTTCAAGGATACCGACCTGCGCACGGCAAGGGCGTTTCGATGGGTGATGGAGCATATTCGATGAATGTTTTGATTGATGCGGATGGCTGTCCCGTGGTTGATCTGACTTTGCAGATTGCAAAGCAGTTCGGCATCCCGGTCATTATCCTGTGTGATACCTCGCACCAGATCGAGCGTGAGGGTGCGCAGACGCGCGTATTCGACAAGGGTGCTGACAGTGTGGACTTTGCGCTGGTCAACCGGGTGAAACCCGGCGATGTGGTCGTAACACAGGACTACGGTCTGGCGAGTATGTGCCTTGCCCGGTGTGCCAGAGTGCTGAATCAGAACGGCTTGGAGTACACTGCTGACAACATGGATGCCCTCATGCTGCGGCGGTACGAAAACAAAAAGCTCCTTCGTGCCGGCAAGCACCCGAAAGGGAGTGCGAAACGGACGAAGGAGCAGGATGTGAAATTTACGGACACACTGAAAAAGATTTTGAATTGCAAACATTGATTGATTTTCATACATATCACCGCGGATGGTCTTTTTTAGAAGATTTTCGCTGTATCTCCCTGTATTCAGCACCCGTCCTTGCAACTTTCTACCCAATATGATACTATTCTATAAAATCTCTTATTCTTCTCAGAAGCTTAAACAATAACGGTAAAATGACATGGAAGTTTTGCTTACAGGAAACACGATGTTTCTGACAAAGGAATGGATCGAGGAAGCCTTTCCCGATGATCACGTTCTGACGACACATCGCAAAGACGATATGCTTTCGGACACTCGCATAAAATCAGTTATTCTGGATAGCAGGCAGCTGTTGGATCGGCTTTACACTACCTACGATTTTGACCGGATCGTCTACTTTTCAGAATATCTGTTGCCTCACAACAACCCGGAAGGCGAGCTGGATCGGCTTCGCCGCGTTTTGCAGGAGTTCCGGGAGAAGGAAGTGGAGCTGATCTACTTTTCCGGCCCGGAGAGCGTCCTGACACCGCCCACAAGTCAATCCATACTGACGCGAACGGCAGAAGAGCTTTGTCTGCACTATGCAAAAACAAGCAAGATCCAGGTCAAGGTTTTCCGGCTTCCCTACATCTACAGCATTTCGGCAGCTGGGCCGAAATGCTTTGAGCGGCTTTTCCAGCAGATCCCCACCGAAAAGGTTTCGTTTGACGAGCAAGCCGCGCAGCCTGTTTACGCACTCTGTTTTGACGAACTGGCCAGCCTTGTAAATCGCGTGTTTGATACATGGACGCCTCAGCCGGAGCTTTTCACGCTTCCGGAGGTATTTCACATCGACTGCCGGATGCTGGGCACCGCGCTGCAAAAACTACGCCCGACACTGGAAGTGACCTACGGTACCGATACGCTCCAGACGTATCCTGCAGACGACAAGGTGGTACGCAACCGATATGGGTGGTTTCAACGCTATTGTCTGCTGGACGACATGCCGCAGATCTATCATGCATGGCAGAAAAGCCAAACGCCGAAAAAGCCGCTGCTCCACCGGATAGTCGATACTCTGCGCAATCAGATCCGGCTGCTGCGCTTTCTCGAGATCTTGTTGGCATCGGGGGTCACGGAACTTCTGGTACAGCTTACCCACACAGACGCGCAATTCCAGATGGTTGATTTCCGGTTGGCTTTCGTAATGCTTATCGGCACTGTATACGGCCTGAACGCCGGTGTGTTTGCAGCTTTTCTCGCGTCTCTTTCTTTGATTTTTGGATACTTTCGGCAGGGAATGACGCTTGTACTGCTGTTTTACGAGCCGTCCTACTGGCTGCCGTTCCTTATTTATTTCATAATAGGTGCTTCCTGCGGATATGTGCAGCTGCGCAATACGGAAACCTCGCGCTTTGTACAGAATGAAAACAACCTGCTGCGGCAGCGGCTTCAATTTACGCAGGAGCTCTATGAGGACACCTTGGAGGATAAGCAGCTTTTCCGGCATCAGATCCTTGGCCGCAGAGACAGTTTTGGAAAGATCTATACTGTAACGCAGCAGCTGAACACCCTGCAGCCGCAGGAGATTTACCGCAAGACCATACAGGTCATGGAAGATATTTTGGAAAACCACAGCCTCACGATCTATCACTTGGAAAAGGGGTATGCCTTTGCGCGGCTGACCGCAGCAAGCTCCGGATTGCAGCCTGCTCCTGCCCGTTCACTTGCCGTTGATAAATACATCGATGTGTTTCGTGCCATTGAACAGGATGGTGTGTGGGTCAATCGGACGTTTGCTCCGGATCTTCCCATGTATGCAGCCGGTGTACGCCAGAACGGTTCGATCGTAGTGCTCATCAGCCTGCGGACAGCCGGGGAAAACCAGATGACACTCTATTATCAGAACCTGTTCCGCATCCTGTGTGGTCTGGTAGAAACCGCACTGATCCGCGCTTTTGAATATGAAAGTGCCATTCAGGAAACATGGTATCTTCCGGGCACCTGTCTGATGCGGCCCGTGCCATTCGCGGAGCAGCTCGCAAACGCCTGCACCTTACAGGAGGACAAGATGGCGCAGCATTTGCTGCTGCGCGTCTCCGGTAAGTTTGCAACTTCAGAGGAATTTTATGCGCAGTTGGAGCGCAGCATCCGCAGCAGCGATATTGCCGGACTTGGCACAGACGAGAACGTTTACCTGCTGCTGAATCAGGCCACAGAGGAAAACCTGCCGCTCCTTACCCAGCGCATGGCCGAAAAAGGATTTCAGGTCACATCTGTATCGTTGGATGGACAGCACCGCCTGATCGCTGCTGCAAAAAAGGATCCTGCTAATGAATGCTAGTATTTCAACATTGGTATTGTTACTTTTTCATCTTTTGGTCTGTCTTGTGCTATGGCTGCTTATACGCTGCGGCATTCTGGATATAAAGGGATACTTTTTTCCGGTGATTCTGTTGGTTCCCATCTGGGGACCTTTGTGCGTTCTGATCCTGCACACCAACCGGGCATTATTTGGCGATGACCTGCTGGAAAAGACGTTGGAAAAAATGCACATCAACGAAGAGATCCACCGAAGCATTCTTGTTCCCGGAAACGCAGACGAGGAACAGGTCATTCCGCTGGAAGAAGCTCTTCTGGTAAACAACCCCCTTCAAAAGCGGCAGCTGATCCTCTCAGTTCTGACAGAAGCTCCTACCAGTTATTATCACCTTTTGCAGCAGGCCCGGCTGAATAACGACAGTGAGGTTGTGCACTATGCTTCCACTGCTCTGGCGCAAATTTCCAAGGAAGCTGATCTCACACTGCAACAGCATGAACAGCAATATGCTTCTGACCCGGACGACCCTGATATCCTGTGCAGTTACTGCGATTATCTGGAAAGCTACATCGAATCCGGGTATGTGCAGGGCCGTGCGGCCGAGATCCAGCAGCGCCAGTTGGAGCGGCTGCTGAAAAAACGCATCGGCACGCGTCGGGACTTTACCTTGGGGTGCAAGCTGGCTTCTGTCCAGTTAGACTTAGCGGAATATGATACCGCCCGCCAGACCATTGACGCACTTTCCGAACGCTGGCCGCAGAGAGAAGAGCCTTGGCTGCTCCAGCTGCGAATGGCCGCCATACTGCACAATGGCACTGCGATTCAGGACATTCTGCACAAAATCAAGGAGCAGAATGTCTATCTTACCTCCAAAGGACAGGAAATCGTAAATTTCTGGTATGGCAAAGAGGCTTCCAAATGAAACTCCGCTTTCTATCAAAACTAAAACAATTTCGCTGGAGCAAACTGCTGCTGATCTGGCTGGTATTTCTGCTGATTGCCGGCGTGCTTTTTGCAGAGCGCTGCGGCATAAAGTATGCATCAACCAATTTCAAGATCGATTACCTGAGCCGGACCTCTGTGCTGCCGGCTCAAAATGCGTTATTTGGCCAGCCGGTCACCAATCTCCTGTTGTATGACAGTACCCAGGACAATGTGTCCGAGGCAAAAAAGCAGTTTGATCAGATCCTTCTGGACATGAAAGTCAGTACACAGACAGTGGATATTTCCAAATCGTCCACTCTCCTTCCGGACTTTTCCAATTACAAGACGGTTGTGGTGTTAGTGCCTGATCTGGATGTACTGGGACAGGATCTGATCACTTTGATGAACTGGGCACAACAGGGCGGCAGCATCCTGTTTGCTATGACGCCGAGCAAAACCTCCTATTTTGACGTGATTTCTCTGAAACTGGGTGTGCTTTCCTCTTCCTGGAACTATAAACTTGCAGAGAGCATCGTTCCTGCGGAGGAATTTATGCTTGGCGGTGGACAGCGCTATGAATTCAGCGACCCGTTTGAGTCCGCTCTGAGTGTCAGCCTCCGGGAAGAAGCCACGGTGTATGCCCGTACCGGAGACGAAGGCACGCCGCTGGTGTGGAGCGTTTCACTGGGCAGCGGAAGAATCGTAGTAGACAATATCGGCATTTACGACAAAATCATGCGCGGTATCTATGCAGCATCCTTCAGCTTGCTATGCGATGCCACTGCTTACCCTGTCATTAACGGTTCCGTGTTCTATCTGGACGATTTTCCTTCTCCTGTTCCCGGCGGTGATGGCACCTATATCCGCAGAGATTACAGCATGAGCATCAGCGACTTTTACAGCAAAGTCTGGTGGCCGGATCTGGTGCAGCTGGCGCAGAAATACGGAGTTCGTTTTACCGGTGTCATGATTGAAAACTACGAGGATGACACCGTGGATGAACCGACACGTCAAAAAGATACACAGCAGTTTCGTTATTTTGGAAGCCTTCTGCTGCGGCAGGGCGGCGAGATAGGGTTTCACGGTTACAACCACCAGCCTCTGGTGCTGCCAAATACCGATTACAAGGGTCTGTACGCCTATCGGCAGTGGCCCAGCGAAGAAGCCATTACAGCCGCCATGGAAGAGCTGATTGAATTTCAGCAAACCGTTCTCCCTTACACGAATGGCACGGTATATGTTCCGCCCTCCAACATTCTCTCTGCCGAAGGCCGACGGGTGCTTGGCACAAAAGTTCCGCAGATCCGTACCATTGCCAGCACCTATTTTAAAGACGGCACAGATCTGCCCTATGTACAGGAGTTCGGTGTGGCAACGGATGGTATCGTGGAGCAGCCTCGTATCGTGTCCGGTGGTATGGTTGGTGATACTTATATGCGCCTAGCGGCTATGAGTGAGCTGAATATGCACTATGTCAGCACGCATTTTATGCACCCGGATGACTTGTTGGATGAAGACCGCGGTGCAGCGGAAGGCTGGGAAGTGTATAAAGGCGGTCTGGAGGACTATCTGAAATGGCTCAGCACCTCTGCACCGGATCTTCGCCGTCAGACCGGGACCGAGTGTTCCGGTGCCATCCAACGGTACGCGCAGCTGACCGTTGCGCTGGACAGCACCGACACCGCGTGGACCCTGCATCTCGGCAATTTTGTCGATGAAGCATGGCTTTTCTTCCGTGCCAATGAAGGAACGCCCGGCCGCGTAACAAATGGCGAGCTGACCCATCTGACCGGAGATCTCTACTTGCTGAAGGCCACCGCCGAAACAGTGCGCATTGAGCGGAAAGGAGCATGAACCGAATGCGGATCTGTCTGATTCTGGAAGGCTCCTACCCTTATGTGCATGGCGGTGTTTCCACCTGGATGCACGCCTATATTCAGGCCATGCAGGAGCACGAGTTTGTGCTGTGGGTCATTGGCGCAAAAGCGGAAGGACGCGGCAAATTCGTCTACGACCTTCCATCCAATGTTGTTGAGGTGGAAGAGGTATTTCTGGACGATGCCTTACGCCTGCACGGAGAACATGTGCCCGTTTTGTTTACCGAAGAAGAGCGTACTGCCTTGCGGGAATTACTGCGGCTCGGAACGCCGGACTGGGACGTGCTGTTCCGGCTGTTTCAGCAGAAAAAGGTGCATCCTCTCTCCTTTCTGCAGAGCCGGGAGTTTATGAAACTGTTTACCGATATCTGCTTGGAGGAATATCCCTATGTCCCCTATGCTGACGCTTTTCACACCATGCGCTCCATGCTGTTGCCGGTGTTGTACCTGCTGACCGGACGCGTGCCAAAAGCGCAGATCTATCATGCGATCTCCACCGGATATGGCGGCCTGTTGGCCTGTCTGGGCGGCAGCATGAACCATGCGCCGGTGCTTCTGACAGAGCACGGCATCTATACGCGCGAGCGCGAAGAAGAGATCATCCGTGCCGACTGGGTCGTTCCCTCTTTCAAAAGCCGTTGGATCCGCTTCTTTTATATGTTGTCCGAGGATATCTACCGCAGAGCGTTCCGGGTAAGCAGTCTGTTCTATAACGCCCGCCGTACTCAGATCGAAATGGGCTGTGATGGCAGCAAATGCATCGTTATCCCCAATGGCGTGCAGTATCAGCGCTTTTGCGACATCCCGCTCAAGCCTGAGGACGGTTGGGTCGATATTGGCGCTGTAGTGCGTCTGGCCCCTATCAAGGATATCAAAACCATGATCTACGCCTTCTTTGAGCTTTCCTCCCGGGTTCCGCAGGTTCGCCTGCACATCATGGGCGGCGTGGACGATGAGGACTATGCGCAGGAGTGTTATGCCCTGGTGAAGCAGCTCCGGCTGGACAATCTGATCTTTACCGGCCGTGTGGACGTGGTGCAGTACATGCAAAAGCTGGACTTTACTATCCTGACCAGTATCTCGGAAGGTCAGCCACTTTCCGTACTGGAATCCATGGCTGCACGCCGCCCCTGCGTGACGACTGAAGTGGGCTGCTGTCGGGAACTGCTGGAAGGCGCGCCCGGCGATGATCTGGGGGTAGCGGGGTACTGTGTGCCGCCCATGTACCGGCAGGGTCTGGCAGATGCCATGGAACGGATGTGTGCCAGCCGTGCCCGTCGGGAAGAAATGGGGCGCATCGGTCAGCAGCGCGTAGACCGATATTTTCATCACGAACAAATGTTAGACAACTATCGGAAGATGTACCAGGCAACTGCAGAGCATTTTCATTTGGAGTAACAAATGGCAGGAATCGGATTTGAATTAAAAAAGTTATTTCGGCGCAAGGGTTTGTTTGCATGGCTGCGCGCCTACGGCTATGCCGGCATCATCTGCACCGGACCGATGCTGCTGGGTATTGCGCTGCAGCTTGGTATTCTGTTGCTGTGCAGCTGGGCCGGGGCCGAGCGTACCCAGCAGGACTTGCTGGTGTGTATGGTCACCTATACGCTGCTGTCCTCGCTGACTGTCACCAGCTTTTTCTCCATGCCTGTGACCCGCTATCTGGCCGATATGCTGTACGAAGAACGCGAGGATGCAATTCTCCCCTCTTTCTGGGGATCCAGCGTCCTGATGCTGCTGATTGGCTGCATCCTGTACGGCATCTTTCTGTTGTTCTCCGGCGCAACGCTCCTGCAGGGGCTGTTATGTTTATGGCTGTTTGCCGAGATGATCCTGAACTGGAACGGCATGAGCTACCTGACCGCTATCAAGGATTACCGGGGCATCCTGTGCTCTTTTCTGGCGGCGATCGCGCTGTCTTTCGGGCTGGGATATCTGCTCGTCTTTATTCTGGGTGCTCCTGTACTGGAAGGCATGCTGTTTTCCATTACGATGGGGTATGGCCTGATGATGGTGTGGGATGTGGTGCTGCTCTACCGCTATTTCCCGCAAAGCGATGACAGCCCATGGACCTTTCTGCGCTGGGTCGATCGGTTTCTGCCTCTGGCGTTTACCGGCCTGTGCACAAACCTCGGCCTGTTCTCCCATCTGGTCCTATATTGGTCCGGGCCGATCGGCGTGCAGGTAAAGGGCCTGTTTTACGGCGCACCTTACTACGACGTTCCGGCTCTGATCGCCTTTTTAAGCATCCTGATCACCAGCATCAACTTTGTGGTGTCTGTAGAGGTAAACTTCTATCCGAAATACCGGGATTATTACAGCCTGTTCAACGATGGCGGTGTTGTGGGCGATATCGTTACCGCTGAAGAAGAAATGCTGGCAGTGCTCAACCGGGAGCTTCGCTTCACTGCCCTCAAGCAGCTGTTCTGTACGGCAGGGGTCATTTCACTGGCGGGCACGCTGCTGAATCTTTTACCGCTTGGCTTCAATGATCTGATGCATGGCTATTTCCGGACATTGTGCGTGGGATACGGCTTATACGCCGTTGGTAATACGGTGCTGCTGATCCTGCTTTACTTTACAGATTATCTGGGTGCTGTTCTGGCGGCAGCTGTGTTTGCAGCCAGCACCACTGCCTTTACCCTGCTCTCACTGCTCTTCAACACAGCATTTTATGGTTTCGGATTTCTGGCAGGTGCAGCGCTTTTTTATCTGGTTGCTCTGTTTCGTCTGGATGCCTTTACCGCCAACCTGCCCTATCGGGTATTGGGTCAGCAGCCTATCGTAGCCGAAACCAAAGAACATCTTTTTACACGCCTTGGCATTTTTCTTGAAAAACAGGATGCCAAAACAGCAAGGCAGACCATCAGGAGGGAAAATCGATCACATGAATGAGGAGTTTCTGATTTCGCGCCGCAGGATGCTGGGGTTGAGCGTTGCGCTGGCTGGTCTGTGCGCAGGCTGCGCAGTTTTACCTGTGGAAAGTGACAGCGCCGGATCCGCTGCCGCCAGTGCAGAAAGCAACCAGTCCATTGAAAAGGCTCCCGCATCTGAAATCAACAGTGTCCACCTGCGCGACAACGCAGAGCTGTACAACGTCTACGATGACAGCGGCATTGTGACGATGTATCTTACCGTGAGCCGCGGCAATGACAGCGAAAATACAAACCACAGCTGGGCAGAGATCAACCATTATTCCGCTTACGACTACACGGCGATGGGCGTAGCACGCTATCAGGTGAATGGTCTTTTGCAGGTGGGCGATGAAAACGGCCCCCTTGCCGGCGAAGTTGGTTACGATACACTTGCCCCAAATGCCACGGTACAAATACGCGGTCAGACTTCCAGCCGTTATACTCAGAAAAACTACAAGGTCAAATTAAAGAAAAACAAAGGCAGCTGGCGAGGCCAGCGCACGATCGCACTGAATAAGCATCAGGGTGAGGGACTGCGCTTCCGTAACAAAATGGCCTATGACCTTATTAAAGGCATCGACCAGATGATGGGCTTGCGCACCCAGTTCGTTCATCTTTATGTGAAGGATCTGACCGATAGCGCCAGCGGTGTTTTTGAGGATTATGGTTTGTACACGCAGGTAGAACAGCTGAATAAAACAGCCCTTAAGGCGCACGGTGTGGATCCAAACGGACAGCTGTATAAAATCAATTCTTTTGAGTTCTACCGATATGAAGATGTCATTCGTCTTACAACAGACCCAGCATATGACCAAACTGCGTTCGAAAAGCACTTGGAGATAAAAGGAAACAGCGACCATTCCAAACTGATCAAAATGCTGGATGTTCTCAATGATGAATCCTCTTCTATGGACGATGAGCTATTTGTAACGTACTTTGATAAAGAAAACATTGCATATTGGATGGCATTTCAGTTGTTAACCGGCAATACGGACACCCAAAATCGCAACGTCTACTTGTACAGCCCTCAAAACTCCAGCAAATGGTACTTGTGGGACTGGGACAATGACGGTATGCTCCGCCGCCGGGAACGTGAGATCATTAACTTCTCCGACTCCGAAAGTTGGGAACGTGGTGTAAGCAATTACTGGGGCAATGTCCTGTTCCGGCGCTGTCTGCAAACGCAAAGTTACCGCGATCTGCTGGATACCGCCATGAAGGAGCTTTATGCTTACATGAATGAGGAACGCATTCAGTCCATGATGGAGCATTACCGAAGCGTAACGGAAAAATATGTCTGGCAGATGCCGGACCGAATGAACGTTCCCATCACACATGACGAATACGAAGAGGTCCTGAAAAGTATCTGGCCGGAAATTGATGAAAATTATAATTACTATTGGGAGAGCTACCGCAAACCCATGCCATTTTATATTGGCGAGCCGCAGGTGGTAAACGGCTCCCTTCTGCTGACCTGGGACCCCTCTTATAACTTCGAGATTGAAAACATTTACTATACTGTTGAGCTTGCAAAGGATTATCTGTTTACGACTACGTTCTTTCGGCAGGAGAATCTGATCCTGCCAGAGCTTACCATGGATACGCTCCCGGCCGGGCAGTATTTTTTGCGCGTAAGAGCGACCAATGCCTCTGGTTATACGCAGGATGCCTTTGACTACTATGTTACCGAAGCAGGCAAGCATTATGGCATGCTCTGCTTTTACGTCCAGCCGGACGGCAGCATTGCGGAGGACACCTATGAAGATGTCTAAGCCTCAGATATCGATGCTGTATCATCAGTTGTTGGCCCCTCCACGATGCACAGGCACAGAGCACTATCGTCATGAACTAAAGTATCTTATCTCGTGGGCCGACAAGGCCGAGCTGACCGCGCGGATGTCCCCTATCCTCAAACTGGACCCCCATGCAACGGACGGCGGCTACTTCATTCGCAGCTTATATTTTGACGATTACTGGAACACCGCTTATGAAGAAAAGGATGCCGGCGTGCTGCTGCGCAAGAAATACCGCATCCGCATTTATAACTGCAGCGACCGCAGCATCAAGCTGGAGCGAAAGAAAAAATTTGGCAGTTATATCTATAAAGAAGCCGCGCCTCTGACCCACGCAGAGTTTGATTCCATTCTCGCCGGGGACTATGATTTTCTCCTGCATAGCCGTTACCGCCTGTGTCAGGAGTTCTATACCGAGTGTATCTGTAACATGCTGCGTCCCCGTGTTATTGTAGACTACGACCGCGAGCCATGGATCATGGATGCCGGTACGGTACGCATCACCTTTGATACGGATGTACGCGCCGCGGTTGGCAGCCGGGATATCTTCGACTCCACGCTTCCTGCGCTTCCGGTGCTGGAACCGGGTAAGCTGGTAATGGAAGTAAAATTTACAGAATATCTGCCCCAAATCGTCCGGAATCTTCTGCCGCCCCGTGCGCAGGAGCTTACGGCTGTATCAAAATATGTCCTCTGTTGTGACAAAACCGCCTATATGAACGGATTTGCTTACTGGCAGGAGACCTGAGCCCTATAGAAAGGAACCTTTCGCCCATGAGCACAAAAGACTTTATCAAAAAATCCGTCCTGAACACCTTTACCCAATACGATGCTCCCAAACTGGCGCTTGCCCTGCTGACTGCACTGGCATTGGGAATCCTCATCTATCTTGTCTATCGGCAGTTTTATACCGGCGTTGTATATTCCCGCAGCTTTGCTGTCACGTTGGTTGGCATGTGTGTGCTGACCTGCATGGTAACACTGGCCATCAGTACCAACGTTGTCATCTCCCTTGGTATGGTCGGTGCGTTGTCTATCGTCCGCTTCCGTACTGCCGTCAAAGACCCTCTGGATCTGTTATACCTGTTCTGGTCGATCACTACCGGCATTACAGCCGGTGCCGGTATGTACGCATTGGGCCTTGTAACAGCCGTTGTCATGATCGGGATGATCCTCTTTTTCTACCACTGGCAGGCCAAAGGCAGAGTGTACATTGCTGTCATTCACTATCTTGGTACAGACGCAGAAGACGATATCGTTCGTGCCTTTGGCCGCTGCAAATTTGTGGTAAAGTCCAAGACCATGCGCAAGGATAGCACCGAAATGGCGGTAGAGGTATTCAGCAAAGACCCGAATCTGGAATTTACAGATCGCCTGCGCGCCGTAAATGGCGTACAGGATGTTACACTGATCCAATATAATGGCGAATACCATGGATAAGCTTTCAAAAGGTTTCGTATCTGCGGTTTGTCTGCTTGGGGTGGGGTTTGGTATGGTTCGGAATATGATCTGCACGCGTACCTATCAGGAAGATCCGTCTGCCTTTGCCAACGCACAGATCGGCTACGCTCCAATGGTAGGCAGTACGGACCATCCGAATGCCACATTGCGCTATCTGGAGCTGACATGGCGAGAGGTGGAACCAACGGAAGGCCAGTATGCGTGGGATGCTATCGAACAGCGGTACGGACTTGCCGCCCTGCGCGAGCAGGGCATCCATCTGGTACTGCGGTTCGTTTGTGACGTACCCGGCCAGAAGAAGCACCTTGATATTCCGGAGTGGTTATATGCTCAGACCGCCGATGGCAGCTGGTACAGTACCTCGTATGGCAAAGGTTATTCCCCGGATTATGCAAACGATATCCTTCGTGCCGCACACCATAAAGTTGTTTCAGCCTTGGCCGAGCATTTTGACGCAGATGGCTTTGTGACTTATGTAGAACTGGGCAGTCTCGGCCACTGGGGCGAATGGCATATCAAAAGCAGCGATGGTCTTGTACCTATGCCGGACGAAACCATTCGGGATCAATATGCAACAGACTATCTGAATGCATTTTCCAATGCAAAGCTCCTGATGCGGCGACCGTTCAACATCGCTGTAAGTAACCGCCTTGGTCTTTACAACGATATGACCGGCCACGAAAAGGACACCAATGAGTGGCTGAACTGGATCAAAAACGGCGGCTGGTACGGCAAAGAAGCGAATGGACTTTCTGCTATGCAGAATTTCTGGCAGGATGCGCCCGTAGGCGGCGAGTTTACCAGCAGCCTGCCGATGGAGGAGCTGCTGGACACAGAGCTTTCCCGCACACTGCAGCTATTGGATGCTTCTCACATGAGCTTTCTTGGTCCGAAAGCAGCACAGCCTGCATATTCACAGGGATATCAGGCGGTCTTAAAGCGTTTGGGCTACCGGCTCCGTGTGACAACACTGAAGCTGATGCCGCATGACGGAGAAGCTGTGGTCAGCTTGACTGTGGCAAATGAGGGTGCCGCCCCATTTTATTGGGATTGGGCAGCGAATCTTTATCTGGAGAGCGCAGACGGTACCACGCTAAGCACGGTGCAGCTTCCTCTTTCTCTTCCGAAATTGATGCCCGGCGAAACGCAGACCGTAGAGGTTGTTCTGAAGGAAGTTGATCTATGGGCGCTCTTATTGCTTCACAAGGAGCACCTGACGATTGGCATTGTAGATCCCATGACCGACCGTGATGCCGTGCGATTTGCTATGAATGCACCGCAACAAAACGGACGAACCGTTTTGTTTTAATTGTTCCACTGTATCATTACACCGCTTGATCAGGCAAAGGCACAGTTCGATGTGAACTTCTTCGGCACAGTCAATGGGAACAAGGCGGTCCTGCCGTACATGCGCGAAGCAGGAAAAGGACACATAGAGAAATATATTTGCCAGACAGGAGATTTAATATGATTTTGAGAGCAAAGAAATATGTGGCAGTGTTACTGGTTTTTGTATGCGTGTGTATGATGTTTTTTCCCCTGACTGCATATGCAGCCGAGGACAGTTCGCAGCATGAAACTGTCAAAGTC
>CAJMQZ010000016.1 GCA_905215595.1 uncultured bacterium
TCATCTCGTAGCCGTCCACACCGGAGGACTCCCACTGCCATGCCTCGTCCGAGCCATAAGCCTTGGAGATAACGGTCAGCTTATCGGCCACCATAAAGGCGGAGTAGAAGCCCACACCGAACTGACCGATGATATCAATGTTCTCGTCCTTGTTGTCCTTCTTGAAATCCAGAGAACCAGAGTGGGCAATGGTGCCCAGATTCTGCTCCAGCTCTTCCTTGGTCATACCGATGCCGTTATCCTCCACGGTCAGGATGCGGTTTTCCTTATCGCGGGTGATGAGAATGCGGAAATCGCTCTTGTTCATGCCCACGGAGGTATCGGTCAGGCTCTTATAGTACAGCTTATCAATGGCGTCCGAAGCGTTGGAGATCAGCTCCCGCAGGAAGATTTCCTTATTGGTATAGATGGAGTTGATCATCATGTCCATCAGTTTTTTGCTCTCTGCCTGAAATTCTTTCTTGGCCATAATACAAAACCTCTTTTATCACATATTTGGTGCGCCGTACCCGGCAAACCGCCAGAATGCTTAGCACTCATAACTTCTGAGTGCTAATATACAACGACTTGCAGGGAAAATCAAGGCTTTTCATAAAAAGTTAAAAAAGTAAAAGATTTGCTGCCCCGGTGCACGAAACGGTGCGCCGGAATCGTTTCTTATATGGAAAACAAAATTTTCTTGCAAAGTCTTTCCCACTTTTACGCGGACTGTGCTATAATGGAGCGAGTATGCCGGAAGGATGTGAGAAAATGTCAAAACCGGGCGATGCCGCCTACGCATGGTTTTTAAAGGGCTATAATTGCAGTCAGAGTGTGGTGGCGGCGTTTGCACCGCGGCTTGGCCTGACCGAAGAAACAGCGCTGCGCCTTTCTGCAGGCTTTGGCGCGGGTATTGGCCGGATGCGGGAGGTGTGCGGGGCATTCTGCGGTGTGGTGACCGTGCTGAGCATGGTCTACGCCGACCCTGCTGACCCCAAGGATAAATCCCGGATGTACGCACTGGTACAGGAGGCTGCGGAGCAGTACCGCAGCCGCAACGGCGGCGGCAGCATCATCTGCCGGGAGCTGCTGGCAAAGGCGGGTGCTGCCCCTACCGGTGGCACGGCGGCAGAGGAACGCACCGCAGACTATTACAAAAAGCGCCCCTGCCCGGAATTATGCCGCCTGTGCGCCGACCTGTGCGCAGAATTTATTGCGGCGCACCCGGAGGGGCGGCATGGCTTTTATAAGGAGGATGCCTGAATGCGGCTTGAACAACTGGAATTGACCGGCGGCGGTACGCTGACGCTCTACCTGCGGGAGAGCGTGGAGGCCATGCCGCATTTCCGGCAGCGCCCGCTGGTGCTGGTGGTGCCCGGCGGCGGCTATAATCACGTCAGCCCCCGGGAGGGCGACCCCGTAGCGCTGCAATTTGCGGCGGCGGGGTACCACACGGCGGTACTGCACTACGCGGTAGGGGAGAACGCCCGGGACGCGCTGCCCATGCGGCAGCTGGCACAGGCCATCGGTCTTGTGCGGCAGCACGCGGCGCAGTGGAATATTCTGCCGGATCAGATCGCTTTGTGCGGTTTTTCTGCCGGCGGGCATCTGGCGCTTTCCGGTGCGGTGTGGGAGATCCCCGGCATGGCAGACCAGCCGCGCCCCAACGCCCTGCTGCTGGCATACCCGGTGGTCACCGCCGGGGAATACGCCCACAGGGACAGCTTTGTGCAGCTGACCGGCACGCAGGACATTGCTGCCCACCAGCGCTTTACGCTGGAAGATAAGATCACCCCGGCCGCACCGCCGGTGTTCGTTTGGCATACCATGGAGGACGAGACTGTCCCGGTGGAGAACACCTTGCTGCTGCTGAACGCCCTGCACAAGGCGGGCGTACCGTGTGAAGCGCACCTGTTTGAAAAGGGACGCCACGGCACCAGTATCTCCACCCCGGAGGTGGATGCCGACAGTGCCCACCGTCACTGCTGGGTCAAGCTTGCGGTGGAGTGGCTGAACGATACCTTTTCCTTCCATGCCTGAGATAACCGACTGAAACAGGAAAAGCGTTTGTAAATTTTGGCCGTACCTACAAAAAATTCACAAATAAACCGTTGACTTGCACAGGCGTATGCCGTATACTGTCCAACGGGGATAAAACCACGAAAGAAGGAAACAAAAATGGTTATGGATCCCACACTGCCGCGCATCAAGGTGCGCGACCTGCTTATGCAGGCATTTCTCACCGGCTGGGAGCGCTCCGATAAGAGCACCTCGCAGGACGAGTACCTGCAAAGCTCTATTCAGGTCATTGAGATGCTTCAGGTAGAGCCGGAAAACCTCTATGCAGAGGAAGGTCTTGGCCTGCCGGACGGCGAAGAGGTGGATCATCTGGACGATCTGCTGCGCGCGGACGGCTTCTGGCTGTACTACGGGGTGGAAGCGGAAAACTTCTTCCTCATCCAGTGGTACCCGGACGAAGCCGCTGCCAATGCAAAGCTTGCCCAGCTGGAAGAGCTGGGTGACGGCAAGCAGTATCTGGTAGACCTGACCCTCAAGCGGGCAAACCCTTCCGAGGCCGAAAATTTCGGCAATTCCAACCCGGTGCAGCTCCGCTCCTGAAACAAACGTTAACGTATTGAGTTGAAAGGAAATTTTGCTCATGCAGCTTTCTGTTACGGAACGCGAACAGCTTTATGCCATTCTGGAAAAATACGATCAAAACCCCAAGGTGCAGCAGATGCGGGAGTTCATCCAGCATGGGGACGTTACTACCTATCAGCACTGCAAGAATGTGGTGCTGGTCAGCTGGTGGCTGAACCATCGGCTGCATTTGGGTGCAGACGAGACCTCGCTGGCTGTCGGTGCTTTCCTGCACGATTTTTATCTGTACGACTGGCATAAAAAAGGTACCTTCCATGGCATCCGCCGCCTGTTCGAGATGCACGGCTTCTCCCACCCGAGCCGCGCCTGCGTCAATGCAGAACAGGTGTTCCATATCACCAAAAAGGAACAGAGCATCATTTCCAGCCACATGTGGCCGCTGACCTTCCGTCATGTGCCCAGCTGCCGCGAGGCCATCATCGTCTGCCTTGCCGATAAGTACTGCGCTGTGGTGGAAAGTATGTTCAAACGCAGCCGCGTGGCTGCCGCCAAAAACGCCAACGGCGAATACGACGAGTGGTAAAACCGAAGCATCGCAAATAACAGGAGCCGCTGCACCCAAAAAGTGCAGCGGCTCCTTCTGCTTCTGCTTCTACTCTGCAAATAAAAATGATTATTCCGCTAAAAGTGGTCAGAACGCAGCGGAGACCATATCCAATCGTTGGCCTGCACTCGGCAGGTGGTCACAGCTTTTTGAACCCCTCCGGCTCGTCTGCGGCGGCGCGGCGCTCCATCAGATAGGTATCCAGCCAGCGGCCGTGGCAGTCCCGTGCAATGCGCTCCCGGCATCCTACCAGCCGGAAGCCGCACTTGGCGTGCAGGGCGCGGCTGGCAGCGTTATCCTGCAAAACAGTGGATTGCAGCGTCCAGTACCCAGCCTTTTCGGCAGCGGCGCACAGGGCGCTCAACAGCCGGAAGCCCAGCCCGTGCCCCCGGAACTGTTCGCCTACATAGATGCTTACCTCGGCTACGCCCCGGTAGCACCAGCGGGGGTCTACCCGGTGCAAGGCGCACCACCCTGCCAGAACCCCGCCGGAAAGAATGACCAGACGGCACTCCTTTGTGTGGGAAGCGTCCCACGCGGTATAGGGCGGGCACTCGGTCTGAAAGGTTGCGTATTCCGTAGCGATGCCCTCAACATAGATTCTGGAGACTGCGCCCCAGTCCTCCGGCGTCATAGGCCGGATGATGATCTTATCCATACTTTCATCCTCGGCGGGCCGAAAAATGCCCACACTCTCTTTCCACTCCCGGATCAATTCCAGTATAGCAGAATTTGCCGGACGGTACAAGAAGCGGACTGCACAGAAATTGCTTTGACATCCCACCCGTTTGTGATACAATAAGGGAACAAGAATACGGAGCGGGGCAGTGCAGGGGCGTGCTGTCTCCCATGGAGGATGTATGAAGAAAACCGTACATGTGCTGCTGTGTATGGTATGGCTTGTGCTTTGCGCGGCGCTGCCTGTCTTTGGCGCAGAGAGCGCACCCCATGTCACCGCAGAAACTACGATGGCACAGCTGCGTGCAAATCCGGCAATCCAAGGAACGGGTTATTATACATATTGCCGCGAGATGACGCCGCTGATGGTGGAACGCTGGAAAAACAAGACCCTGCACGACTATTTTGGCAACACCGACCGGGAGTCCGGCATTGCCGCACTGAACCTTATCATTGATAACTATAACAAGGGCGTTAAGGTCACCTATCAGGTCTACACCCCGGAGGAGATCGAACAGAATTCCAGTCTGGGCTGTGTGCAGCTGTTTTATTATCCGGCAGAGACGCCTGGCGCCAAAACGGCTATCGTGATCCCCGGCAATGCCCTGACCATAACCTCAGAGATGGGCGAGGGCGGTTCTACCGCCTACGAGCTGCATAAACGGGGCTATGCCGTGTTCGTGCTGCGCTACCGCACCTTTCTGGATCTGGGCGATAACGCCCCGCTTCAGGATCTGGCACGGGCGGTGCAGCTGGTGACGAGCCTTGACGAGGAGCTTTCCATCCAGACGCAGGACTATGCGCTGGTAGGCTACTCTTCCGGCGGTCAGCTTGCGGGCGTGTTTGCGAACAAGGAACGCGGCTACGGCCATTACGGCGTTGCAAGACCCGGTGTGCTGCTGCTGGGTTATTCGGTGGTGAACTTTTCAGAGGTAAAGATCGCGTATCAGGCGTTTATGGATACCGGCAACTATGGGTGGCACTACTACTGCTCCAGTGTGGCAAATCTTATCACGGATGATTATCCGCCGGTATTTTTCTGGTACGGGAAGGATGACAAGGTGCTGCCATGGATGATCAATCAGGTGCAGGGCCCGGCGCTGCAAGCGGCGCTGGAAGCTCATAAGGTGCCTTATGTTGTAAAGGTGTTTGAGTCTGCACCCCATTGCATCGGAGTGGGTGATACCACCGATGCCGAGGGGTGGCTGACGGAAGCCGTAGCTTTTTGGGAGCAGCAGACCACTGCCTGACCATAAATAAAAAGGAGTAGAGCATGATGGATCAGAATACTTGTTTTGCATACCTGAACATGGAGCTGCCGGATGACATCCGCCGCCTGAAGGAGGCGGGCTACTACGATGCCGCCATTGCGCGCATCGATGCCTGTCTGGCTGAGGACTGGACTGCCAGCCAGAACCAGCCCCTGCACCCGCAGGGCGCGCTGCCGGTAAACCCCACCCCCCACGGCGTGGATGCGTGGCGGCAGGGTCTGCTGGCGCACCGGGAGATTTTGCGCCGTCTGCCGCGGGACTACACGCTCACCGCCGAGCAGCTGCTGAACCAGCTGCAAGCCACCCTGCGGAACTTTACTGCCGAGGAGTTCGCCGCATTGGACGCTGCCGGGCAGATGGATTGGCGCTTTGTGGAAGGGCAGAAGCGCTATATCTACCGCGCCGCCGAAACGCTGGTGGCCACCCATCCCGACCTTGCCGCCCGTCAGCTGGACGCGCCCGTCCCGGAACGCAGCTGGGATCGTTTTGAGCCCCAGCACGACCAAATGGTGCGCACCGGCGCAGTCAGTGCAGACATCACTCTGCGCGCCAGCATCGGCATGACTGACGAAACCTTTGCCCGCGCTCTTGCTGCTGCAAAGGCTGAGGGCAGAAACACCGTGCACGTCAAGGTGTGGCTGCCGCTGCCTGCTGCCTGCCCGGCACAGAGCAATATCACGCTGGACAGCTTTACCGCCCAGCCCACTTATATTGCGCCGGAGACTGCACCCCAGCGCACCGCATACTGGGAGGCAGACCTTGCCGAGAACTGCCGCTTTGGGGCACAGTACAGCTACCGCAGCACTGCGCACTACGCTGCCCCGCTGGAAATGCAGGCCGACCCGGTGCAGCCGGATTTTGACACCGCCGAGCAGCTGCCCCACATCGCCTTTACCCCCTATATGAAGGCACTGGCTGCGCAGCTGACCGAGGGTATCACCGACCCGGTGCAGAAGGCAAAGCGCATTTATGATTTTGTCACCCTGAACGTGCACTACCACTTCCAGCCCATGTATTTTGTGCACGAGAACATCACCGATAATTGCGCCCGCAGCCGCCGGGGCGATTGCGGCGTGATGGCCGCAACCTTTATCACCCTTTGCCGCATTGCGGGCATCCCGGCAAAGTGGCAGAGCGGCATGGTGGCACGGCCGGAGACAGCCGGCTGCCACGACTGGGCAATGTTCTACATCGCGCCCAAGGGCTGGATGTACGCCGATTGCTCTGCCGGTGCGTCCATGGCGCGTGCGGGCAACGAGAAGATGCGCCTGCACTACTTCGGCAATCTGGACACCGACCGCATGGTGGCCAACAGCGACATCTGCGCCCCCTTCGACCCGCCCATGTGCTCCTTCCGTGCTGACCCCTGTGATAATCAGGTAGGCGAGATGGAGGTAGACGGTGTGGGTCTGTACGGCCAGCAGGTGGAGACCAAGCAGGAGATCGTAAAGCATCAGGAAGTATAAACAGATCCGGGTCTGCTATTACCGCAAGACCCGGATTTTTGAGTTAAAGGAGAATGTCTATGGAATTTTTGGCAGGACTGTATACGCTTCTGCTGGTGGTCATCTGTCTGCTGCAGGCGCTTTTGCTGCACCGCACCGGCAAGCCCGCCGCCCGGCAGGATGATGAAGCCCTGAAGGAGTGGCTGCACCAGCAGCTGGAAGCACAGGCGCGGGTGCTGGAAGAAAAGCAGGCGCAGCAGGCACAGCAGAATCTGGCCGCGATGGCGCACATCAGCGATACCCTGCAAACCGCAGTGCAGGGCATGAGCAGCACCCTGACGGCAGGGCAGAACACCCAGCAGCAGACCATGGAGCAGCGCTTGCAGGGTCTGGAAGCCTCCAACGCCCGCAAGCTGGAAGAGATGCGCAAAGCGCTGGCAGACGGCCTTGCCGCCATGCAGGCGCAGAACGCCCAGAAGCTGGACGAGATTCGCCACACTGTGGACGAGCAATTGCAGGACGCACTGCAAAAGCGGGTGACCGAAAGCTTTAAGGCGGTCAACGACCAGCTGGAGCAGGTGTACAAGGGTTTGGGCGAGATGCAGAGCCTTGCCGCCGATGTGGGCGGGCTGAAGCAGGTGCTTTCCGGCGTTAAGACCCGCGGCATTCTGGGCGAGATCCAGCTGGGCGCGATTTTGGAAGAAATTCTTGCACCGGAGCAGTACGACACCAACGTAGCCACCATCCCCGGCAGCACCCAGCGGGTGGAGTACGCCATCCGTATGCCCGGTGTGGACGGCAACAGTGTCTGGCTGCCCATCGACTCCAAATTCCCCGGCGATACCTATGCCCACCTGCAGGATGCGCAGGCCTCCGGCGATGCACAGGCAGTGGAAAACGCCCGCCACGCGCTGGAACTGGTGCTGCGCAGCGAGGCAAAGGATATCCGGGAAAAATATGTGGAGCCGCCCTATACCACGGCTTTCGGCATCCTGTTTCTGCCCTTTGAGGGTCTGTATGCCGAGGTGGTGAACGCCGGGCTGCTGGAAGTTTTGCAGCGGGATTATCAGGTGAACGTGGCCGGCCCCAGCACCATGGCAGCATTGCTCAACAGCCTGCAAATGGGCTTCAAGACCCTTGCCATCCAGAAGCGCTCCGGCGAGGTGTGGCAGCTGCTGGGTGCGGTCAAAACCGAGTTCGACAAGTTCGGGCAGGGGCTTTCCAAGATGCAGCAGCGCCTGCGCCAGACGGACGAAGAGCTGGATAACCTCATCGGGGTGCGCAGCCGCGCCATCAGCCGCAAGCTGCGTGCGGTGCAGACGCTGGACGAGAACACCGCCGCCACCCTGCTGGAGCTGGACACCGAGCCGGGCAGACCGGTAACGGCACGTCTGCCGGAGAGCGGGGAAGAGCTTTGATGCGCAGAAGCTCCCCGCATTATCCCTTGCGAAATTTCTGACGATGTGCTACAATAGGAATTGTTCTCAGAAATATTTGCCAATTTACGGCACAAGATAAACCCAAAAGGAGTCTGAACGGTATGAGCATGAAAAAAATCAGCGAAGCCATCCTTGGTGTGGGCGTGGACGATACCACCATCGACCTGTTCGAGAGTCAGTATCCGGTACCCACCGGGGTCAGCTATAATTCCTATGTCATTCTGGACGAAAAGACCACCATTCTGGATACGGTGGATGCCCGCGCCACCGAGCCTTGGCTGGAAAACCTTGCCGAGGCACTGGGCGGCCGCAAGCCCGCCTATCTGGTGGTCTCCCACATGGAGCCGGACCACGGCGCCAACGTGGCAAAGCTGGCAGCCCTCTACCCGGAAATGCAGGTGGTGGGCAACGCCAAGACCTTCCAGTATATGGAGCAGTTCTTTGGCGCAGATGCCATTGCTCCGGCGCGCCGCGTGGTGGTAAAGGATGGCGAGAGCCTGAGCCTTGGCGCACACACCCTTACCTTTGTGTTTGCCCCCATGGTGCACTGGCCGGAGGTCATGGTCAGCTACGAGAGCACTGAAAAGGTGCTGTTCTCCGCCGATGGCTTTGGCCGCTTTGGCGCGGTGGCAAAGTTTGATGAACACGCCGACTGGGCCAGCGAAGCCCGCCGCTACTACCTGAACATTGTGGGCAAGTACGGCCCGCAGGTGCAGGCATTGCTCAAAAAGGCTGCGGCACTGGATATCAAGACCATCTGCCCGCTGCACGGCCCGGTGCTTACCGGCGATCTGGGCAAGTACCTGAACTACTACGATCTCTGGTCCAGCTACAAGGCCGAGGAGCCGGAAAAGATTCTGGTAGCCAGTGCCTCCATCCACGGCCACACCCGCGCCGCTGCCCACACCATGGCTGAAAAGCTGCGCGCACAGGGCGCAAAGGTGGTGGAGATGGACCTGACCCGCACGGATGTTTCCTATGCCGTTACCGAAGCTTTCCGCTGCGGTAAGATCGTGCTGGCCTGTGCCACCTACGACGGCTTCCTCTTCCCGCCGATGGAGAATCTGCTGACTCACCTCAAGACCAAGAACTTCCAGAACCGCACCATCGGCCTGATGGAAAACGGCACTTGGGCACCCATGGCTGCAAAGCTCATGCGTGCCGAGCTGGAGAGCATGAAGAACATCACCCTCTGCGAGAACGTGGTCACCATCCGCTCTGCCGCCAATGCCGCCGCCGAGGCACAGATGGACGCCCTTGCCGCAGAACTCGTGGCAAAGTAACACGGCATAAAATTAAGTAAACGCAAACACTCCCGGACTTTCCATAAAAAGCCCGGGAGTGTTTTTTGCAGCAAAAAATAAAGCCTCCGGCAAAGCCCACATGGAATCCGAGGATTCGAGGAGCAGCGGGTCGAAGGTCTCTGCTCAAAGTATAGCACGGTCTGCCGTTGAAAGCAAGCAAAAATAAAAGCAGCCTTACCACGGTATTCAAGACCGAGCAGGGCAGTAACGCCCCTAAGCTGCTTTCTGCTTTTTATCATAACACGAGCTGCTGCCAAAGGCAATAAAAAAGCAGAAATGCGCTGGCACGGTCTTCAAGACCGAGGAGGGCGGTAAACGCCCGGGCATTTCTGCTGATAGGAGTATAGCATGATTTGCGAACGGAAGCAAGATGAAACAAAAAAGCGGTAAAACGAACAAATTTTGAACATTTCACCGCTATATTCTGGAGCAGGATACGGGACTCGAACCCGCCGCCTACTGCTTGGGAAGCAGTCGCTCTACCGGATGAGCTAACCCTGCAAGTGCTCCATTATTGTAACAAAGCAGGGCAGGAATGTCAAGGCTTTTCCGCACGAAATTTGCGGTCAGCTCATTTTGGCCCAAGTCAGGTCCAGCACCGGGAAGAACGGGTCGAATACCAAGTCCCGCACACCGTTTGCCAGCAGCAGACGCTTCTGCTGCGCCATCAGAGGCACTACGGTGCAACTTTCCAGCAGCTGTCGCTCGCACTGCGCCAACAGAGCGCAACGGTCCTTGCCGGTCTGCTGTGCGCTCAGTGACAGTCGGTCGGCATAAACGGTATCGGCATAGCCGGTCAGGCTGCCGCCCTCAGCGGTGAATTGCTGCAGCATTTGGTACACGCTGCCGCCCTCGGCACGGATGGGCGCAAGGGCAATGGTGTATTTCCCGGCGGCAATGCGGGCGTCAAACTCGTCCTGCTCCACCTCTTCCACCGAGAAGAACAGGGAACACTCCTTCTGCCATGCGCTGTTGATCTGGTCGGCCAGTTCGCCCAGCCCGGCGTTCTTGGGCAGCAGCAGGGTCACGCCGGAAAAATCCGAGGTCGCCATGCCCTGTCGCGCAGCCAGATACAGGGCTTTCGGCTCCGGGATGGTAGGCAGGGGATTCCCGGCAGTTTCGCGGTAGTCCAGCCCGTCCACGGTCAGCCCCTCCGGCACAAGCCCCTTTGCGGCGGTGTACAGACCGCTGGAAGGTACATCGGCGTTTTCCCGGGCAATACCGGCCAACGCCTGCCGCAGCTGCTGGTTCTGGAACACCGACCCCTCCGCTGCGTTGAAGAGCAGCGCCCATGTGGTGTCGGAATAGCTTACCGTCTGTAAGTTGGTGGCTTCGCCGCTCTCGTCCAGCGCGGCAGAGCATTTGTCATCAGCAATGAGCTGGGCCGCGCTCTTGCCGCTGCCGCTGGTGTCCTGCACCAGACGCAGACTGCCGACCAGCGGGCTTTCCACGGTACGGCGCAAAAACAGGCCGTTTGCCGTCCAGTTGTACAGGTAAAAGCTGCCGCTGGCAAGTGTAGTCTTGGCAGTCAGCCCGTAGGTGCCCCGGGTGCTCTCAAAAAAGGCTTCGTCGCAGGGGGCTGCACCGGGCAATGCCAGCTTTGCTAAGAAGTTATCGTCCCGTTCACTCAGCCGGAACACCAACGTCAGCGCCCCATTGGCCGAAACGCCCAGGCTACTTTCGTCCGCCAGTCCCGCTTGCACGGCGGCGCTGTTCTGGATGGCGGAAAACTCCACTGCGTAGGGCGAGGCGGTATCGGCACGGAAAATGCGCCGGAAGGCAAATACAAAATCCTCGGCGGTAATGTCGTACTCTGTGGCGGCACCCTTGACGGCTGCGTAGGTCAGGCCGTCCTTCAGGGTAAAGGTGTAGGTCAGCCCGTCCGGGGAGACCGTCCATTTCTCACAGAGGCCCGGCACAAGTTCGCCGTCCGGGTCCTTGCGCACCAGCGTGCCGTACAGATTCTCACAGGCGATGACGTCCGATGCACCGGAAGCCACCTGCGGGTCCAGATTTGCGGGGATGCTGTCCACGAACCATGTAAAGCTGGCAGAGTTTGTGGAGCTGCCGCAGCCGGTCAGGGCAAAAAGAAACGCAGCAGCCAGCACCGCTGCGGTAAAACGCAACCATCGTTTCAAAAAGAATAACCTCATTCCGTTCATCTTCGCGCAGAAACGGCAAAAAGCGCTCTGCAACGACAAGTGTAGCAGAAAGCAACAGAAAAAACAATTGCCTTTTTGTGAATTTACCGGGCTTTTTGAAGCAGACTGTGCGGTTTTCCGTTGCCAATTGCGCACAAATGGACTATAATGGTACAGCAAAGTGATCCCCGCGCTGCCCGTGCGGCGCGGTGTTATACCATGATCCTATTAGAGGAGGAACTGTTTTTATGCAGAAAGATCAGCAGAAGCTTGCCCAGCTTATTCAGGGCAAAAAGGTCGCCTTTATCGGCGCGGGCGTCAGCCACAAGACCCTCATCAAGGAGTTTGTGGAGCTGGGTGCTCATGTGACTTTGTGCGACCAGAAAAAGAGCGTGGAGGACTTTGGCGATTACGCCGCCACAATCCGGGAGCTGGGCATCGACCTGAGCCTTGGCGAAAACTATCTGGACGGCTTCAAGGGGCAGGACATCATCATGCGCACCCCGGGCTTTGTGGGCTACTTTGAAAAGCCCCTGCAGGATGCCATGGCCGCAGGCACCATGGTCACCAGTGAGGTGGAGTTGTTCTTCGACTTCTGCCCCTGCGAGATCGTAGCCGTGACCGGCTCCGACGGCAAGACCACCACCACCACCCTGATCTCCAAGTTCTACGAGGCCGCAGGCCGCAAGGTGCATCTGGGCGGCAACATCGGCGCAGCTCTGCTGCCCATGCTGCCCGAGGTGGCTCCCGAGGATGTGGCTGTGGTGGAGCTTTCCAGCTTCCAGCTCATCAGCATGCATTCCAGCCCCAACATTGCCGTGGTGACCAATGTCACCCCCAACCATCTGGACCACCACAAGGACATGCAGGAGTACATTGATGCCAAGCGCAACATCCTGCTGTACCAGAAGCAGCCCTGCCGCGCTGTGCTGGGCTATGAGAATGAGATCAGCCGTTCCATGCAGTCCGACTGCAAGGGCAAGCAGGTGTGGTTCACCCGCCTGCACGATACCGACAACGGTGCCTTCCTGCGCAAGGAGGACAACATGCTCTGCATGGCCGAGGATGGCGTTGTGACCCCCTTCCTGGCCCAGAAGGACGTGAAGCTGCGCGGCCTGCACAACATTGAAAACCTGCTGGCTGCTGCCGCTGCCGTGTGGGGCGAGGTGCCCGTGGAAGCCATCCAGAAGGTGGGCAGCACCTTTACCGGTGTGGAGCACCGCATTGAGCCGGTGCGCACGCTGGACGGCGTGCTGTACTACAACGACTCCATCGGCACCAGCCCGACGCGCACCATTGCCGGTCTGCGCAGCTTTAACCAGAAGGTCATTCTGATCGCTGGCGGCTACGACAAGCACATTCCTTATGAGCCGCTGGCACCGGAAGTGGTGGCCCACGTGAAGAACCTTGTGCTGATGGGTGCCACCGGCCCCCGCATCGAAAAGGCTGTGCGCGAGGACCCGAACTTCAACGAAGCAGAGCTGCCCATCCAGCATGCCGACAACATGCAGCACGCTGTGGAGCTGGCCCGTGCCTGCGCAAAGCCCGGTGACATCATCATCCTGTCCCCGGCCAGCGCATCGTTTGACCTGTACCCCAACTTTGAGGTGCGCGGCCGCGAGTTCAAGAAGATCGTCAACGAGCTGAAGTGATCGCGCAGGTCAGCACAAAAGCCCACCGCGCCCGCTTTTTAAATGCCTGCCGGGGGAAATGGGTGCTGGGGGCGACCCTGCCGCTGGATCTTGCCCTTTTTAGCAAAAGCCAGCCGTGGCGATTCTACGCAGGACCTACACTGGCGCTGGAACTCAGCGGCAGCACCGCATGGGCAGCAGGGCACGCAAACCCGGAAGAGCTGGCCAGCTTTCTGGCTTTCTGCGGGTGTGAGAGCATCATTTTAGACGAAAACGAATGCCCACCGCCTGCCGGGTGGTGCAAAGCTGAAACGCTGACTGTATTCGGCCTTGCACCCGGCAAGGCTCTGCCGCTGCCCGCTGCAGACGAGACGCTCTGGGCCGGACTGACCCTTGACAGAGAACCCTCTGCCATGGATGTGGCACGGGCGCTCTACCCGGCGGATACGGCAAAGCAGGAGGACTTTTACTCCGAGCTTTGCACAAAGCGCACCCGCGGCAAAGCCCTTGTGTGGGCGCTGCGGCAGAGAAGTGAAACGATCTGCACGGTAGGGGCCTATACCCTTGCGAACAGGCAGGCCTACATGGCCTGCGGGCAGACAGCCCAGCCTTTGCGGGGCAAGGGCATCGGCGGGCGGCTCATTGTGCAGATGGCGAACGAGCTTGCCGCCAAGGGGGAGCACCCGGTGTTTCTCTGCAGCCCGGAGCGGGTGCACTTTTATACCCGGCTTGGCTTTGAAAAGCTGGGGGAATATGCAAGATATGAACAAACTCCTTCAGTCAAAACCTGACGGTTTTGCCAGCTCCCTCAATGAGGGAGCCTTTGGCAGGACGGAAAAGCTTTCTGCATAAGTGAAACGTTCTGGTTTCGTCAGGAGCTCCCTCCCTGAGGGAGCTGGCGCACGAAGTGCGGCTGAAGGAGTCATTCCGACAGAAAGCCTGCGCTCTATAAAATCTATAAAATTAAGGAACCGTTATAATGTCAATGCTGAACCACTTTTTCAATTACAAACCCGAAGTTCTGGCGCTGGACGAAAAGGCTATGGAGCTGTGCCAGCCCTACTTCCGCCATATGGAGGAGATCCGCGATTTTAACCAGCTCAAAATGCTGAAAGCCTTTGCGGATACCCAGATGTCCTCCACCGATATGCTGGGCACCACCGGCTACGGCCTGTGGGATACCGGCCGTGCCAAGCTGGAGCAGATTTTTGCACAGGTCATGGGCGCAGAGGATGCACTGGTGCGCAGCCAGTTCCAGAGCGGCACCCACACGCTGGCAGTGGCGCTGTTCGGTCTGCTGCGGGCAGGGGATACCCTGCTGGCCGCAACCGGCCGCCCCTATGATACGCTGGAGGGCGTCATCGGTCTGGACGGTAAGGGCAAGGGCACCGGTACCCTGATGGACTACGGCGTAAACTATGACGAAGCCCCCCTCAAGGCCGACTTCACCCCGGATTATGACCTGATCGCCCAAAAAGCCCCCGGCGCAAAGGTGTGCCATATCCAGCGCAGCCGCGGCTATTTACAGCGCAACGCCTTTGATCTGGCTACCATCCGCAAAATCGCCGATACCGCCCGCGCCGCAAACCCGGCGATCATCATCTTTGTGGACAACTGCTACGGCGAGTTCACCCAGACACAGGAGCCCTGTCAGGTGGGCGCGGATATCGCAGTGGGCAGCCTGATCAAGAACCCCGGCGGCGGCATTGCTCCCACCGGCGGCTACATCGTGGGTCGCAAGGATCTGGTGGAACTGTGCGCTTACCGCCTGAACGCCCCCGGCCTTGGCAAGGAGCTGGGCTGCACGCTGGAGACCCCCCGGGATATGTATCTGGGCTTCTACTACGCTCCCGGTGTGGTGTGCGAGGCCATCAAGACCGCCATCTATGCCCAGTGTATGCTGGAGCTGCTGAGCAAAAAGCCCATCCCTCGCTACTGCGAGGCTCACAACGATATCGTTACCTGCTTTGATGCCGGTACGGCGGAGGCGCTCATCGGCTTCTGTCAGGGCATTCAGGCCGCCAGCCCCGTGGACAGCTACGCCGCCCCGGAACCCAGCCCGGAGCCGGGCTATACCGACGAGGTAGTCATGGCCAGCGGCAGCTTTACGCAGGGCAGCACCATCGAACTTTCCTGCGACGGTCCTTTGCGCGCCCCCTATACCTGCTACCTGCAGGGCGGCCTGAACTTTGCAGCCAGCCGCGCCGGTGTGCTGCTGGCTGTCCAGAAAGCTTATTTTAAGGAGTAATGTTTGCCCTGCGGGCAGGAGATCATTATAACAAAAAGGAGCTATCGCACAACACGCTGCGATAGCTCCTTTTTTCCCTCTATACACAAAGTAACACACAAATAAACGCTTACACGGCACGGGCCTGCACCACGGGGATCGGCTCGATCAAGGCCGGGTGCATCCCCTCACGGTAGTCCAAATCTCCCTGATCCAGACCGCGCAGCAGCACCTCTGCGGTAGCAATGTTGGTAGCAATGGGTACGCTGTGCATATCGCACAGGCGCAGCAGATTCTGTTCGGTCAGGCTGGCGGCATCGGCCTTCAGCGGGTCGCGGAAGAACAGCACAAGATCCACCTCATCGCAGGCAACGCGGGAGGTGATCTGCTGTACACCGCCCAGCTTGCCGGAGAGGTAGCAATGCACCGGCAGACCAGTGGTCTGCGCAAGCATCCGGCCGGTGGTACCGGTGGCGATAACATTATTGCGGGAAAGGATTGCACTATAAGCGGTACAGAACTGCAGAGCCAGTTCTTTACGGGAATCGTGGGCAAGAATTGCAATCGTCATAGGATGCTCTCTCCTTTACTTATTTTTACAATGCACCAGTTATGATGTACGAATTTTGAAATCCTGTGAAACGGGAGTGAAATCGATATCAAATCTTACAATATAGTTTTACCGCACAAAAAACGCTCTGTCAAGAGAAAATTTTGCTTTTTTAACCTATAAAAACATAAAAGTACTACTTTTACATTGTGAGAAACGGCGAATTCTTGGATACATACCGCCATCCAAGAGAATCCATTTTCTAGGAAAAGTGAAATATTTTTCACTTTTTCACTTGAATCGAAATACAGTCCATCCCGATAAAACAAAAATACAGGCCAAAGCAGCTTGCGTCGGCCTGTACAGGAAATTTTTTTCAACTATGAAAAACTTGCTCTGCCGCGCCCACAGGCCGGACAGAATTGTAAAAAAATTATGAAGAAGCCGGGGCAGGGGAGATCACCGAATCTGCCCGTTACCGTGGATAACGTACTTGTAGCTGCAAAGTTCCTCCAAGCCCATGGGACCCCGGGCGTGCAGCTTCTGGGTAGAAATACCCATCTCGCAGCCCAGACCAAACTCGCCGCCGTCGGTAAAGCGGGTGGAGCAGTTTACATACACGGCGGCGCTGTCTACCGCAGCGGTGAACCGGTCGGCGTCTGCCTGCGTCCGGGTCAGGATGGCCTCGCTGTGGCCGGTGGAGTGCTGTGCGATGTGGGCAATGGCTTCGTCTACGCTGTCCACCACCTTGACGGCAAGGATGTAGTCCAGAAACTCGGTGTCAAAGTCCGCAGGACCGGCAGGTGTGCCGGGAATGATGGCGGCGGCGCGTGCGTCCAGCCGCAACTCTACCGGCAGCTTGCCCGCAGCCACGCGGTCGGGGCCAAGACGCTGTGCAAGCTTGGGCAGAAACTCCTGCGCAATGGCAGAGTGCACCAGACACACCTCCTCGGCGTTGCACACGCTGGGGCGGCTGGCTTTGGCATTCTCAATAATATCCAGCGCCTTGGCCTGATCGGCAGTGTCGTCCACAAAAATGTGGCAGATGCCGGTACCGGTCTGGATGCAGGGCACCTTGGCGTTTTCCACGCAGGCGCGGATCAGCCCTGCGCCGCCCCGGGGAATCAGCAGATCCACATAGCCCACGGCGGTCATCAGGGCGTTGGCAGAGGCGTGGGTGGTGTCCTCGATCAGGCAGACCGCATTTTCCGGCAGACCGTTCTCCCGCAGCCCCTGCCGCAGTGCCTGCACAATGGCGTTGGCGCTGCGCCATGCCTCCTTGCCGCAGCGCAGGATGCAGGCGTTACCGCTCTTGATGGCAAGGGCGGCGGCATCGCTGGTCACGTTGGGGCGGCTCTCGTAGATGATGGCGATCACGCCCATGGGCACGGCGGTCTTTTCGATCACCAGCCCGTTGGGGCGCTCCACCCGCTTCAGTACCCGGCCCACCGGGTCGGGCAGGGCAGCGACCTCTTCAATGCCCTTTGCCATGGCGCGGATGCGCTCCTCGGTCAGGGCAAGACGATCCAGCATCACCTCGCTGATGTGTCCCTTTGCGGCGGCCATATCGTCGGCGTTGGCGGCAAGGATGGTCGTCATGCTAGCCGGGCTGCACAGCTGCGCAGCCATACTGTGCAGTGCCTGTGCGCGGCTGGCGCTATCAGCCAGTGCCAGCGCAGCCTTTGCCCTGCGGGCGGCTTCCAGAATTTCCTGTGTAGTCATAGGTCAAACCTCCTGTGTGGACAGTGCGGGCTGCTTATGCCCGGCAAAGCGGGTGCCGATGGGCTTGCCTGCGGCGATGTCATACAGCAGTTCCGGGTGTGCGCCGTTGGCGATGACCATATCTGCACCGCTGCCGGTCACCATGCGGGCAGCCCGCAGCTTGGTTGCCATGCCGCCGGTGCCCAGTGCAGAGCCTGCACCGTCTGCCAGCGCCATCACCTCCGGGGTGATCTCCTCCACCAGCGGGATGAGCGCCGCATCCGGGTGGGTGTGGGGGTTGGCAGTGTACAGGCCGTCGATGTCGCTCAGCAGCACCAGCAAGTCGGCCTTGCAGCAGCAGGCCACAATAGCAGCCAGCGTGTCATTGTCGCCAATGGAGGTGATCTCATCGGTGGCAACGCTGTCGTTTTCATTGATGATGGGCAGTGCACCCAGTTCCAGCAGGCGGGTCAGCGTGTTCTGGATGTTCACCCGGCGCTCGGTGTGCTCCACGTCCACGCCGGTAAGCAAGATCTGCGCTACCGTGTGATCATAGGCACTGAACAGCCGGTCGTAGGTGTACATCAGCTCGCACTGCCCCACGGCAGCGCAGGCCTGCTTGGTGGTGGTATCCTTTGGGCGTGCGGGCAGCGAAAGCTTGCCCACGCCCATGCCAATAGCGCCGGAGGATACCAGAATGACCTCGTGTCCCTCGTTCTTTAAATCGCTCAATACCTTGACCAGTTCCTCTGCATGGCGGATGTTCAGCCGCCCGGTGGGGTATGCCAATGTGGAGGTGCCTACTTTCACAACGATGCGCATGATTCCATTAACCCTTTCCCATTTCCTTTGTTTTGTCGTAAGCGGCCAGCACGGCATCCATCACCGCACCGCGCAGCCCGTGTTCTTCCAGTACCCGCACGCCCTGAATGGTGCTGCCGCCGGGGCTGCACACAGCATCCTTCAGTGCACCGGGGTGCTTGCCGCTTTCCAGCACCAGCTTTGCGCTGCCCAGCACCATCTGTGCGGCGTACTCCTGTGCCTTTGCCCGGGGCAGACCGCAGGCCACGCCGCCATCGGCCAGCGCTTCAATAAACTGGTACACCCATGCCGGGCCGCAGCCGGAGACGCAGCTTGCGGCATCGATCATGCCCTCGGCTACGGCGTCCAGCCGCCCGGCGGGAGCCATCAGCTGGCAGAACGCAGCCTCCTCCTCGGCGGTCACGTTGACGGAGCAGTACTGGATCATGCCTTCGCCCACCGATGCCGGGGTGTTGGGCATGATGCGGATGACAGGGTAGTCGCCGCCCGCCATCTCCTGAATGCGTGCCATCGGCAGACCGGCAGCCATGGTGCACAGCACGAACCGCTTGGTGCGCTCGGCAAGAATGAACCGCAGCGGCTCCAGCATGGCCTCCATCATCTGGGGCTTCACCGCCAGAAAGATCAGGTCGCAGTCCCCGACAACCTCGGCGTTGGTAGCGGTCTGACAGCCCAGCTCTGCGGCAAGCGTTTCGGCCTTGGCCGTCGTGCGGTTGGCCAGAAATACATTCTCAGGCGCAGTAGCCTTGCACACAGCGCGTGCAATGGCACCGCCCATGTTTCCACAGCCTAAAAACCCAATGGTTTTCATCATAATAATAACCCTCCCTCGGCAGGTATGCACTGCATAAAATTCTGCTTCTTATTCATTCTAAGCAACCGCTGGGAGAAAATCAAGACTTTTGTCTTATTTTGGGTGGTTATATTGTGAAAACAGCATCTTCGCGGCGGGCGACGCACACACAAACTTCATAAAAAGGTAAGAATCTTTACTTGAAATAAGGTCATGTTTTGCGGTAAAATAAATCATGGGGTATCATTCACGGAAACGGCAGCGGCGTCTGCCGGGAAAGGATGGGTTTTTGTGTCACAAACGACAAAACGGGCACTGGAGGCATCTTTGAAGAAGCTGCTGCTGGAAAAGCCCCTGAACAAGATCACGATCAACGATATCACCGAGGACTGCGGGGTCAACCGCATGACCTTTTATTACCATTTCAAAGATATTTACGATCTGGTGGACTGGATCTTAGCGGAGGATGCCGCCAAGGCGATGGAAGGCCGCCGGGGCTTTGGTACATGGAGTGAAGCCTATCTGGACGTTCTGCACCAGCTGCAGGATAACAAGACCCTTGTGCTCAACGTTTACCGCTCGGTGGGCAGGGAACAGGTGGAGCAGTACCTTTATAGGCTGCTGGACCCCATCCTGAAGGACTTTGCAGACCGCGAATGCCATGATATCACCGTACAGGATGCAGATAAGCAGTTTGTTGTGGATTTTTACAAGTATGCACTGGTAGGCATGACGCTGGAATGGACCCGCCGGGATATGAAAGGCGACCCCAAGAAGATGGTGGAGCGCGTGAGCACCATGATCCACGGAGATTTCCGCCGGGCACTGTGCCGCCTGAGCACCGGCAGCCTGAAAATAGAGGAATGAAGCGCTTTTTATCCGAGTGGCTTCAATAAAATTTTATCAAAGAGCGCGCCGTGATGGAAAAACCATCACGGCGTATTTTCTGTTTATGGTACAAAAACACGCAAAGTAGTAAGATGTGGTCAAGCAGAATAAGGATTTCCAAAAGAATCATTTCGGGAGGAAAAAGCTATGAATACATCTCTTGATAATCTGACTCACAAGATGCAGCGTGCTGCAGTTGGCAAAATAGTGGACGTGGCGCTTTCCCACGCCGAGCAAGACCGTGAAAAGACGATGAACCAGCTGGTAGATATTGCAAAGCAGTTCTACGGCAGCGGATTCAGCGATGAGACCTACGAGAACGCTAAAAAAGTCCTGACCGACCCCGACAGCAAGTGGACGAAAATCATCAACTGCGTGCTGGACCAGACCAACCCCCATGTGGCGCGTACCACCGCGCTGAATCTGGGGTACGAAGCCTTCTTCCGCGGCACCAAGACCATTCGCGAGAACCGCGTCAAGTACCAGTGCAACATCCCCTGGCTGATTTTGTTCGACCCCACCTCTGCCTGCAATATGCACTGCGTGGGCTGCTGGGCAGGCGAGTACGGCCACAAGAACAACCTCAGCTTTGAGGATATGGACAAGATCGTCACGCAGGGCAAGGAGCTGGGCGTGTACCTGTATATGCTGACCGGCGGCGAGCCGCTGGTGCGCAAGAAGGACGTGCTCAAGCTGGCAGAAAAGCACAACGATGTGCAGTTTGCCATCTACACCAACTCCACCCTCATCGACGAGCCTTTCTGTGAAGAGGTGCAGCGTCTGGGCAATATCGCCTTTATGCTGTCCATCGAGGGCACCCCGGAGACCAACGATGCCCGCCGTGGCGAAGGCCACTATGCCGCTGTGATGCACGCCATGGATCTGCTCAAGAAGTACGGCATTATCTTCGGCACCTCCATCTGCTACACCCGTCAGAACATCGAGGCCGTTACCAACGACGCGTTCATGCGTTTCCTGTGCGAGAAGGGGGCACACTTCGGCTTCTACTTCCACTATATGCCCGTGGGCAACGAGGCCGCCCCGGAGCTGATGCCCACCCCGGAGCAGCGCAAATATATGATCGACCGCATCCGCTATCTGCGCTCTTCCGAGTGCGATATCCCGTTCTACCCCATGGACTTCCAGAACGACGGCGAGTTCGTGGGCGGCTGCATCGCCGGCGGCCGTAACTACTTCCACATCAACTCTGCCGGTGACGCCGAGCCGTGCGTGTTCATCCACTACTCCAACGCCAACATCCACGATCAGTCTATTCTGGAGATTCTGCACAGCCCGCTGTTCATGGCTTACCACAACGGTCAGCCCTTCAACAAGAACCATCTGCGTCCCTGCCCGATGCTGGAAAACCCCGAGTTGCTGGAAAAGATGGTACACGAGACCGGTGCCCACAGCACCGACCTGCAGTCCCCGGAAAGCGTCGAGCACCTGTGCGAGAAGTGCAAGGCTTACGCCGCCGACTGGCAGCCCACCGCTGACGAAGTGTGGTCCCACCACAAGGTCCGCGAGAGCCGGTACGAAAACTATAAGGACTGGAAGCCCTCTCAGCCGCTGGACTGAGCTGAAACCTGATTCAAAACAATAACAAGCCCCCCGCCCTGTGTTCCTGCCCGGAACATAAGGCGGGGGGCTTGCTGTGTAAACTGGAAGTTGTTAAGTTGTACCATTAGCGTTTTTTATATATGCGATCCAGTTTTCCAAGCTATCTATACTGAAATTATCAAGTGCATTTTTGTAGCAAACGAAAGCACTGGGATGGTTTTCCTCCATCCATTTCAATGCCTTTTTGGGTCCCCAATAAGTATGCTGCTTGATATCACAAAATATCTCCAAACTGTCAATCAACACCCAATGCCACCGAAACATCCCTTCAGCGTCGTATCGTTTTACTCGTGCAAGCATCTTGATGCACCAGTCGACATTTGCATCCGTTTCGGCTTTTGTTTTTTGGGGACGATTTTGCAGATACGAAAGCACCTTCATTTGGAGTGTTTTTCCACGTTCCTCGTTATCCACAATAAGCTTTCCGTCAAAAATTTGGATGAAATTACTGCAATCAAATTCTCCATCAAAATAAGAAGCGGGATATACGAAAACATCCAACTGAATGTCGTTAACGAAAGATGTGTCATGGAATCGTTCATGGTCATAAGAAATAACCAATGCGTCAAAATCACTGTTCAAATCGTTTGTTCCGTTCGCATATGAGCCATAAAGGATGATGGAAAGAGGGTTGTATTTTTGCTTGATGTATTCAATAATCTTCTCCAACAAAATCACCTCATCAAACCCCGATTTATAATTTGTAATATGATTAAAAAATACCCCGCATCGGAAGTGCTCTGATGCGGGGCAGGGAAGGGTTACTGATTTTCAGCAGGTTGCGGTGCAGCGGGCTGTGCCGATGCATCGTCTGCGGGGTCGCCGAACTGGTCGTGATAGCTGTTCAGCAGGGTCAATTCCTGATTGCGCTGCAAGCCGTGGATGACCAGCTTTTTAATGACATCGTAGATAACGGCAAACAGCGGCACACCCACGATCATGCCCACAAAGCCCCACAGGCCACCAAACAGCAGAATGGCGAACAGTACCCAAAAGCTGGAAAGGCCGGTGGTGTTGCCCAGAATTTTGGGTCCGATGATGTTGCCGTCCAGCTGCTGCAAAACCAGCACGAACAGCACGAACCACAGCGCCTTGATGGGGTTCTGGATGAGGATGAGCAGCGTGGCGGGGATGGCACCGATGAAGGGGCCGAAGAAGGGGATCACGTTGGTCACACCGATGATCACCGATACCAGCAGCGCACTGGGGAATTTGAAAATTAGACAGCCGATATAGCACAGCACGCCGATGATGGCAGAGTCCATGATCTTGCCGTTGATAAAGCCGCCGAACATTTTGTCTGCGTACTTCACTTCCTCAGTGATCAGCTGCGCCCAGCGGGGGCGGACGATGCTGTGCAGCACCAGCTTGCCCTGCTGCACGAACCGCTTGCGGCTGGCCAGCATATACACCGCCACGATGATGCCGATGACCAGGTTCTTCAGCACGACTACCACGTTCAGCACCCCCAGGGCTGCGCCGCTGAGGATGTTCTGCATGGAGGGCAGCAGGGTGTTCTTGATCCATGTGTCCAGATTGGTATTCAGGGCGGCGTAAGCCGAATTGAGCAGTTCCATGATCTGCTCGTTCTTCTCAATGAACTCCAGATGGTTTGCCCAGTACATGAACTTTGTAATATTGGCCTGCGCGGTGTAGTACAGGGTGGTCACGCTGGTGATCAGCTGCGGGATGATCATCATGCACAGCGCGTAGATCAGCAGAAGCCCGAACAGGATGGTGAACGTCACGGACAGGGCGTTGATCAGGCCCTTCATCTTTTCCGGGATGAACCGGCGAAGGAACGCCTCAATGGTGTTGCACACCGGCTTGAGCAGATAGGCGATGACGGCACCGTAGATGAAAGGCATCAGGATGCCGGTCAGGGTAGAGATGGCCGAGCCGAAGCCGTCAAAGCGGTAAATAAGGAAAAAGAAGATGATACTCAGTGCAATGGCACCAAACCCTGCGAGCATCCCATAGAGATACGGTTTGATGTGCGGCTTTTTGTCCATCATGACAAACTCCATTCCTGCTGCGGGCAGCGGGAATACCCGCAGCGCTTATTAAATTTTGTTGCTTCTGCGCCAGATGTGCAGCTTTTCAGCCTCGCGGATCAGCTCCTCGCGGAAGTCCGGGTGTGCCACGCTGATCAGAGCCTCGGCCTTTTCCCAAGAGGTCAAGCCCTTCAGGTTTACGCAGCCATACTCGGTGCACAGGTAGTGCACGTTGGCGCGGGTGTCGGTAATAATGCTGCCGTTTTCCAGCGTGGGACGGATGCGGCTTTCCAGCTGGCCGGTCTTTTTATTAAAGAAGGTGGAGGACAGGCAGATAAAGCTCTTGCCACCCTTGGAAAGGTATGCGCCCAGCACGAAGTCCAGCTGACCGCCTGCGCCGGAAATGTGCTTCACACCGGCGCTTTCGGCATTCACCTGACCAAACAGGTCGATATCCACGGCATTGTTGATGGAAATAAAGTTGTCCAGTGCGGAAATGCTGCGGATGTCGTTGGTGTAGTCCACCGGAGCAGACATACACTCCGGGTTATCGTTCAGGTAATCGTACATCTTCTGGGTACCGGCACCAAAGGCGTAGACCTGACGGCCCTTGTCCAGCTGCTTGCGGCTGCCGTTGATTTTGCCGGCCTTGGCAATATCCACAAAGGCATCCACATACATCTCGGTGTGCACGCCCAGATCCTTCAGATCGCTCTGTGCGATCAGCCCGCCGATGGCGTTGGGCATACCGCCGATGCCCAGCTGCAGGCAGGCACCGTTAGGGATCTGCGGCACGATGAGGTTGGCTACCTTCAGGTCAACCTCGGTAGCGGCACCGGCAGCTGCCATCTGGCCGATGGGGGGATTTGCGCCCTCCACAATGCCGCTTATCTGAGAAACGTGTACGCAGTTCTCCATGCCGCCAAGGCAGCGCGGCATATTGGTGTTGACCTCTACGATGATCTTCTTGGCCTTTTCGCACACAGCACCCAGATGCGAAGCGCTGGGACCGAAGTTGAAGTAGCCGTGCTCGTCCATGGGGGTCACCTGAAATACTGCCACATCCACGGGGTCGCTGCTCTCGCGGTAGTAGCGGGGCAGCTCAGAGTAGCGGATGGGGGAGTAGAAGGAGAAACCTTGTGCAATGGCCTTGCGCTCAATGCCGCCCATGTGCCAGCTATTCCATGTCATGTGGGCAGCGGGGTCGTCGATCTGGAAGATCTCCGGCACCCACATCAGGATGCCGCCCCGGAAGTTGACCCCTTCCAGTTCCGGCAGACGCTTTGCCAACTCTGCATCCACGGCCACAGGGGTGTTCACAGCCCAGCCGTAGTCCACCCAGTCGCCGCTTTTGACCAGAGCGGCAGCCTGCGCAGCAGTCATAAGCTTCTGTGCGTACAGTTCCTTGCAATCCATTATAAACCATCCTCTCTTAAAATACATAAAAGAATTGTAAACAATTCTGTGCGGACAAATTATGCAGCTGTTTTAAGCCTGTTTTGCGGAATGCACACCGTTTTGCCACATCTGTATGGTAACCTTATAAACAAGGCAGCAGTGTGTGCTCCGCTCTGCGCAGAACAGCTCAACTTAGTTATAACATTAACAAAGTGTAGAATCAATAGTTTTGGCAAAAAAACAGCCAGTATAGCATAATGAACAGTTTTCTTGGCCTTATGTGTGGATTGTTTGGTACGCAAAAAACAAAAAAGTTGAGAAAAAGACTTGATAAAATTTTGACGATGTGCTTTACTAATAGCGTGGGAAGCAACTGCGGAGCAGTGCGGAATGATTCGTTTAAAATTTAACGATAAAACGCGCCGCAGCAGTTTCAGGTTGCACCCAAGGCTGGAAAGTGCTATCATGGCAGAACCACATCGCGCTTAATAATTACAGCGCACAAGGAGGACACTGACCGATGGCAACAGCAGTTTATCCCGGGTCGTTCGATCCGGTCACCAAGGGACACCTTGATATCATCAAACGCGCAGCAAAGATCAACGACCACCTCATTGTGGCGGTGCTGATCAACAGCGCCAAGCATCCGCTGTTCACAGTGGAGGAGCGGGTGGCTATGCTGCAGGAATGCTGCAAGAACATCCCCAACGTGACCGTGGAAGGCTTCGACGGCCTGACCGTGGAGTTCGCAAAAAAGCGCCACGCATCCGTGATGGTGCGCGGGCTGCGGGCGGTAACGGACTTTGAAAACGAGATCCAGCTTGCGCAGACCAACCACGCACTGATGCCCGGCATCGAGACCATGTTCCTTGCCACCAGCATCAAATGGAGTTATCTTTCCTCCACCATCGTAAAGGAAGCAGCGTACTACGGCAGTGACATCAGCAAGTTCGTCACACCCAATGTGGAAAAGGCCGTCAACGAAAAATATGCACAGCTCCGGGAGAGGGAAGAGATCTGATACCGCAAAAATGCCGCAGGGCGTTTTGATAAATGGGTAACCGATAAGTAACACACATACACAATTCAGGAGGCTATTCACATGAAAAAGATCGTTATCGCATCTGC
>CAJMQZ010000017.1 GCA_905215595.1 uncultured bacterium
GACACCGGCGGACGTGTTGAGCGCTTCAACAAGCGTTTCGGCCGTAAGTAATTATAGGCTATCTCATGCCGCTTCCTTCGGGAGGCGGCATTTTTGCGTTTTATGGGGGCAAATATTTCGTTTTCCCACACAGGATTGTCTTAATTTAAACACATTTTCCGTCTAAACTATAGCAGTTCCAAACCGGAAAGCGCCGCGTCCATGCCGCTTTCCGCAAAACAGCTTCTGAATAAAAGGAGAGTTTGCTGTGATCGAAGTTTCTCACCTGAGCAAGTCCTACGGCAGCCGCCCTGCCGTGCAGGATCTCTCGTTTACGGTGCCGGACGGCCAGATCTACGGCCTGCTGGGGCCAAACGGCGCGGGCAAATCCACCATTATGAATATCCTTACCGGCTATCTGGCGCCCACCGAGGGCGAGGTGAAGGTGGCCGGGTTCCGTCTGCCGGAGCAGGCGCAGCAGGCCAAGGCCTGTGTGGGCTACCTGCCGGAGCAGCCGCCGCTCTACCCGGAAATGACCGTGCAGGAGTATCTGGACTTTGTGGCAGAGCTTAAGGGGGTCAAGCGTGCGCAGCGCAAACAGCAGGTGCTGGCCGCTGTCCGCCGCACCGGGCTGGAAGAAGTGCTGCCCCGGGTCATCCGCAGCCTGTCCAAGGGCTACCGTCAGCGGGTGGGTATTGCGCAGGCGCTGCTGGGCAGCCCGCAGCTTATCATTCTGGACGAACCCACCGTGGGGCTGGACCCCGCGCAGGTCATCGAGATCCGCAGCCTTATCCGGGAACTGGGCAAGGCGCACACGGTCATCCTCTCCAGCCACATCCTCAGCGAGGTGCAGGCCGTGTGCCAGCAGGTGCTCATCCTCTCCAAGGGGCGTCTGGTGGCTGTGGGCAGCCCGGAGGAGCTGGGCGAGACTTTGAACCCCGGCAGCCGTCTGCGCGCCACCGCGCAGGGCGAACCCGAAACCGTGCTGGCCGCTGTGCGCAGCGTGCCGGGCGTCTGCAAGGTAGAACTGGAAAGCGCTGCGGACGGTCAGGTCACCTTTACCGCCGAGAGCGAGGACGCCGCCGACCGCCGCGCCGCCGTGTCCCGGGCATTGACCGAGGCCGGCTGCACCGTGCTGGCACTTGCCGCCGAGAATCGCAGCCTTGAGGAGGTATTCCTTGCACTGACCGAAAAAACGCCGGAGCAGGAAGCCCCGGCAGAAGGGGAGGAGAATTGAGATGCTGGCCATCTTTAAACGAGAACTCCGCAGCTGCTTTCACGGCATGATCGGTGCGGTGCTTACTGCCTTTATGCTGGCGGCTACGGCTATCTATTTTGTGGCGCTGAATCTGGGCTATGGCCTGCCGGATTTTGGCTACTACACGCTGTACCGCACCATTTTTGTGCTGCTGCTCTATATTCCGGTGCTCACCATGCGTTCCTTTGCGGAGGAACGCCACAGCCGCACCGACCAGCTGCTGCTCACAAGCCCGGTGTCGGTGGGCGGCATCGTGCTGGGCAAATATTTTGCCCTTTGCGTCATTTTTGCGCTGCCCTGCCTTATGGATGCGGGCATGATCCTTGTGCTGAAAGCACTGGGCGCTACCGGCACCAGTACACTGGCCAACTTTTCCGCGCTGCTGTGCTATTACCTCATGGGCTGCGCCGCCATTGCCATCGGGGTGTTCCTTTCCAGCCTGACCGAAAACCAGATCATTGCCGCTGTCTCCGGCGTGGCGGCGCTGCTGCTGGCCTATATGATGCCCAGCCTGCGCACCATGTTCACCACCGGCAGCGCTGTGGCGCTGGCACTGTTCACCGCCATTGCCGCCGTGCTCAGCGTGGTGGCGGGGCTGCGCAGCAAAAGCTTTACGCTGGGCTGCCTTTCCTTTGCGGGGTGCTGCGTGGCGCTTACGGCGCTGTTTCTGCTCAAGAGCAGCTGGCTGACCGAGGCTTTCAGTGCAGTGCTCAACGCACTGTGCCTGTTTACCCCCTTTGAAGAATTTGTCAACAGCAGCTTTTCCATTCCCACGCTGGTCTACTACCTGACCGTGGCGGCGGTGTTCCTGTTTTTTACCGCACAGGGGCTGGAAAAGCGCCGCTGGAACTGAGAGGAGGCCATAACGATGAAATGGAACAAGAACGCAGCCTCCCAAAAGGGCAGAGTGTTCCGCAGTGGGCTGCTGTCCACCGCTATGCTGGCGGCAGTGCTGGTGCTGGCGGTGCTGCTCAACCTGCTGGTGCAGGCCATCCCTGCAAAATATACCGAGTTCGACCTCTCCGAGGCCAAAATGTACACCCTGAGCGACAGCACCAAAGCGCTGGTGGAGGGGCTGGAAAAGGATGTGCACATCTATTACCTCTGTGAAACCGGCAGCGAGGATACCATCATCACAAAGCTGCTGGATCACTACGCCGCCGAAAGTGGGCACCTGAGCTGGGAACAGAAGGACCCCACCCTGTACCCCACCTTTGCCGCAAAGTATGGCGCAGAGAATGTTTCCACCGGCAGTCTGATCGTCACCTGCGGGGAGAACAGCACCGTGCTGGATGCCGCCGACCTGTACGAGTACGATTATTCCGACTACTACACCACCGGTTCTGCCAGCGTGACCTTTGGCGGCGAAAAGCAGATCACCTCTGCCATCTATAAGCTCACCGCAGCCGGGCAGAGCCACGCCTACTATACCACCAACCACGGCGAGCAGACCCTGACCGACTCTCTGACCGATGCGCTGGACGCCCAGAATATCGACGCCCAGCCGCTGGATCTGCTCACAAGCACCATCCCGGAGGACTGCGACCTGCTCATCATCAACGCACCCACCACCGATTTTACCGCAGGGGACGGCCTTGTGGACGAGATCAGCCAGCTGCAAAATTATCTTGCGGCGGGCGGCAAGCTGCTGCTGACCAGCAGTGTCTACGCCCAGACCCCGCAGCTGGACGCCGTGCTGGCGCAGTTCGGCCTTGCCCGCGCAGAGGGCATGGTGGTGGAGGGCGACAGCAGCAAGGCACTGTATAACTCTGCATGGTCGCTGCTGCCGGATTACGGCACGCCCACCGAGAGCACCGCGCTGAACGGCGTGAATACCAATACCCATGTCATGCTGTCGGTGGCGCAGGGCATCACGGTCACTGAGACCGAGGATGTCACCGCCGAGCCGCTGCTGAACAGCTCCTCCTCTGCCTACGCCAAGGCCGACATCAACGACCTTACCACCATGGAGCGGGAGGAAGGGAACGCAGATGGCCCCTTTGCGCTGGCTGTCTGGACACGGAACGAGGACACTGGCGCCGAGGTCCTCTGGATCGGCTGTCCCAACATGGATAACGAGCAGCTTTATCAGTCCATGCCCGGCAATCTGACCTTTTTGCAGGGCTGCGCCGCCTCTCTGGTAGGGCAGGATATCCTTGTGGACACTAAGGCGCTGGAAGCCGAGCCCATCACGGTGGCAGGCTCCACTGCCGCAGCACTGGGGCTGACCTTTGTGTTCGTGCTCCCGGCGGCGGTGCTCATTGCCGGGGCAGTGGTGGTGCTGCTGCGCCGCCGCAGATAAGGAGACCGTCATGAAAACAAAACAGCGTGTCCTGCTGGCGCTGCTGGCAGCGGCAGTGCTGCTGGGCGCGGCACTGTGGGCGGTGACCCGCAGCAACGCAAAAGCCGAGCAGGCCGCCAGTGCCGCCGCCGAAGGCAGCATTCCGCTTTCCAGCTTTGCCGCAGAGGATCTGGAGCAGATCGAATATACCTATAACGGCCAGACCTACACCCTGCAATATTCCGGCGGCAGCTGGCAGTTGGCACAGGACCCTGCCTATCATCTGGACGAGAGCGCCTGCAATACCATGCGCACCGCCCTGATGGCACTGAATGCCAAGCGCAGCCTGACACCGCAGGCAGGGGAGGACTACGGTCTGGACAGCCCGCAGCTCACCGTTACGGTGACGGCGGCAGGGCAGAGCACTACCCTGACCTTCGGGGCAGAAAACCCGGTCACCGGGGATCTATATGTGCAAAAAGCCGGGGACGATGCCATCTACACCGTCAGCGGCAACAAGGCCGCCTGCTTTCAGCTGGATAAGGCCGGGCTTTTCGGCAGCTTCTGCCCCACCGGACTCACGGCTTCGGCCATTACGCAGGTAGCCTATACGCTGGCAGATGGCACCTCCGTCACCCTGAACGCCGTCAGCGAACCGACCGAAAGCGCTGACAGTACCTCTTCCTCCACCTACGAAACAGTGTGGCGGCTGGCCTCTGACCCCGCCGCCAGCCTTGCACAGGATAAGGTGCAAAGCCTGCTGTCTGCCTTGTGCACCTACGTGACCGCCCAAGCCACGGACGCAGACCCTGCCGCCTGCGGCTTTGATGCACCGGTATTCACTGCCGCAGTCACCAGCGAGGACGGCTCCACCGTGCAGCTGGCCTACGCCTGCGGTACGGACGGGTGGTATCTGCAAGTGGAAGGGGAACCTTCGGTATATACAGTGGATACAAGCACTGTGCAGGCCCTTCTGCTGACGGAAAGCGACCTGAAAACGCAGGAATAATTGTTTTTGTACGCTGCACCGAAACCAAGGTGCAGCGTATATTTTTTTGCAGCTTTTTATAAAGTTTCGGCAAACATTGGCAGAGTGATTGACAATCCGACTGTGATTGTTTATTATAAACCGTGACAGGGTAAGTCCGCCGCGCAAGATCATGCTTCTGTGCGGGGCGGAGCATCCCTTATACGCAAAAAAGATGGGGCAGGTTCCCTGTCTTTTTTCGTATCTGAGAACAAGGAGGATAACATATAAAATGGACAACTCGGTGGTCGTTTCACTGCGGGATATCGTAGTGGAATTTGATGGACAGCGCATTCTGGATGGGCTGAATCTGGATATCCATGACAAGGAGTTCGTGACGCTGCTCGGTTCCTCCGGCTGCGGCAAAACCACCACCCTGCGCCTGATCGCAGGCTTTCTGGAGCCGAACGCCGGCAAGGTGCTGCTGAAAGGGGAGGACATTACCGGTGTGCCGCCCTACAAGCGCCCGGTGAATACCGTGTTCCAGAAATATGCGCTGTTCCCGCACCTGAACGTGTTCGAGAACGTGGCCTTTGGTCTGCGGCTCAAAAAGCTGGACGAGGACACCATCCGCCGCAAGGTACGCGATATGCTGGAGGTCGTGGGTCTGAAAGGCTTCGAGCGCCGCAGCATCAGCCAGATGTCCGGCGGTCAGCAGCAGCGCGTGGCCATTGCCCGCAGTCTGGTCAATGAACCGGAGATCCTGCTGCTGGACGAGCCGCTGGGTGCGCTGGATCTGAAGCTGCGCAAGGAGATGCAGCTGGAACTCAAGCGGTTGCAGCGTGAGATGAACATTACCTTTATCTACGTCACCCACGATCAGGAGGAAGCACTTACCATGTCCGATACCGTCGTGGTCATGAACGGCGGCAAGGTGCAGCAGATCGGCACGCCGGAGGATATTTACAATGAGCCGAAGAATGCCTTTGTTGCAGACTTCATTGGCGATTCCAACATTGTGGACGGCGTGATGCACCGGGATTTTCTGGTGTCCTTCTCCGGCGTGGACTTCCCCTGTGTGGACCGCGGCTTTGCCCGCGAGCAGAGCGTGCAGGTAGTGGTGCGTCCCGAGGATATCGAGGTGGTCTCTCCTGTGGAAGGCCAGCTTGTCGGCGTTGTGAACGATGTCATCTTCAAGGGTGTCCACTTTGAGATGCATGTGGAGTGCGAGGGCCGCGAATGGCTGATCCATTCCACCCGCGCCTGCACCCCCGGTGAGACCATTGGTATGCGCATCGGCCCCAACGAGATCCACATTATGGCGCGTTCAGAGGGGTGAGCCGCAATGATGAAGATTTACGATAAAAAGCTGGCCTATCCGTACTTTGTATGGATGACGCTGTTCACAGTGGTGCCTTTGATCATCGTGGTGTACTATGCATTTACGGATGCAAACGGAGCTTTCACGCTGGATAACCTCACCTCCATCAGCGGCTACGGCTCGGTGTTTGCCCGCAGCCTGCTGCTGGCCCTCATTGCCACGGTCATTTGTCTGGTCATTGCGTTCCCGGTGGGCTATTTTCTTTCCCGCCTGCGGGTGAACAAGCAGCACATCATGCTCATGCTGGTCATGCTGCCCATGTGGATGAACTTTCTGCTGCGCACCTACGCATGGATGGGCCTGCTCAGCGTGAACGGCCCGGTGAATGCCATTCTGGGCTTCTTCGGCCTGGGACCCTATACTATGCTGAACACCTCCGGCGCTGTGGTGCTGGGCATGGTGTACAACTATGTGCCCTATATGATCCTGCCGCTGTACACCAGCATGACCAAGATCGACCAGAGCCTTGTGGAGGCAGCCCAGGACCTGGGGGCCAACACCACCAAGACCCTGCTGCGGGTGCTCATCCCCATGAGCGTGCCCGGCATCAGCACCGGCATCACCATGGTATTCGTGCCGGCAGTGTCCACCTTCGTCATCAGCCGGATGCTGGGCGGCGGTTCCAACCTGCTGATCGGCGACCTGATCGAGATGCAGTTCCTTGGCAACAGCTACAACCTGAATGTGGGCTCCGCCATGAGCCTTGTGCTGATGATCATCGTGCTGCTGTGCATGAGCTTTACGTCCAGCTTTGACGAGGACGAGATGGAGGGTGTGTCCTGATGAAAACAAAACATCTCCGCCTGATGCAGCGTGCCTACGTCATCCTGTTCTTCTGCTTCATGTATCTGCCCATTGCCTACATGATCGTGTTCAGCTTCAACCAGAGCAAGGGCTATTCGCTGTTTACCGGCTTCACCCTCAAGTGGTACCGCAGCCTGTTCACGAATGCGTCCATCCTCCATGCGCTGTGGGTGTCCGTTGAAGTGGCAGTACTGTCCGCCATCATCGCCACGGTGCTGGGCACGGCAGCCAGCCTTGGCATTGCCTCTATGAGCCGCAAAAGCCGCCTGCTGGTGACCAACATCACCTATATTCCGGTGGTCAACCCGGAGATCATCACCGGTATTTCCCTGATGCTGCTGTTCGTGGCCTACCAGCGCTTTGCCACGCAGTCCGCATGGCTGCCGGACAACATCATGGGCCTGCCCACGCTGCTCATTGCGCATATCGCGTTCAACGTGCCCTACGTTATCTTTAACGTAAGCCCCAAGCTCAAGCAGCTGGATATCAAGCTGTACGAAGCAGCGCTGGATCTGGGCTGTGACCCCCGGCAGGCGTTCTTCAAGGTCATTCTGCCGGAGATCAGCCCCGCCATCCTTTCTGCCTTCCTCATCTGCCTGACCTATTCCATCGACGATTTCATGATCTCCTACTTCAACTGCGGCACCGTGGAGACCCTGCCCATTGCCATCTACTCCATGACCCGCAAAAAGGTCAGCCCGGAGATCTACGCGCTGTCCACCATCATGTTTGTGGTCATCCTCAGCGTCATTCTGGTGTCCAATGCCATGGAGAGCCGCAGCTACCGCAGGGATCAGAAAACGCTGCGAAAGGAGGGCGCATGATGAAACGCATTGCTGCATTGCTGCTGACGCTGGCTGTGGCGCTGTGCGCCGCACTGCCGGTGCTTGCCGCCGGTACTATTGAGGTGACTGAGGACGTCTCGGTGTCGGACGATTACGACTGGACCCGCTTCAAGGGGCAGAACGTCACCCTGAACGTCTATAACTGGGGCGAGTACATCTCCAACGGCTCGGACGACAGCGTGGACGTGGTGGCCACCTTTGAAAAACTGACCGGTATCAAGGTGAACTACACCACCTTCGACTCCAATGAGTCCCTGTACGCCAAGCTCAAGTCCGGCGCAGCCAACTACGATGTGATCATCCCCTCCGACTACATGGTGGCAAAGATGATCAACGAGGGGATGCTTGCACCCCTTGACTATGACAATATCCCCAATTTCCAGAAGATCGATGCAGGCTATCGCAACCCGGATTACGACCCGCAGAACGCCTACACTGTACCCTATATGCTGTGCACCACCGGCATCATCTACAACACCACGATGGTAGACGAAGCCCCCACCTGCTGGGCAGACCTGTGGGATGAGCAGTACGCGGGCAACATTCTGATGTTCAACAACAGCCGCGATGCCTACGCCATCGCCGCGTTCAAGAGCGGCCACAGCATCAACCCCGCCACCCCGGAAGAGGTGGACGAGGTGGTGGAGGAGCTCAAGGCACAGAAGCCGCTGGTGCAGGCCTATGTCATGGACGAGATCTTTGATAAGATGATCGGCGGCGAGGCTGCCATCGGCGTGTACTACTCCGGCGATGCCATTACCATGATCGATGATAACCCGGACTTGGCTTGGGTGTTCCCGCAGGAGGGCAGTGTGCTTTCGGTGGACTGCATGGCTGTGCCCGCCGCCAGCGAGCACAAAGAGGCCGCCGAGATGTTCATCAACTTCATGTGCGAAACCGATATCGGCAAGGCCAACAGCGAGTATATCGGCTACACCACCCCCATGCACGATGTATGGGAGGTACTGGACGAGGATCTGAAAACCAGCGAGATCGCCTACCCGTCTGAGGAGGATGCCGCCCGCGAAAAGGTGTTCACCGCCCTGAGCGACGAGGTAAACAGCGAGCTGGATCTGAAGTGGAGCGAGATGAAGAGCTACGACGAGGGCGGCGGCAGCTACCTGTTTTTGCTGCTGCTTCTGGCCATGCTGGCGCTGGCCTGCTTCAATATCTGGCGCAAGGTGCGCAGAAAGAACCGCAATCAGTATTGATCGTTTCAACCAAGGCTGCCGTCCCGGACGTGGTGCGGCGGCCTTTTTCCGATAGGAGGAAAAGACTATGGAACAGTTTTATTATGAAGGCACCGCCGTGGTAGAAAATGCCGACGCAGACTGCCACAGCCTGCTCAAGGCCAGCGCTCTGCTGCGCTATGTGGAGCAGATTTCTTCCATGCATGCCCGCCACTTTGGCATGGACGATAAGTTTTTTGAGGATCACGGTGTAGCGTTTCTGGTGGGCAAGCAGGCGCTGCGGTTCAGCCGTGTGCCCCGCCGTGGCGAGACTTTGACCCTCTGCTCCCGCTCGGAAAAGGCTCTCCGCGGCTCCATTAAGCGCATCACCACCCTTACGGACGAAGCCGGGCAGGAAGTAGCCATGGTGGACAGCCGCTGGATCATGTCCAGCCTTGAGGATGGGCACATCCTGCGCCAGCCGGGCTGGACGGTAGAGGGATACTGGAATGAGACGGTGGAAGAGAAGCTGCCCCTTTTGCTGCATAAGCGCCGGGATAGCCTGACCAGCGCCGGTTTGGTTACGGCGCGCTACTCCCAGTGCGACCTGCACTACCACATCAACAACGCTTTTTATCTGGATATTGTCTGCGATGCACTGCCGCAGGAGATCATGCGCGATCATGTTGTAAAGTTTGCGTCCATCAACTATCACCGCGAAGTCCCCATGGGGCAGCAGGTGGAAGTGTTCTACACGCCTTCGGATGATGGCTGGTACTTTATTGCCAAGCGCGAGGACAAAACGGCTTTCGAGTGCTATCTGGAGCTGGAGCCGGTCAAACAGTAAGTGCCCGGAGGAAAAATGCCTATGTCCAAGACGAGGGAACTGTTCGGCACCTTTTTCAAAATCGGTGCCTTTACCTTTGGCGGCGGCTACGCTATGGTGGCGCTGCTGGAGCACGAATTTGTAGAGGAAAAGCGCTGGCTCACCCGGGAGGAGTTTCTGGATATGGTCGCCATTGCCGAGTCCACTCCCGGCCCTGTGGCGGTGAACAGTGCCACCTACATCGGCTATAAGCTGGCTGGTGTTGCCGGTGCGGCGGCTTCCACTCTGGCAGTGTGCCTGCCGTCCTTTGCAGTCATCTACCTTATTTCGCTGTTTTTTGACCGCTTTTTGCAGCTGACAGTGGTAGCAAATGCCTTTAAGGGCATTCAGGCCTGTGTCATCTACCTGATCTTATCCGCCGGGGTCAAGATGCTCAAAAACTTGCAGCGCACCCCCTTCAACACGGCAGTGGTGGCGGTGGTTCTGGCGGCCATGGTGGGCTGCTCTGTGCTGGCGGTAAAATTTTCCTCCATCTGCTGCATCCTGTTTTGCGGCGCAGCCGGGGTGCTGGCCTACGCAGTGGGGCAGGGGAAGAAAGGCGGCACAAAATGATCTTGCTGCAATTATTCTGGAACTTTCTGGTCATCGGCGCGGTGTCTTTTGGCGGCGGCTACGGCATGATCTCGCTGGTGCGGGAAACAGTGCTGGGGCACGGCTGGCTGACCGAGAGCGAGTTTCTCAGCTTTATCGCAGTGTCAGAGTCTACGCCCGGCCCGCTGGCGGTGAACATGGCTACCTTTATCGGCGCTTCGCAGGCGGGGCTGGCAGGCTCCTTTGCGGCAACGGTGGGGGTGGTGCTGCCCTCCTTTGTTATCATTCTGCTCATAGCGGCGGCGCTGCACAGCCTGATGAAGTACGCCGGGGTCAACGCCTTTCTGGCCGGGGTGCGCCCCTGCGTGGTGGCTATGATCCTGGCCACCGCCTGCACCATGGGGCTTTCCACGCTGGGCGGCTTTACCACCCTTGCCGGCGGCTTTGCCCCGGATGTGCGTGCACTGGCGGTGTTTGCCCTTTTGGGCATTTTGCATTTTGCCTATAAAAAGAAAACGCAGAAAGCGCCGTCCCCCATCGGGATGATCCTGCTTTCTGCGGTGCTGGGCGCGGTGCTGTGGAGCATCTGACCCGGAAGGAGAGGTTGACAAAATGAACATTACCGTATATCTGGGGGCGAACCTTGGCACCGACCCTGCACTGCCGCAGGCCGTGCAGCAGCTGGGGCGCTGGATCGGCGAAAGCGGCAACGCGCTGGTGTACGGCGGCAGCAAAAGCGGCCTGATGGGGCTTTTGGCCGACAGTGTGCTGGCCGCAGGCGGCAGGGTAACCGGCGTAGAACCCAAGTGCTTTCTGGACGCTGAGCTGCAGCACGAGGGACTGACCGAGTTGATTGTCACCGAGGACATCCCCGCCCGCAAGACCAAAATGATCGAGCTGGGGGATGCTTTTATCGCGTTTCCCGGCGGCACCGGCACGCTGGAGGAGATCACCGAGGTCATCAGCAAGCTGTCGCTGGGGCAGCTGGACGCACCCTGTATCCTCTACGACTTGAACGGCTACTACCAGCTTCTGCATCAGCTTTTGCAGCAGATGATCGCCATGGGGCTTTCTACTCCGGCGCGGCAGCGGAACATCGCCTTTGCCGCCGACCTTGTCCAAGTTCGCGCAATTCTTGAAAAATGATACTGGGAAGCTTACTTCTCAAACGTAAGGAGACTGCTGTACATGGCTTTGTGCGGCGGTCTTTTTTCATAAAAAGAGAATACCGGGGCGTCCGCAGACGACCCGGTATCCCGAAAAAGAAAAAATCATTCCGCTGGTTATGCCCATAGCGCACGCGGAGGGCATTTAAAATCTTTCTGCGCAATCAAAAAGGCCGCTGCACGAAATCGATGTGCAGCGGCCTTTTGCTATCCTGTTATGTACGCTGTGCGCTAAAATCAGGCGGCAGTGGTGGAAGCAGCCTCAGAAGAAGCAGCCTCAGAGGAAGCAGCCTCGGAAGATGCAGCCTCAGAGGAAGCGGCCTCGCTGGAAGCAGCCTCAGAAGAAGCAGCCTCGGAAACAGCGGTGCTTGCGGAAGCAGCCTCAGAGGAAGAAGCAGCGGTAGAAGCAGAGCCACCGCAAGCGGTCATGCCAGCAGCCAGAGCCAGAGCAACAACAGCGATGCAAATATTCTTGAGTTTCATATTAATGATCTCCTTAGTCTTCTTGTAAATGTTTGGCAGCGGGCTTTCGGTAGCACCTCACTGCGATGCTATATTCTAATCCGTTTTTGAAAAAAATCAAGAGGATTTTGGTCGAAAGTTATAATCTGCGTAAAGAATCGGCATAGTTGTCATAAAGTTTCGCTAAAAGTCAAAGACTTTTTGGCAAAAATAAAGCGCGGGATAGAGCCTGTGCCGCCGGGCGGGAAGCACAAAAACAGAAAAATTTGAAAAATACTCATAAAATCCTTTTTATTGTACTGTAAATGTGGATAATAGAGACACAACGAGGGACGGACATCCCCCGGAGGGCTGAACGAGAAAAATATTTGTGGAGGATACTACAATGAAAGACTTTGATTTTGGCTACTTTGGCACCGGCGACGAGGGCTATGCCCAGTACATGACCGCATTCGAGCGCAATTTCAGCACGGACAGCACCGACAGCTTTGCGTCCGATGACGCAGACTGCGATGCAGACAGCTGCGACAGCAGTGAGGACGATTTCTAAGCCTGCACCTTTTTGCCCGTTTGTGCATACAAAGGGCAAAGGGGGAATGCGGCTTGAACCGGATCGTTTTCACACTTGGGATCTGGCTGTTCCCGGCGGTGTGTACCGCGTTGGGAGCAGCAGGAGTGTTTTTGCTGCGCAGGCAGGCAAGACCGGCTACCCGGCGTATTTTGTGCGGAATGGCGGCGGGTATCATGCTGGCGGCCAGCGTGTGGAGCCTGTTGCTGCCGGCCATAGCTCGGTCGCAGGGCAGGGCAGCATGGGTGCCCCCGGCGCTGGGGCTTATTTTAGGCGCTGTGGGGCTTTTACGGCTGGAGGATGCCGCCGGACAGCTGCTGGCGGGCGGCCCCGGGCATTGTGGGCGCATGGTGCTGGCGGTCACCTTGCACAACCTGCCGGAGGGCATGGTGGTAGGGCTGGCAGCGGCACTGGCGCTGCACGGGGACGCCGATGCCGTAAGCGGAGCGCTGGCGCTGAGCCTCGGCATCGGCTTGCAGAATATCCCGGAGGGAGCGGCGGTCAGTCTGCCGCTGACCCAGAGCGGGCGCACCCGGGGGCAGTCCTTTGCCGCCGGGGCGGCCTCCGGGCTGGTGGAGCCCTTGGGCGCGGTGCTGGCCTTTGTGCTGGCCGAGTGGGTAGGCGCAGCGCTGCCGTGGCTCATGAGCGCGGCGGCGGGCTGTATGGTGTGTGTGACCGCACAGGAGATGATCCCTGAGGCGGTGGAACCGGATGAAGTGGCCGGTGTCATCAGCATCGTGCTGGGCTTTGCCCTGATGATGGCACTGGATGTGGCCCTATGATATAGTAAAAGCAACACCGGACAGACCTTTTCGGCCTGTCCGGTGTTGCTTTTGCAAAAATATTTATGCCGCCTGTGTCAGCTGCTGTTTCTGGCGTAGGTGCCGTCGTACCACCAGCAAACAGGCCAGATGCACCAGTGCGGTCAGCGCCCAGCTGATGGGGTAGCTGATGTACAGCATAAAAGGGGTGCGGTTCAGCTGGAAAATGGTGGCGATCCACACCAGCCGCAGCACGCACACACCCACAAGGCTTACCACCATGGGAAGCACGCTGTAGCCCAGCCCGCGCAGGCTGCTGGCCAGCACGTCCATGATGCCGCACAGCAGGTAAAAGCCGCAGATCAGGCGCAGCCGCTCGGCACCGGTGGCAATGACCGCTGCGTCCGAGGAATAGAAGCGCAGCAGCTGGTGCCCCGCCAGTGCTGCGCCGCCGCCCAGCACAAGGCCGGTGACCACCGCACACAGCAGACAGTTGCGGATCACTCGGTCAAGGTTGTGGTACTTACGCGCGCCGATATTCTGGCTGGTAAAGGTGACAGCGGCCTGTGCAAAGGCGTTCATGGCGGTGTACACAAAGCCCTCCAGATTGGAGGAGGCAGAGTTGCCCGCCACCACCATGGAGCCGAAGGAGTTGATGGAGGACTGGATGACCACATTGGAAAGGCTGAACACCGTGCTCTGCAGCCCGGCAGGCAGGCCGATGAGCAAAATCTGCTTCAGCGTTCCGGCGTGGAAGGCCAGCCGCCGCAGGTCCAGCCGCAGCGCGCCCTTCTCCCGGACAAGCATCCCGGTCACCAGCAGCGCAGACACGGTCTGACTGATGATGGTGGCCAGTGCCACGCCCGCCACGCTCATGGAAAAGCCGATGACAAAGACCAGATTCAGCACCACGTTGATGACACCGGCAGCGGCCAGACAGTACAGCGGGCGCTTGGTGTCGCCCACGGCCCGCAGCAGCGCACTGCTGAAGTTGTACAGCATGGTCATGGGCATTCCGATGAAATAGATCTTCAGATACAGGGTGGAAAGGCTGATCACATCCTCCGGGCAGCTCATCAGCTCCAGCAGGCCGCGCGCAGCGCAAAAGCCCACCACTGCCAGCAATACGCCGCTGACTAAACCCAGCGCTACGGCAGTGTGCACCGTGTCCTGCACGCCTTTTTCGTCCCGGGCGCCAAAGCACCGGGCTGCCACCACATTGGCACCCAGCGAAAGCCCGACGAACAGGTTGACCAGCAGGTTGATCAGCGAGCCGTTGGAGCCCACGGCGGCCAGCGCTGTGCTGCCCGCAAAGCGCCCCACCACCACAACATCGGCGGCGTTGAACAGCAATTGCAGAATGCTGGATGCCGCCAGCGGTACGGAAAATAAGATGATTTTTTGCAGCATGGGTCCGCTGGTCAGGTCTGCGGAACGGCTGGTCGTAGCCATGAGTTATCTACCTCCTATAGTTAGAAGCCGTTTTCATAAGCGTTGCACACCGCTCGAACGGTTTTTTGCTCGCATACTGCGTTGCTTTCCCTTGCAATCCACCAAGGATTGCTGCGGAAAATCGCCTTGTCTGCGGGCAAAAACTCCCGTCGTTCGTCACACCCCGCTTATGAAAACAGCTTCTAAGCCTTATGTGAACATAGCAATTGCCTATTATAACGCGATATTAGGTGAAAAACAAGAGGCGAAGTGCCCTTTTTCTCCAAAAGCGGCAAATATCACCCGCCGGGTACAGCCTGCAATTGAAAAATGCAGCCCATACTGCTATAATATAGCGGTACACCCGTAGGAAACGGAGGAAGTTCTATTTATGTATCGAAATCGGATCAAACGGCTGCTGGATATTTTGCTGTCAGCCTGCGGCATCCTGTGCCTTTCGTGGCTGCTGCTGCTTCTGGCTGTTGCCATCAAGCTGGACTCTCCTGGGCCGGTGTTTTTCCGGCAGAAGCGTGTGGGCATCGGCAAGCGGCATTTCCAGATCCTCAAGTTCCGCACTATGCGCATTGATACCCCCCACGATATGCCCACCCATCTGCTGCACGACCCGGAGCAGTATATCACCCGCATGGGACGCTTTTTGCGTAAGACCAGTCTGGACGAGCTGCCCCAGCTGTGGAATATCCTTGTGGGGGATATGGCGGTCATCGGCCCGCGCCCGGCGCTGTGGAACCAGTACGACCTGCTGGCTGAGCGGGATAAGTACGGCGCGAACGATGTGCGCCCGGGGCTGACCGGCTGGGCGCAGATCCATGGCCGGGACGAGCTGGAAATCGCCGAAAAGGCAAAGCTGGACGGCTGGTATGTGGAGCACATCAGCTTTGGGCTGGATGTGAAGTGCTTCTTTGGCACCATTACCGCTGTGCTCAAGCATGACGGCGTGGTGGAGGGCGGCACTGGCACCCTGCATGATGAAAAATGATCTATTATATGGAGACACCGGAGCCTTGGCTGACGCTCCGGTGTCTCCATTTTTACAGAAAGCACAGTACAGACCGCCCGAAATTGGCATATCTCTTGATTTATCCCCTGAAAAGCGTATAATAAAACAGTACACAAGACGTCAAAGGAGGATTCCTGTATTATGGAACGCACCTATATCAACGAGGCTCAAAAGGCCATCGGCGGCACGGTCAAGGTGCAGGGCTTTATCGAGAACCTGCGCAACAGCAAGTATATGGCCTTTATCGTGCTGAAGGATATTACCGGCAAGCTGCAGATCACGGTGGAAAAGGAAGATCACCCCGACCTGGTGGATACCATCGATCAGCTCACCCCGGATTCCGTCATCACCGTCACCGGCAAGGTGATGGAGAACGACTACGTCAAGATGGGCGGCGTGGAGATGATCCCCGAGAGCATCGAGATCGAGAGCATCGCCAACGCTCTGCCCATCGTCCGCAAGGAGATCGCAGCCACCAAGAAAAAGAAGGCTGTGGAGCGCTCCAGCATCGACCAGCGCATCGACTACCGCTGGATCGACCTGCGCACCGACGAGAACCAGCTGATGTTCAAGGCACAGAGCTGCTTCGTCAACGCCATGCGCAAGTTCCTGCTGGACCGCAACTTCATTGAGATCCACACCCCCAAGCTGATTGCTGCTGCCAGCGAGAGCGGCTCTGAGGTGTTCAAGGTGGACTACTTCGACCGCAATGCTTATCTGGCACAGAGCCCTCAGTTCTATAAGCAGATGGCCATGGCTGCCGGTTTTGAGCGTATCTTTGAGACCGGTCCCGTGTTCCGCGCTGAGAAGAGCTACACCAACAAGCACGCTACCGAGTTCTCCGGCTTCGATCTGGAGTTCAGCTACATCACCTCCTTCAAGGACGTGATGAAGATGGAAGAGGAGCTGCTGACCGCCGGTCTGCAGGCCGTTAAAGATACTTACGGCGAGCAGATCAAGGAACTGTTCGGGCAGGAGGTCATCGTGCCCACCACCCCGTTCCCGGTGGTCAAGCTGGCAGACCTGTACAAGGCTCTGGAGGAAGAGTTTGGCTACACCGTGGACGAGAGCGAGAAGGGCGATCTGACCACCGAGGCCGAGCGCCTGAGCTACGACTGGGTCAAGAAGCACTACGGTCACGAGTTCCTGTTCATCACCGATTACTCTGCCGAGAAGCGCGCCTTCTACCACATGCGCGACAAAAACGGCGTGCCGCAGGGCTACGACCTGATCTGGCGCGGTGTGGAGATCACCACCGGTGCCCAGCGTGAGCACCGCTACGAGGTGCTGAAGAAGCAGGCTGAGGAAAAGGGTCTGGCCGATGACGTCAAGTTCTATCTGGAGTTCTTCCAGTACGGCTGCCCGCCCCACGGCGGCTTTGGCATCGGCATCGACCGCCTGACCATGCTGCTGTGCGGCCTGAGCATCAAGGACGCCGAGTTCCTGTTCCGCGGCCCCAACCGCCTGACCCCGTGATTTTATAAAACTTTTCCGAGAGCTGCTGTGTGTTTCACACCGCAGCTCTTTTTGTTGGGGGCACCCTCTCAGTCAAATTCTTCGGATTTGCCAGATCCCCCGAAAGGGGGAGCTTCTGGCGCATCCACATGGTTTGCACTTTATCTGGAAACTGTGCCGTTACTGCAAAAAAGCTCCCCCCTCGGGGAAGCTGGCGAACGAATGTGAGCCTGAGAGGGTTTGGCGCGCCAAAAGCAAACGGAAAGCCTTTTCCGCAGCGCCGCACTTTCGAAGAAAGTGGCGCTGCAAATGCTGTTTCCCTTTACGCCCCCCTTCGTGAAAAAGCAATTCAGGAAAATTCGCAGATTTTCCTGAATTACAATTATAAAAATATTTTCCGCTAAAGATGCCCAGAGTAAAGCGGAGGGCATTCAAAACGGTTCCGGCATAATAAGCGCTCCCTTTTCATATGATACAACGAGCACACCCACCCCTACGGGCGCGGTGCGCAGCGCAACAGGAAGGGGAGAAGGACCTTGGAGAAACAGGAACAGAACAGCATCTGTCGCGAGATCGGCGCACGCACCGGCGGGGATATCTACATCGGTGTGGTGGGCCCGGTACGCAGCGGCAAATCTACCTTTATCAAGCGGTTCATGGAGCAGCTGGTGCTGCCCGCCATGTCCGGCTCTGCCGCTGCCCGGGAGCGTGCCCGGGACGAGCTGCCGCAGTCGGCAGCGGGGCGCACCATCATGACCACTGAACCCAAGTTCATCCCGGAGACCGCCGTGCCCCTGCAGCTGGAAGGCGGCGGGGCGTGCCGGGTGCGGCTGATCGACTGTGTGGGCTACATGGTGGAGGGTGCCATGGGGCACGAGGAGGACGCAAAGCCCCGCATGGTCAAAAGCCCGTGGTTTGAGCAGGAGGTGCCCTTTGATCTTGCCGCAGAGACCGGCACCCGCAAGGTGATCTGTGAGCACTCCACCATCGGGGTGGTGGTCACTACGGACGGTTCGGTCAGCGATATCCCCCGGGCGGGCTACGCAGAGGCAGAAAAGCGGGTCGTCACCGAGTTGGAAGCGCTGGGCAAGCCCTATATCATCCTGCTCAACAGCACCCACCCGGACGCGCCGGAGACCCGGCAGCTGGCTGAAGGTATGGCGCGGGACTACCGCCGCACCGTGCTGCCGGTAAGCTGCGTGGACTTGGACGCCGCCATGCTGGGGGAGATTTTGCGGCGGGTGCTGTATGAATTTCCGGTGCAGGAGCTGGATTTTGCCCTGCCCCACTGGGTGACCATGCTGGAGCCCGGGCACTGGCTGCAAGCACAGGTGTACGCAGCTGCCATGCAGCTGGCAGAGCGGGTGTCCCGCATGAAGGATCTGCCCACTGGAACGGACGCCCCTGCGCTGGAATGCGATGCCGTGCAGCGCTCGGCAGTGGCGGGGGCAGACCTTGCCGCCGGCAGTGTGCGGGTAAGTGTGGAGTTAAAACCGGAAATCTTTTATCAGGTGCTCAGCGAGCAGACCGGGCTGGACATCGGGGACGAGGCCGGGCTGATGCCCTGCATCATGGAGCTGGCCCGGGCAAAGCGCGCCTATGAGAAGGTGCGCAGCGCCTTGGAGCAGGTGGAAGCCACCGGCTACGGCATTGTGATGCCCTCCATCGACGAGCTGCATCTGGAACCCCCGGAGATCGTGCATCAGGACGGGCGCTGCGGGGTGCGGCTGCAAGCCTGTGCGCCCTCTATCCAGATGATGAAGGCCACCATCCACACGGAACTGAGCCCCATCGTGGGCACCGAGAAGCAGAGCGAGGACTTGGTGCAGAGCCTGCTGGCCGACTTTGCGGACGACCCGGTGCAGCTGTGGGAGTCCAACATCTTTGGCAAAAGCCTGCACGAGCTGGTGAACGACGGTTTGCAGAACAAGCTGCTCCACATCCCGCAGGAAGCCCGCACCCGCCTGCAGGAAACGCTGGAGCGGGTCATCAACGAGGGCTGCACCGGGCTGATCTGTATCCTGATCTAGGGCGTATCTGAAAAAAATCCCCGCTCGCCGTAAGGTTTGCTTACAGCGGGCGGGGATCGTTCTGTCTTATTTTTCTTCCTCGGTCAGCTTGTTGATCAGCAGCTGATAGATCTCGTTGCCCTTCAGGATGAACTGCTTTTTCACCAGCTCGGCGCTCAGCCGGTCGGGCGCACCCAGTTCCAGACAGAAAAGTTCACTGTCCAGCCCCTTTACGGTGCAGCGCACGGTGCAGTGACCATCGGCCTTTTCGGTGATGTGGGCGCTGTACTTGGCCTCCTTGCGGGCCCATGTCTGGCAGCGCAGTACAGCAGCCACTGCCCGCTCCCGCACGCTGCGGGGCAGGTCGTAGGCCAGCTCCTGCGCCACCTTGCGGCCTTTGTCGGTAATGGTGTAGCTGTCGCCGGTCAGGGTGACCAGCGCCTGTTTTGTGATATCGTCCAGACAGGAGCCGATCTCAAAATAGTTGACAAGGGCTTCCTCCATCAGGGCGTTCTCGATCTCCTGCCGGGTAATGGGACCGGCGTTTTTCACCAGATAGCACAGCAGCAGCCGGATCTCGGTGCTGCTGGTCAGGCCGCCGGGACGGACACCGGCAGTAAAAGCATCATTGGCGCTCATCGTTCCTTACATCCCCCTTGCGCTTTCACATGGTATCAAAGGTCTGCGCCGCTGCCAAAAGGGCGGGCCGCGGGCAGACAAAAACTCTTTCTATTAGTATAAAGGCTTTCAACCCGGATTGCAAGCCGCAACGGCAAAATCTGTCTCAATGCGCTTGGGGCACTCCGGTGTGGAGTACACCCACCTGTCCAGATGTCCCTCGGTGATGAAGTACCGCAGCTCAAACCGGTGGGGCTGGCTCAGGGCGTGGTTCACGATGACCAGCTTGATCTTCATCTTTTCCGGCAGGATGTTTTTGATGTAGACACTTACCGCCTGCCCGGGCGCAAGGCCGGAGCAGCTCTCCGCAAGCCCCGCAAGGTTCGGCGCAATTTCCACAAAGGTACCGTATTCCTCCACGCTGCGCACAATGCCCACCACCGTTTCGCCCACGGTGAACCGGGCAGCGTTCTCTGCCCATGTGCCCAGCAGCTCGCGGATGGTCAGCACAAAGCGCCCCTGCGCGTCCCGGTTCTTGATGACACACAAGATCTGCTGCCCTACGCTGACCCGGTCGGCAGGGGAGGAGATACGGCTTACCGACATACAGTCGATGGGCAGCAGGGCGCTGATGCCGCAGCCTACATCACAAAACGCACCGAACGGCTCGATGTGGGTCACGGTACAGGGCAGGATATCCCCGGGCGAGAGGGTGTCCAGATACTCGGCCTTGCACAGCCGCTGCGCCTCGGCGCGGGAAAGCCGGTAGCAGGGCGCGCCGTCCTCGTCCGTGTCCAGCCCCTCGATGACAAAACAGGTGGGGCGTCCTACCCGGGTCAGCACCGCAATATCCCGCACGGTGCCCGCCTCGGCACCGTCTGCGCACTGGGCAAAGGGCATCACCGCCTTTACGCCGCCCAGCTCAAACCGCAGCTGCCGCCGGGTGTCAAAGGCAAGAGCAGTGGCCTGTAAAATCTCGCCGCTGGCTATGGCAGCCCGCAGCTCGGCAGGAGACAGACGGGCGGCAGAACGGTAACTGTTTTCGGTACGATAAGCTTGCATCATGTTTCATTCCTCTTTCTATATGGTTTTCGGGTCTCTGTGCGATGCTACAACGATATGCAGCAGTGTGCGCAGATATTTGCATTTTGTGCGGCTTTGCATTATACTATATCTGTATGCGCAGCACCCGCTCAGCGGGCGGCGGCACACACTGGCTCTGCCGGGCATCTGCGCGGCAGAAAAGAAGGGAGAGGTCGGATAAATATGGACGTCGCTGTGGGAGATACCATCCTCACCCGCAAAAAGCACCCCTGCGGAGCATCCAGCTTCGAGGTGCTGCGGGTGGGCATGGATTTTAAGATCCGCTGCACCGGCTGCGGACGCGAGGTCATGCTGCCCCGCGCCAAAATTGAAAAGAACATCAAAAAGGTGGTAAAGCCCGGCAGCGCGCAGTAGCGCAGCCAACGCACCCGAACCGGAACGAATTTGTAAGGAGAACTGCAAGGATGCAAGATATTTCTTCCCGGATGGATGCGGTCTGCCGCCGCTTTGAGGAGCTTTCCATACGGCTGAACCAGCCCGATACCGCCGCCGACCCGGCACTGTTCCGCAAGCTGATGCGGGAGTACCACGACACCGAGCCGGTGGTAGAGGCTTACCGGGACTGGCAGACCGCGCTGGATCATCTGGCGCAGGCCAAAGCCCTGCTGGAGGAGCCCGGTTCACTGGACCCGGACTTCAAGCAGATGATACAGCAGGAAATCAGCGAAAAAAGTCAAGATGTGGCAAAGCTGGAAAATAATCTCAAAATTTTGCTGCTGCCCAAGGACGTGAACGACGGCAAAAACGTCATCATGGAGATCCGCGGCGGCGCCGGCGGCGAGGAAGCCGCTCTGTTTGCCCACAGTCTGCTGCGGATGTACACCATGTACGCCCAAAACCGTGGCTGGACGCTGGAGGTGCTCAACCTGAACGAGACCGAGCTTGGCGGCGTAAAGGAAGCCATCGTCTCGGTGGATGGCGCAGGTGCATATAACCGCCTCAAGTACGAGAGCGGGGTGCACCGGGTGCAGCGTGTACCAGAGACCGAAACCCAAGGCCGCATCCACACCTCCACCGCCACTGTGGCGGTAATGCCGCAGGCAGAGGAGGTGGACTTTGCGCTGGATATGAAGGATCTGCGCATTGATACATTCCGCTCCTCCGGCGCGGGCGGTCAGCACATCAACAAGACCTCCAGCGCCATCCGTGTGACCCATATCCCCACAGGTACGGTGGTGGAGTGCCAGAACGAGCGCAGCCAGTTCCAGAACAAGGATAAGGCGCTGGAGATCCTGCGCAGCCGCCTCCTTGCACAAAAGCAGAAGGAACAGCAGGACGCCATCAACGCCCAGCGTCAGGGGCAGGTGGGTACTGGCGACCGCAGCGAGAAGATCCGCACCTACAACTTTCCGCAGGACCGCTGCACCGACCACCGCATCGGGCTGACTGTCCACAATCTGGAAAAGATCATGGACGGCAATCTGGACGAGGTAATCGATGCCCTTGCCACCCGCGAGCAGACTGAAAAGCTGCAAAAGCTGGGCGGATAAACCCCGGCTTTGCGGGTGCAAAACCACTCGAATAGCTGACAAGCAACTATACTTTACAGATAGAAAGAACGATGATTCGTATGGAAATTAAAACCAGAGTTTTGCCTGCCGATGAAGCAGGCGTAGCCGAGGCCGCGCAGCTGCTGCGGCAGGGTCAGCTTGTGGCCCTGCCAACAGAAACGGTCTACGGCATTGCCGCCGATGCCCGCAACGGTGCGGCGGTGCGCGATATCTTTGTGGCCAAGGGGCGCCCGCAGGATAACCCCCTCATCGTCCACGTCACAGGGCCGGAGATGCTGCCGGGTCTTGTCAGCGAGGTGCCGGAGCGTGCCCAGCTGCTGATGGCAGCCTTCTGCCCCGGGCCGCTGACCATCATCATGCCGCGCGGGCCGGAGGTGGCGGATGAATGCTGTGCCGGACTGGATACCGTGGGCATCCGTATGCCCAGCCACCCGGTAGCGCGGGCGGTCATCCAGCAGAGCGGCTGCGCCTTTGCCGCCCCCAGCGCCAACCTTTCCGGCAAGCCCAGCCCCACCAACGCACAGGACGTGTTCACCGATATGGACGGCCGCCTGCCGCTGATCTTGGACGGCGGCGAGTGCGATGTGGGTGTGGAAAGCACCGTGGTGTCGGTGGTGGGGGAGAAGCCCACCCTGTTCCGCCCCGGCCACATCACGCTGGAGGACTTGGAACGCGCCCTCGGTGAAGAGGTGGAGGTGTCCAAGGCCATTCTGGAAAAGCTGCCGGAGGGTGCCGTGGTGCGCAGCCCGGGCATGAAGTACAAACACTACGCCCCCAAGGCCGATGTGACCTTGCTCAACGGCACCTTTGCGCAGTTCAAGGCCTATGTGGACGCCCATAAAGACGAGAACCCCAGCTGCCTGTGCTTTACCGGCGAAAGCGCAAAGCTGGATGTGCCCTGCGTGGAATACGGCCGCGAGGGGGACGGTGCCGATCAGGCAAAGCACATCTTCCGCTCCCTGCGGGCACTGGATGAGCAGGGCGACGGCGTGGTCTACGCCCGCTGCCCGCAGAAGGACGGCCTGTCCATGGCAGTGTACAACCGCCTGATCCGCGCCGCCGCCTTCCGGGTGATCGATCTATGATAACTTTAGGCATCACGGGGCGCAGCGGCTGCGGCAAGTCCACGGTCACGGCGGTATTTGCCGCCCACGGCGTGCCGCTGGCCGATGCCGACCAGCTCAGCCGGGAGATTTTACTGCCCGGCTCGCCGCTGCTGCCGCAGCTTGCGGCGCGGTTCGGCGGGGATATTTTAAAGCCGGACGGCACGCTGGACCGCCGTTTGCTGGCTGACCGCGCCTTTGCCACCCCGGAGGGCAAGGTCGCGCTGGACAGTCTGACCCACCCCGCCATCGTGGCACGCATCCGCGCCGCAAAGCAGGCGGCGCAGACCGCTGGTGCGCCTCTTTTTGTGCTGGACGGTGCAGTCATCGTGGGCACGGCGGCACAGGCTGAGTGCGACCGCCTGTGCGTGGTCACTGCACCCTTTGAAACCAGCGTGGCGCGCATCGTGGCGCGGGACGGCATTTCGCCGGAGATGGCTGCCCGCCGCTTGAACGCCCAGACCCCGGAACAGACCCTGACCGCACAGGCAGACTACACCCTGCACAACGATGCCGGGCTGGAGGCACTGCAGGCCGCCGCCGCCCGCCTGTGTGAACAGCTGCAGGCAGAAGGGGGCGTGACGGCAGCGCTTTGAACGAACAAAATTATGAAAAAGCCTACGACCCCATCGCCGCCCGGGAGCGCCGCGCCGCGCGGGAAAAGCAGCGCCGTCGCAAACAGCAGCGCCGCCGCCGGATGGTGCGGCGGCTGGTCGCTTTGTGCTTGGCAGTGGTGCTTACGGTTTGCGTGGTGCCGCCTTTGTGCAACCGGGCAGAGCAGCTTTTGTACCCCCGCAAGTACGAGCAGCTGGTGGAAAAATGGGCAGCAGCCTATGAGTTGGATCCGCTGCTGGTCTACGCCTTTATCCGCACCGAAAGCGGCTTCGACCCGCAGGCCACCTCCAGTGTGGATGCCCGGGGCTTGATGCAGATGACTGAGGAGACCTTTCTCTGGATGCGCAGCAAGATCGCCCCGGAGGAACCACTGACCTTTGCCGACCTGTACGACCCCGATACCGCCATCCGGTTCGGGTGCTATTATCTGCACCTGTGCATGGTGCGCTACAAAGGGGATGTATCCACGGCGGCAGCGGCCTACCACAGCGGCTGGGGCACGGTGGATCAGCTGCTGCAAATGGAGGAACACTCCGCAGACGGGGAAACGCTGCAGGGCTTCCCCTATAACCAGATGCACCACTACGTCAACAAGATCACTGCCTGCTACCAGACCTATCAGCGTCTGTACGCAGGTCAATGATAAAAAGTTAAGGAGCGAAAAATCATGAGCGAAAAACTTACTGCAAAAGAGTACGCTGAAAAGCTGCTCTACACCCCCGAATACGCTGCCGACAAGCAGGCAGACGTAAAGGAAAAGGCTGCTGCCTTTGCCGAGGGCTACAAGAAATTTATGGACAGCGCCAAGACCGAGCGCGAGGCTGCCGTTGTCAGCGAGCAGATGCTGCTGGCTGCCGGCTACAAGGCTTTTGAGCCCAAAAAGGCCTACGCCCCCGGTGAGAAGGTCTACTTCATTCAGGAGAACAAGGCTGTTGTGGCGGCTACCATCGGCCAGAAGCCCTATGAAGAGGGCTTCCGTCTGGTCATCGCCCACATCGACTGCCCCCGTCTGGACCTGCGTCCCAACCCCCTGTACGAGTCTGACCACATGAGCTACTTCCGCACCCACTACTACGGCGGTATACGCAAGTACCAGTGGGCTACCATCCCGCTGGCCATCCACGGCGTGTTCACCCGCGCCGACGGTTCCAGCGTCAACTTTGCCGTCGGTGAGGACGAGAACGATCCCGTGTTCTGCATCACCGACCTGCTGCCCCATCTGGGTGCTGAGCAGAACGAGCGTAAGCTCAGCGAGGGCATCAAGGGCGAGGAGCTGAACGTGCTCATCGGCTCTGATACCGTGGAGGAAGAGGACGTCAAGGAGGCTGTCAAGCTGAACACCCTCATCCTGCTGAACCAGAAGTACGGCATCACCGAGCGCGACTTCACCCGCGCCGAGATCGAGGTGGTGCCTGCTGCCAAGGCACGCGACGTGGGCTTTGACCGCTCCATGATCGGTGCCTACGGCCACGATGACCGCGTGGATGCTTACCCCGCACTGCTGGCCGAGATCGAGACCAAGGACCCTGTGCGCACCACCATCTGCGTGCTGACCGATAAGGAAGAGATCGGCTCTGACGGCGTGACCGGTATGCAGAGCATGTATGTGTTCCACTTTATGCAGCTGCTCTGCCGCGCTGCCGGTCAGGACGACATTCTCGCCTTCCGCAACAGCGTGTGCCTGTCTGCGGACGTGACCGCCGCCTACGACCCCAGCTGGGCAAGCGCCTTTGAGAAGCAGAACGGCACCTACGCAGGCCGCGGCATTGCCATCTTCAAGTACACCGGCAGCCGTGGCAAGAGCTCTGCCAGCGACGCCAACGCCGA
>CAJMQZ010000018.1 GCA_905215595.1 uncultured bacterium
AGTTCCGGGCACTGCTGTGTCAGGGCATGGGGCGCGGCAAGGCCTATGGCCTTGGGCTGATGACCGTTATGCGCGGAGGAAACTGAGAGGGACGAGGTGCCGGGCGTGATCCGGCCGGATCTGCAGGCGCTGCCGCAGCATTTTCAGCTGGCAGAAAAAGTGGAGCATCGCGCCCTGCCGGACTGCTGCCTGATACAACAGGTTTATTGCAAACTGAAGGAAACAGCGGTACAATAGCAACGGGAGGCATGGTGCTACGGGATCTTTTTAGTCTTTTCCCCGTATACGCGGGGGTGATCCCGTCAAAGCTGACCGAATGATATGCGAACCAGTCTTTTCCCCGCATACGCGGGGGTGATCCTTGGTACAACGCCGCACAAAGCTGGCAACAGATCTTTTCCCCGCATGCGCGGGGGTGATCCCGAGTGGTTCAGAGACGAAAACTTACAGCAGCCCTTTTCCCCGCATACGCGGGGGATGATCCCGACCACGCCGGGCAGTTCTTCACTCCCTACGGCTTTTCCCCGCATACGCGGGGGTGATCCCGTACCGCAGTAAGGCTATCTTACAGTCCACCCCTTTTCCCCGCATACGCGGGGGTGATCCTGGGGCATATACTCGCGGCATTGATGCCTACAACTTTTCCCCGCACATGCGGGGGTGATCCCCTCGCCGTTTTCAACCGTTGGCTGGCTGCGAACTTTTCCCCGCATACGCGGGGGTGATCCTTTATGAAACGCTTGCCGCCATCAATGAGCTGAACTTTTCCCCGCATACGCGGGGCTTACCAAAAGACCCCTCGCAAGGTTTTGCGTGAGCGCCTGAAAAAAGTACCCATAAAGCAAACGAACCGCCCCGGTTTCCGTGATGGGAGCCGGGGCGGTTTTGTATGCAGGAGGCGGGGGCAAGGGCAGTTCCTCCGACCTTGCGCCTGCCTGCATTTTGCGGAAAAATGCGCAAACAAAAAGCAGGCAGTGTCGTGGAAAGGAGGAGGAAAGCGACACTGCCTGCTGTATAGGAACCCCTGAACATTGCGGCTTGGTCAGGAGGGATTTGGTAGTCTGTCCGCCGTTCTGGCTGTTGCCTCGCATAGAAACGGGAGACAGTTTTTTATGGGCCTGCTGTGCGCCGCTGCTGCGGCCGCACCCGCAGGAAATTGTGCCTGCATGGGCTTTGCGGGGAGAACCTTTCGGAGGTTATGGGGGATGTCCGTTCCGTTCTCCCTGAGTGCACCCTTATTATGCCAGACAATCGTGGCAATTCTTTGTGGTAATTTTGAACAGTTTGCAAATAAACGCCCTGCCCATGAAAAAAGACTGCTGAAAAGTCCGCGCTTCTCAGCAGTCTGAATCTGTAATTTTTCCGCGTTACACCCCAAAGAACTCCTTGGCGATGTCGGCGCTGCGCTTGGCGTCCTTGGCGTACCAGTCCGCGCCGATCTTTTCGGCGTATTCCGGGGTCAGCACGGCACCGCCCACCATGATCTTGCAGTCGAGCTTAGCGGCGTGCAGGGCGGCGATGGTCTCTTCCATGCTTTTCAGGGTGGTGGTCATCAGCGCCGAAAGGCCTACCAGATGCACGTCCTTTTCCCGCACGGTGTCCACCACCGTCTCCACCGGTACGTCCCGGCCAAGGTCCAGCACCTCGAAGCCGTAGTTTTCCAGAATGACCCGGACGATGTTCTTGCCGATGTCATGTACATCACCCTTGACGGTGGCAAGGACGATGCGTCCCTTGCTGGCGCTGCCCTCGCCCTTTTGGGCAATGGCGGTCTTGATCTCCTCAAAGGCTCCCTGCGCGGCGGTGGCCGCCTGCAGCAGCTGCGGCAGGAAGAGGGTTCCCTTTTCATACTTTGCGCCCACGATATCCAGCGCCGGAATGAGGGCTTCGTCCACCAGCTCCAGCGGCTCCTTTTCCTCCAGCAGCGCCCGGGTGCGGGCAGCTGCCTCGCCCTTCAGACCCTTTTCCACCGCCTTCATCAAGGGGGCGTAGGGGCCGGCGGCCTCCGGTGTTTCGCCTGCTGCCGTGGCGGTCTGGGCATTCTGCATGGCCTGCACCAGTGCGGCAGAGGCGGGCACCCGGTTGGCATACCGCTCAATGTACTTCGTGCTCTGCCGGTCCCGGTTGGTCAGAACGTTGTAAGCATAGACCGCCGCCATCATCTCCTCGCTGGAGGGGTTCATAATGGCAAGGTCAAGCCCGGCATACATGGCCATGGTGAGGAAGGTGGTGTTCAGGTAGGAGCGGCAGGGCAGGCCGAAGCTGATGTTGGACACGCCCAGGATGGTGCGCACGCCCAGCTCCTTCTTGCAGGCTTCCAGCGCCTGCACCGTGGCCAGCACATCCTTCTGCTGGGCGCTGGCGGTCAGGGTCAGGCAGTCGATGTAGATGTCCTCGCGGGGGATTCCGGCTTCCAATGCCGCCTCGGTGATGCGGCGGGCAATGGCCACGCGGTCCTCTGCGGCGGGCAGGATGCCCCGCTCGTCGATGGCAAGGCCCACGATGGCCGCGCCGTACTTTTTGCACAGGGGCAGGATGGCCCGCAGCTTTTCCGGCTCGCCGTTGGTGGAGTTGACGATGGGCTTGCCGTTGTACACCCGCAGGCCGTTTTCCAGTGCCTGCACGTTGGAGGAATCCAGCTGCAGCGGCAGGCTGACCACGCTCTGCAGGGCCTTGACCACCTGCGGCATCAGGGCCGGTTCATCCACGCCGGGGGCACCCACGTTCACGTCCAGCACCTGCGCCCCGGCTTCCACCTGGCTCACGGCTTGTTCCAGAACATAGTTCATATCATTCTCCCGCAGTGCCTGCTGGAAGCGCTTTTTGCCGGTGGGGTTGATGCGCTCGCCCACCACGGTGATGCCGTCCACGTTGACATAATTCATGGGGGTGCACAGCACCGAGGGCATGGCGTGGGCCGGGCGGCCCGGCACACAGCCCTTGAACACCCCGTTCAGCAGCCGGATGAACTCCGGCGTGGTGCCGCAGCAGCCGCCGGCGGCAAACAGATTCAGCTCCCGGTAGGGCTTCATTTCCAGCGCAAACAGCTGCGGGGTAATGTCGTAGCCGCTGCCGTCAGCCCGGGGCAGACCCGCGTTGGGCTTGACGAACACCGGAAAGTTGCCGGGCACGGCCTCGGTCAGGCGCTTTGCCATGGGGAAGATCTCCTTGGGGCCCAGCGAGCAGTTGATGCCCACGGCGCTGGCCCCCAGACCCCGGGCGGTGACGCCGAAGCTCTCCACCGTGCAGCCGGTAAAGGTGCGGCCGCCGGCTTCAAAACTCATGCTGGCCAGGATGGGCAGGCTGGAGTTTTCCCGGGCGGCCAGCAGCGCGGCCTTGAGCTCGTACAGGTCGGTAAAGGTCTCAAAAAAGATCAGGTCGGCCCCGGCCGCCGCACCGGCCCGCACGATGCGGGCGTATTCCTCCACGGCATCCTCAAAGGCCAGAGTGCCGTTGGGTTCCAGCAGCTCGCCCAGCGGGCCGACATCCAGCGCGGCAAGCGCACCATAGGGCGCACAGGCCCGCTTGCAGTTGGCAATGCCCGCCGCAATGATCTCTTCCAGACTGTAGGCGCTGCCCGCCAGCTTGTGGGCCGACGCACCAAAGGTGTTGGCGTTGATGATGCGGCTGCCCGCTGCGGCATACTGAGCATGGATGCCCTCGATGAGCTGCGGGTCGGTGATGTTCAGTTCCTCCGGCCGGGCGCCCAGCTTCAGGCCGGCCGCCTGCAGCATGGTGCCCATGCCGCCGTCCAGCAGGATGGTATTGCTCTGCTTGAAAAGTTCACTCACTTGCACAGGTCTTTCCCCTCTTTCTGTATTCGCAGCGGGTGCGCAGCACACAATGGCCGCACCCGGCCAGTTGTCCTTTTACCGGGTGGTCGCTGACCCCCAGCAGGGCAGTCACGCTCTTGCGCGGGGTCATCAGGTTGGTGTCGGTGACGCACAGCCCGGCCTTGCGCGCGGTGTCCAGCGCCGCTGCCACCATCGGCTGCACTGCGATGTCCCAATCGCCGTAGCCGGGCGAAAAGCGCCCGGTCAGATACTTTCCCTCTGTCGCCGCCCACTGGCGCAGCTGCGCCTCGGCGGTCTCGGCGGCCTGCTCGGCCAGAGCGCTGCCCAAGGCATCGGAGGCTACCCCGGCGGCAATATCGCCCACGCCCGCCCGGCGGATCTGGGCATCCACCCCGGGGCCCAGCGTCACTGCCAGCAGAATGGCCTGCCCGCAACCGGTCAGGTGCTTGTGCACGTCCTCGCCGGGCAGAAGTCCGGCCTCGGTCAGGGCGGGAGTGTCTGCCAGCAGCCACACCGCCCGGGGCGTCGCCACTGCCAGCAGTGGCACCGCGCACTTTTTCAGCAGTGCCAGCGTGGCGGCGTCCGGCTCACCGTGCGCGCCGAAATACCGCGCCGCCTGTACAAGATCTACGGCCTGCGGTTTTTCTATCGCCAGCGGGCGGGGCACACCGATCGCCATGGGCCGCACCTCCTTACTTCGCTCGAATAAAGTACTATTCAGTATACCGCACTTGTGGGCTTTTATCAATCCCGCAAAAGGGGAGGAAATAGAAAAAGGCTGCTCTGTTTTTGGAAAACAGTCTTGCTGTGTGCGCAGTTTTTGCGCACATTCGGATTTTTACCGGCAGTTTCACAAGCAAAACAAAAACGCACGCCGATCCTCATCGAATCAACGTGCGTTTGCAGGATCGGAGTGGCGAGACTCGAACTCGCGGCCTCCTGCTCCCAAAGCAGGCGCGCTACCAACTGCGCAACACCCCGACATCTGGCGGCACGACTGCACCGCCAGAATATAGTATATCGTTTTTTGTGCGGTTCGTCAATACGGAATCCGCAGCTGACGGTGCTGCACGGTCTGCTTTTTTTCAGTCGGCAGAAGCGGCAGCTGGCAACAGCGAAAAAGGGCACGGCAGCAGGCACTTTTATGGCAACTGGGTGCGGGTTTGGTGCAACTGCCGAAAAGCGGATGCAAAAACTATACAGAGTGCAAAACTTGTTGCACTCCAGTTGCAAGCTGGCTGGAAAGGTGCTATCATAACACTATATCGCCGGGAAGTGCGGCGGTAGGAAATTAGGCGGCAGCTGAAAAAGAAAGGCACGGCGTAAGCGATGACGATACAGGAATGCTATAAAAAGATGGGCGCAGACTATCAGGAGGTGCTGGGACGGCTGTATAACGAAGCCATGATCTGCAAATTTGCGCGGATGTTCTTGCAGGACGACAGCTTTCAGATCCTGGAGGAAGCGCTGCGCAGGGGAGACGTGAAGGAGGCGTTCCGCGGAGCGCATACCCTCAAGGGCGTCTGCCAGAATCTGGGTTTTTCAAATCTGTACGCGCCCACCTATATCCTGACCGAGACCCTGCGCGCCGGGCAGCTGGAGGGCACACAGGAGCAGTTTGCAAAGGTGGCAGAGCAGTATCAATGCACGATGGACGCCATCCGTGCACTGGACTAAATAAAATATAATGCGGTGTCGGGCGGCTTTCGGGCTGCCCGGCATTGTTCTTTTACGGGATGCGTCTGAAAGCACAGAACCGCCCCCTTGTGCCGCCGCACAGTTTGCGGTATGATAGACAAAAAAGAGGGAAGGAGATCCCATTATGTCCAAACATATCCTTGTCTGCCTGCCCATCAGTGCAGAGCAGAGGGCCCGCATTGAGGCGGTGCAGGGCTTTGCATATCGCTTTACCACCCCGGATACTGCCACGGTGGAGGATGCCCTGTGGGCAGATGCCGTGCTGGGTAATCTGCCGGTGCCGCTGATCCGGCAGAACGGCCATCTGGAGTGGTTCCAGTCCAACGCAGCGGGCCCCAATAACTATCTGGAGCCGGGGGTGCTGCCGGAGGGCTGCATCGTGACCAACGCCACCGGCGCTTATGGGCTTGCCATCAGTGAGTGTATGCTGGCAATGTGGCTCAGCCTGCTCAAGGAGCTGCCCACCTACCGGGATAACCAGCGGGAGCACCGCTGGGCACCCACCGGCCATTCTGTAGGCAGCATTGTGGGCAGCCGGGTGCTGTGCGTGGGCATGGGCGATATCGGCTCGAACTTTGCCCGGCGGGCCCATGCGCTGGGTGCTGAGGTGGTAGGCGTGCGCCGCACCGTGCACCCGGACACCTCCTGCCCGGACTACTGCACCCGGGTGGTGGCGCAGAGCGCATTGGACGCAGAACTGCCGCAGGCCGACCTTGTGGCGCTGAGTTTGCCCGGCACGCCGGAGACGCTGCATCTGTTCGGCGCAGAGCGGCTGGCGCTCTGCAAGCCCGGTGCCATTCTGCTCAATGTGGGGCGCGGCACTGCCGTGGACGGCGAGGCACTGGCAGCGGCCGTGCACAGCGGGCAGCTTTCCGGCGCAGGGCTGGACGTGACCGACCCCGAGCCGCTGCCGCCGGAGCATCCTCTGTGGGCAGAGCCGAACGTGATCATCACACCCCATGTCACCGGCGGCTTCAGCCTGCCCAAGACGCTGGACAACATCGTGGATATCTTTGCACACAACCTCAAGCGCTATGCCGCCGGTCAGCCGCTGGATAACCAGATGGACCGCCGCACCCAGTACGCCAGCGGCGCACGGCTGCAAAGCACGCTGTAAAAAGCAAAAACTGCCGCACAACTGTGCGGCAGTTTTTGCTTTTATAGTTTACAGCATCACTGCGCCTGTGCAAGGCAGGCGTCCATGGCGGTAAAGATGGCCTCGCTGGTCATAGTGGAACCGGTGATGGCGTCCACACCGGCGGTGGAGCCGGTCTGTGTCAGCTGGGCAGCCAGCGTCTCGGCAGCTTTGCCGCCCAGCTCCGGGGTCTCGGCAGAGGCGTCCACCTGTACGGCGGTCACCTTGCCGCCGGTCACGGTGACTGTGACGGTCACTTCACTCAGGCAGCCCTGTGCAGAGGAGGTGTAGCTGCCATCGGTCAGAGGTGCGGCGTTGTCGGCGGCGGGTACGGTGCCGGTGTTGTGGATATACAGGTTCAGCACAATGCCCATCAGCACGGTAGCTGCCAGCATGAGCAGGATATTACGGGTCATTTTTGCGGTCATGGTATGGTATCTTCTCCTTGGGGGTGATTATTTTGCGGGCTTGAAGCTGTCGCGCAGGGTGACTACCCGGTTGTACACGCCGGGGTTCTTGCTGTCCGGGGTAAAGAAGCCGGTGCGCACGAACTGGAACTTTTCGCCGGGCTTTGCGTCCTTCAGGCTCTCCTCCAGCTTGCAGCCGGTGCGCACGGTGACGCTTTCCGGGTTCAGGTAGTCCTTGTAATCGCTGCCTTCGGGGATGCCGTTCATGTTGGCCTCGGTGAACAGCTTGTCGTACAGGCGCACCTCGGCGTCCACGCAGTGTGCGGCGCTTACCCAGTGGATGGTGCCCTTGACCTTGCGGCCATCGGCGGGGTTGCCGTTGCCGGTCTCCAGGTCGGCAGTGCAGTGGATGGCGGCGATGCTGCCGTCAGCGTTCTTGTCCACGCCGGTGCACTTGACGATATAAGCACCCATCAGACGCACCTCGCCGTCCACGGTCAGGCGCTTGAACTTGGGAGGCGGAACCTCGGCAAAGTCCTCAGCGTCGATCCACAGCTCGCGGGTAAAGGCCACCTTGCGGGTAGTGGTATCGTTGGCTTCGCGGTTGGGGTTGTTGGCCACGTCAAAGTATTCGGTCTTGTCGGCAGGGTAGTTGTCCACCACCAGCTTGACCGGCTCCAGCACGGCAATGCGGCGCTGTGCGGTCAGGTCCAGCTCGCTGCGGATGCAGGCTTCCAGCTGACGCATATCGATCAGGTTGTCAGACTTGGAGATGCCGGCCTCCCGCACAAAGGTGAAGATGGAGGTGGGAGTGTAGCCGCGACGGCGCAGACCGCACAGGGTGGGCATACGGGGATCATCCCAGCCGTCCACGATGCCCATCTCCACCAGCTCGCGCAGGTAGCGCTTGCTCATGACCGTGTTGGTCATGTTCAGGCGGGCGAACTCACGCTGCTTGGGGAACTCGGCACCGAAGATGTTCTCGATGACCCAGTTATACAGCGGGCGGTGGTTTTCGAACTCCAGACTGCACATGCTGTGGGTGATGCCCTCGATGGCGTCCTGAATGGGGTGGGCAAAGTCGTACATGGGGTAGATGCACCACTTGTTGCCCTGACGGTGATGCTCGGCGTACTTGATGCGGTAGATGGCCGGGTCACGCAGATTCATGTTGGGGCTGGCGAGGTCGATTTTAGCGCGGAGGGTCTTTTCGCCCTCCTTGAACTCGCCTGCACGCATCCGGCGGAAGAGGTCGAGGTTCTCTTCCGGGGTGCGGTCGCGCCACGGAGAGGGACGGGAGGGCTTGCCTGCGTCGCTGCCCCGGTACTCGCGCATCTCGTCGCGGGTCAGGTCATCGACGTATGCCTTGCCCTCGAGGATGAGCTTCTCGGCATACTCATAGCACTTGTCGAAGTAGTCGCTGCCGTAGAAGATGCCGCCGTTGGGGTCGGCACCCAGCCAGTGCAGATCCTCGATGATGCTGTTGACATACTCCTCGCCTTCGCGGGCGGGGTTGGTGTCGTCCAGACGCAGGTTGAATTTGCCGCCGTACTGGTTGGCAATGGACCAGTTGATATAAATGGCCTTGGCGCTGCCGATGTGCAGATAGCCGTTGGGCTCCGGCGGGAAGCGGGTGTGGATCTGCTGCACCTTGCCCTCGGCAAGGTCGGCATCGATGATATCTGTCAGAAAGTTTTTATCAGCCATATAGGTTCCCCCTGTCAGGGCACAGCGTGCCCCCTTTTACTCATAATATTATATAATACACTATTTTGCGTTTTTCTTCAAGTACGGAGTTGCACGGAACACGGGGGCAATTCTCTGAATGAAGGCTTCCCCCGGCCGGGAGAAGCCTTTAGCGGAAAATGGATGAAAAAAGGATACGAAGCGGTCTTAGTTGAAGGAGCGGAAGCCCTTACCGATGATCTCGCTGGAGTTGACGATGGTGATAAAGCTGTGGGGGTCGTTCTCCCGCAGAAAGTTACGCAGCTGCAAAGCCTGACGGCGGGTGAGCACGGTCACCAGCACGCTGAGCTCGTGGTGGGTGTAGGCACCGTAGGCCTTTTCCACCGTGGCGGAGCGGTTCATGTTGTGGATGATGAAGTCCAGAATGGGCTGCGGGTTCGCGGTCATAATGGTGCACACCTTGCGCAGACGGATGTTTTCAATGGCACCGTCCACCACAAAGGATTTGCCGATGAGGCCAAGGATACAGTACAGGCCGGTGCCCATGCCGAACCGTACGGCGGCGGCCAGCACAATGAGGATATCGCTGACCATCAGCGCCTTGCCGATCTCCATGGAGGTGTACTTGGCAAGGATCAGCGCCACGATGTCGGTGCCGCCGGTGGAAGCACCGATATCAAACACGATGGCAGCGCCCAGTGCGGGCAGGAACACCGCGAACACCAGATCCAGCATGGCATCGCCGCTCAGGGACACGCCGGAGGGGTACAGCCACTCGCAGCAGGACACGAAAAAGGAGAGCGCAAAGGAGGAGTAGATCGTCCAGCCCATGCACTTGATGCCCAAAAAGATAAAGCCCAGTACCACCAGCACCAAGTTGATGATCCACATAAAGCCACCCACATTGATCCGGGGGAACAGGTCTGCCAGCAGGATGGACAGGCCGGAGGTGCCGCCGAAAGCAAAGTGGTTGGGATTTTTAAAATATACGATGCCCACTGCCGTGAGCACAAGACCGAGGTTCAGCAGGGCAAAGAAATTTAGATCCTTCAGCAGATTCTCGCGGCTGAAGGCTTCTTTTAAACCATTCATGGGTTTCCTCCATCAAAAAATACAGTAATTTGGCCTGAATGCCATGCAAAAATATACTCCCCTTATACGGGGAAGTCAAGGGATAACGGAGAAGTTGTAGAAAAAGACGGAAAACAACCGATAAAAGGTGAAAAACAGGAACATCCGGTGCATTTTGGACGTAAAAGGGCAAAACAAAGCGCCGCCCGCAGACGGCATTGTCTGCGGGCGGCGCGGAGATTCAGTTCAGGAAAAGGGGAAAGCGCTTACAGATTGAAGTAACGCTTTGCATTGTCGAAGCAGATGCCCTTGACGATCTTCTCCAGAGCCTTCTCGTCGTTGGGATACTCGCCATCCTCGACCCACTGGCCGATGATGTTGCACAGGATGCGGCGGAAGTAATCGTGACGGGTGTAGCTCAGGAAGCTGCGGCTGTCGGTCAGCATACCGACGAAGTTGCCCAGCAGGCCGAGGCTGGCCAGACGGGACATCTGCTCTTCCATGCCGATCTTGTGGTCATTGAACCACCATGCGGAGCCGTGCTGGATCTTGCCCGGCACCTCGCTGTTCTGGAAGCAGCCCAGAATGGTGCCGATCTGTGCGTCGTCGGCGGGGTTCAGGCTGTAGATGATGGTCTTGGGGCACTCGTCGGTGTCGTTCAGGGCGCTGAGCAGGCTTGCGATCTGGCCGCCGCAGGTGGTGGTGTTGATCATGTCAAAGCCGGTGTCGGGGCCCAGCAGGGCATTCATCTTGCGGTTCACGCCGCGCAGGCAGTTGTAGTGAATCTGCATAGCAATGCCCAGACGGTGGTACTGCTTGCCCAGGTGGATCAGGATGTAGGTCTGGTACTTCTCAGCCTCTTCCACGGTGCAGCTCTCGCCGGCCATCACCTTCTGGTAAATGGCGTTGACCTCTTCCTTGGTGGCCTCACGGTAGGGGATGTAGTCCAGGCCGTGGTCGGAAGCGCGGCAGCCCATCTCGGCAAAGAACTCGATGCGCTTGGTCAGGGCATCGGTCACGCAGTTGATGCAGGCCAGCTTTTCCTTGCCCACAACGGCAGCAAGCTTGCCCATGTACTCGGCGAAGCCGGGCTTGTGGATGTTGAGGGCCTTATCCGGGCGGAAGGAGGGAGCCACGGTGAACTTGATGGTGGGATCTTCCTTGATCTTCTTGTGCCAGTACAGGTCATCGATGGGGTCATCGGTGGTGCCGATAAAGGCCACGTTGCACTGCTCGATCAGGCCGCGGACGGTCAGCTTGGGATCGTGCTGCAGCTTGTCGTTGCACAGGTTCCACACTTCCTCAGCGGTGTCGCCATTCAGCACGCCGTCGTAGCCAAAGAAAACGTGCAGCTCCAGATTGGTCCAGTGGTACATGGGGTTGCCAATGGCCATAGGCAGAGCCTCGGCAAACTTCTGGAAACGCTCGCGGTCGGGCTTGTCACCGGTGATGTACTCCTCGGGCACGCCGTTGGAGCGCATCACGCGCCACTTATAATGATCGCCGAAATAGCTGCCGTCCGGGTTGCGGCCGCCCAGCCACACCTGAGCGATGTTCTCAAAGCGGCGGTTCTCGTAGATCTCGCGGGGAGGGATGTGGCAGTGATAGTCGCAGATGGGCATAGCGGCTGCATAGTCGTGATACAGATGCTGTGCGGTAGCAGACTGGAGCATGAAGTCCTTATCCATAAATGCTTTCATGGGATTTTAACTCCTTTTCTCTGATAAAATTGTTAAAATTTAGACAAAAACGGGCATGAAATTGCACCTGCTTGGAACGGGCAGGCTGCCTTATCCTTAGTATACCGGAAAACGCCGATGTATACAACTGAAAAACTGCCAAAAATTTACCCTCGGAATTGTATAAACCGCTGGAAATGCGCTGAATAGCCATTTTTGGACTAAAAACATTGCACAAAACACTTGACTTCTTTGTATACAACAGCATAAAATAGGAGCAGAAGATGGCAGGGGAAACGAGAGCCTGCCATGCAAAGCAAGTTTATAAAGGAGATCAATAAGATGGAAACTTTGAACTACAAGGTTCTGGAAGGCACTGGCTACAACGGCTACATCCTGAAGGATGCTCCCGTTAAGGTGATGCAGTTCGGCGAGGGCAACTTCCTGCGCGCTTTCGTGGACTATTTCTACGATATTGCAAACGAGAAGGCCGGCTACAACGGCAAGGTCAAGCTGGTGCAGCCCATCGGCAACTTCCCCCAGATGGCGGACTGGATCAACGAGCAGGAGGGCCTGTACACCCTGTACCTGCGCGGCAGCGAGAAGGGCCAGAAGGTCGATGCCAAGCGCGTGATCTCCTGCGTGTCCGACTGTGTGTGCCCCTATGTGGACGGCAAGTGGGACGAAGTGCTGGCTCTGGCCCGCTCCGAAGAGCTGGAGACCGTTGTATCCAACACCACCGAGGCCGGCATTGCTTACACCCAGGGCGACAGCGCGTTCGACCAGGTGCCCCCCAACAGCTTCCCTGCAAAGCTGACCCGTGTGCTGTATGAGCGCTACAAGGCCTTCAACGGCGCTGCCGACAAGGGCCTGGTCATCCTGAGCTGCGAGCTGATCGACAACAACGGCAAGGAGCTGCAGAAGTGCTGCAACAACTACGCCAAGGACTGGGATCTGGAGCCTGCCTTCATCGACTGGATGAACAACGCCAACACCTTCTGCTCCACTCTGGTGGACCGCATCGTTCCGGGCCGCATCCGCGATCCCAAGGAGCTGGCTGCCATGGAAGAGGCCAACGGCTACCACGATGCCGCTCTGGACGTGGGCGAAGTGTTTGGCGTGTGGGTCATCGAGGGCCCCGCAGATCTGGAGGACAAGCTGCCGTTCAAGAAGGCCGGCGTCAACGTCATGGTCGTGCCCGATGTTACCCCCTACAAGAAGCGCAAGGTCCGCATCCTGAACGGTGCACACACCGGCTTCGTTCTGGGCGCATATCTGGCCGGCTTCGACATCGTGCGTGACTGCATGCACAACGACACCATCCGCGGCTTCATGAACAAGATGCTGCACGAGGAGATCATCCCCACCCTGCCGCTGGACAAGAAGGATCTGGAAGAGTTTGCTTCCGCTGTTGAGGACCGCTTCAACAACCCCTTCGTCAACCACGAGCTGATGAGCATCTCCCTGAACTCCACCTCCAAGTGGAAGGCCCGCAACATGCCTTCCTTCCTGGCTTACATCGAGGAGCAGAAGCAGCTGCCCAAGTGCCTGACCATGTCTCTGGCAGCCTACATTGCCTTCTATTCCAACGATATTCAGGAGCGCACCGCTGACGGCCTGATCTGCAAGCGCCCCGCCGGCAACACCTACAAGATCCAGGATGACGCATGGGCTCTGGACTTCTACTATGCACACAAGGACGACACCGCTGCTCAGCTGGTGAACGCCGTGCTGACCAACACCCAGATGTGGGATCAGGATCTGACCAAGATCGAGGGTCTCGAGGCCGCTGTTCTGGCTGATCTGGAAATGATCCGCACTCAGGGTGCCGAGGCTGCTTACAAGAGCTGCCTGTAAGCCTGATCGTTTAAAAGAAACATTGCTTTGAGGTGTGAACCCTCTCAGTCCGCTTCGCGTCCAGCTCCCCCGAGGGGGGAGCTTTTGCGGAAACGTAAAGTTTTCAGCGCAAAGACCTCGCCCTTCGGGAGAGGTGGCATCGCATAGCGATGACGGAGAGGGTTCATTCCTTTTTGTGCGATACGATAAGGAGAACAACTATGCCGCAGGCAATTCATATCAGCCCCATCGACAACGTGGTCGTTGCCCTGCATCCCATTGCCAAGGGCACGCTGGTGGAAGTGGACGGCCTTGCCGTGACCGCTCTGGAGGACATCCCCCAGGGCCACAAGATGGCTGTCAAGCCCATCAAGAACGGTGAGAACGTCATCAAGTACGGCTTCCCCATCGGTCATGCCACCGCCGACGCCCAGCCGGGTACCTGGATGCACACCCACAATGTGCACACCAACCTGTCCGGTGAGGTGGAGTACAGCTACAACCCCGCCCCGGATCTGGCCCCGCTGCCCAAGGTGGAGCCGGAGACCTTCATGGGCTTCCGCCGCAAGGACGGCCGCGCCGCCATCCGCAACGAGATCTGGATCATCCCCACCGTGGGCTGCGTCAACGACATCGCCAAGAAGATCGTTGCCGACAACCAGGATCTGGTCACCGGCTCCATCGAGGGCCTGTACACCTTCACCCATCCCTTCGGCTGCAGCCAGACCGGCCACGACCATGCACAGACCCGCAAGCTGCTGGCTGCGCTGGTGCGCCACCCCAATGCTGCCGCCGTTCTGGTGCTGCATCTGGGCTGCGAGAACCTGCAGCACGATCAGTTCGTGGAAGAGCTGGGCGAGTACGACCACGACCGTGTGAAGTTCCTCACCTGTCAGGAGGTGGACGACGAGTTCACCGCTGCCCGCGATATCCTCAAGGAGCTGGCTGCCTATGCCGGGCAGTTCAAGCGTGAGCCTATCCCCGTGTCCGATCTGGTGGTGGGCATGAAGTGCGGCGGCTCGGACGGCCTGTCCGGCATCACCGCCAACCCCACCATCGGCCGCTTCTCCGACATGATGGGCCAGCGCGGCGGTTCCACCGTGCTGACCGAGGTGCCTGAGATGTTCGGTGCCGAGGGCTTCCTGATGGACCGCTGCATCAACAAGGAGGTGTTCGGCAAGGCTGAGCACATGATCAACGGCTTCAAGGAATACTTCATCAGCCACAACGAGGTGGTGTACGATAACCCCTCTCCGGGCAACAAGGCCGGCGGCATCACTACGCTGGAGGATAAGAGCTGCGGCTGCGTGCAGAAGGGCGGCACCGCCCCCATTATGGACGTCATCGGCTACGGCGACCCCGTGGTGACCAAGGGCCTGAATATGCTCTACGGCCCGGGCAACGATCTGGTCTCCGCTACTGCCATGACGGCAGCGGGCGCACACCTGATCCTGTTCTCCACCGGCCGCGGCACCCCGTTCTCCGCTCCGGCTCCCACCCTGAAGATCTCCACCAACACCCCGCTGGCAGAGAAGAAGGGCGGCTGGATCGATTTCAACACCGGTGTCATCGCAGACGGTGAAAAGACCATCGACGAGGCTGCAAAGGATCTGCTGGATCTGGTCATCCGCGTGGCCAGCGGCGAGCAGACCAAGGCGGAAAAGCACGGCTTCCGCGAGATCTCCATCTTCAAGGACGGCGTGGTTCTGTAACTGAAAAAGGGCTGCTGTACGGCAAAAAGCGGTACGGCGGCCTTTTTGTGCATAAAAAGAAGGGAAGTGTATGGAATGTTGGGCACAAATGGAGTGCTGCTGTTGACACTGCTACTTTATGCGGCTATCATTTATGGTGCAGTACGATTGATCAAATATCTGATCCGCTACGGCATCGACTACTACTTCAAAAAGCTGGATGCACGGCAGACCGAGCACGAGGAATGACCCGCCGGGGCAACCCGGCGGCAATAATAGGAGGCTTTTACTTATGAATCAGATCATCACCCGGTACATCACCGAGAACGGCGCCTGCTACGAGCAGTACGTCATCACCGACCCCGAGGCAAAGACCGCCCTCACCATCACCCCCGAGCGCGGCGGTATGATCACCAGCTTTACGCTGGACGGCGAGGAGTTCGTCTGGACCCGCCGCCCCAATTTCTCCGAGTGCAACCGTCCCCGCTTTGGCGTGCCGGTGCTGTTCCCCAGCTGCGGCAACCCGGATAACGGCGTGCACATCTTTGACGGCAAGGCTTACCCCATGGAGACCCACGGCTTTGCCGACCTGTGCGCATGGGAAGTGGAAAGCGTTGGCCCGGACGGCGTGACGCTGGCACTGGAGTCCACCCCGCTGACCAAGTTCCTCTATCCGTTTGATTTCACCCTGCTGCTCAACTATAATCTGGAGGGCAACAAGGCACTGGTCAGCCTGACCGTTATCAACGAGGGCGACACCGATATGCCCTTCAGCTTTGGCTACCACCCCTACTTTACCGCCTCCAAGCTGGAGAACGTGGAGTTCGACATCAAGTGCGCCACCTGCTCCGAAAACGCCAAGGGCGAGCAGCCCGCAGCCCCGGAAAAGATCACCCTTACCCGCAAGGAGGGCGCAGACAACTCTATCCGTCTGCTGACCGGCGTGCAGTTCCCCATGACCATGACCGACAAGGGCAACGGCCACAAGGTGACCGTGGACGCTGACGAGACCTTTGAAAACGGCGTGCTGTGGCAGCAGGATGCCGAGAGCTTCGTCTGCATGGAGCCTTGGAACGGCTGGGCAAACAGCGTGAACGAGGACGGCAAGCACGAGGTGCTGGAGCCGGACGAGGCCATGACCAGCGAGTGGAGCTTTACCATCGAGAAGGTCTGAGCACTTTTCTGAATAGCGTTTTTTAGCAAAATCGGGCAGCCTGCGGGCTGCCCGATTTTGCTTACTCCTTTCCGTGAAAAAAGGATTCTGAAAAGCCCGCGTTTGCGAAGCAATAAAAGCCCCAGTGGGGCTTTTAAGCGGCAGAGCGGTCTGCGTAAGCAGATGGAGGGGCTTTGCCCCGACAAGCTCCGCAGGCTTTTCAGAACCCCGAAATTTAAATATCTTTTCCGCTGAAAATGCCCAGAGCGCAAGCGGAGGGCATTCAAAATCGTCCCGCCCGGAAAGCGAAACGGCTCTTAATGGCAGCTGCCGGCGCAGCCGCCCTTGTCGGCGTGGCAGGCGTGAGAGCCGCAGCTGTGACCCTCCTCGTGGTCGTGGTGGGTGCAGCGGGCGTTGGGGTTAAAGACCAGCGTGCCGGCAAGGTAAGCCGCCGCAGCGCTGTCGGCCTCGCCGGTGATGCCGCCGCACAGACGGATGCCGGTCTGTGCCAGCGCCATCTGTGCCCCGCCGCCAATGCCGCCGCACAGCAGCACGTTCACGCCGTTGCGCACCAGAAAGCCCACCAGTGCGCCGTGCCCCTGCCCGTCGGTGGAGACCACCTCGGCACCGGTGATGCGGCCCTCCTCAGCGGTGTACAGCTTGAACTGCGCAGAGTGGCCGAAGTGCTGGAATACCTGACCGTTTTCATAAGGAATTGCGATCTTCATACTAAAAACTCCTCCCTGTGTACGAGATTTTCTATCCCTATTCTAACAGATTGCGCTGAAATAGGGAAGGGCACCCGCGTTTTTTGCGCCTTTTGGGGCGGAAAACATAGCCGGTATGTAAAAATGATATCAGAAACTGCTGCAAAATGTATTATAATAGAGCCCGAAAAGAGGGTACAAGTATGAAAACAAAGCATCACGGGCAAATGTCCGAGTCCTTTCTTACGGCGGTGTTCCTTTCGCTGTCCGGCGGCTTGCAGGATGCCTACACCTATCTGTTCCGGGGCAAGGTGTTTGCCAATGCCCAGACCGGCAATATCGTGCTGCTGAGCGCCAATATCATGGATGGCCGGTGGGACAAGGTGCTGCACTATCTGGTGCCTTTGTGCGCCTTTGCGCTGGGGGTTCTGGCTGCGGAAAAAATGCGGGAGCACTTTCAGGCGATGCAGCGGCTGCACTGGCGGCAGCTGGTGGTGCTGGGCGAGGTGCTGCTGCTGTTCGCGGTGGGCTTTCTGCCGCAATCGCAGAACCTGCTGGCCAACGCCATCGTTTCTTTTTCCTGCGCCATGCAGGTGCAGGCGTTCCGCAAGGTGAACGGCTACGCCTTTGCCAGTACCATGTGCATCGGCGACCTGCGCAGCGGCGTGGAGGCCTTTTGCATCTGGCGCAAGTCCCATGAGCCCCACGCAAAGGATAGGATGGTGCGCTACTTCGGCATCATATTCCTGTTCGCGTTGGGGGCTGGGCTGGGCAGTAAAAGCGCGGCGCAGCTGGGCGGCAGAGCCATCTGGCTCTCCTGCTGCTTTTTGCTGGTCAGCTTTGCACTGATGTTCATACGGGAAGAGCTGGAGGAGAACCCGGTCATCGAAAAAGACCTGACCGCCATCCGGCAGGAGACCCGGGAGATCGACCGCACCCTGAAGCAGGAGCTGCAGGAACAGCAGCGGGAGCTGAAACAGAGCACCCGGAAATGACAGCAAGGGGCTGCTGCACCATTGATGTGCAGCAGCCCCTTGCTGTTTGGTTTATTTGCGTTCGGTGCCCCTAGCCCCGGCCTTGGTCAGCAGCTGCTGGAATTTCCGGGCGGCGGTGTTCAGTGGGCGGTGATGGTCGTACACAAGGCAGATGGAGCGGGAGGGGATGATCTCCTGCAAATGCAGCTGCACCAGCTCTCCGCTGGCCAGCAGGGGTGCTGCCATGGGCTCCGGCATAAAGGCCAGTCCCAACTCGCTTTTGACCAGTGTGAGCATCTGGTCGGTGGTGGCGGCCTCGGTGTCCGGCTTCAGCACCGCGTCATGTTCCAGAAAGAATTGCCGGTAAAAGCTGCGGGTCATGCTCTCTTCGTTCAGGCAGATCAGGGGATAACCGGCCAGTTCCTTCAGGGTCAGGGTCTGGCTGGCCAGTGCCGTAAAGGTCTTGCCGCCCACAAGCACCTCATAAAAGGGCATCAGCTCTACCATTTTCAGCCCGTTTTCCACCTCTGCGGGGGTGGTCACGATGGCAAAATCCACCTCGCCGTTGCGTACCGCCTGCACCGCCTGCGGGGTGGAGTGGTTGGAGATGCGCAGCCGGATGCCCGGGTACTCGGTATGGAAAGCGCGCAGCTTTTCCGACAGGTAGATGTTCAAAGCGGTCTCTGTGGTGCTGATGCTGATGGCACCGTGCTCCAGCGTGGCGGTGGCGCTCAGTTCCTCCTCTGCATCCTGTATCTGCACCGCCGCCGAGGCAATGCGGGAATACAGCAGCTCTCCCTCCGGCGTTAAGGTGACGCCCCGGTTGGAGCGGATGAACAGCACGCAGTTCAGCTGGCTTTCCAGCCGGTTCATGGCGTGGGTGATGTTGGGCTGATTATTGCCCAGCACCCGCGCCGCGCGGGTAAAGTTCTGATACTTTGCCACATAGTAAAAGATTTTGTAGTATTCCCAGTCCACATACATGAGTGCGGCCCTCTTTCCTGTCGGGCTTCCGGCGCGGCCAGCGGCAGAAGCGGCTTTATGCTCTTCTTGTATCATAGCACGGCGCGCCGGAATTGCAAGCGCTTTTTACGGCGCGGCTGTGCCGGATGCGGGCAGTAGTCTCTGCAATGTAAAAAACATATTGCTGCTATACACAGGATACTTTTTACATATTCTCTGCACGCTCGTATAATAAACACTGCGAACAGGAAACAAGAATGAAAAAGAAGGTAAATGAAGTTTATGCTGACCGCTGTTACTGGAATCAACTGGGGCGATGAGGGCAAGGGCCGCGTCATCGACACACCGTCGTCACCGAGAAGGGCAAGTTCATCCTGAACCTGCTGCCCTCCGGTATCCTGCACCCGGAGGTGACCTGTGTGCTGGGCACCGGTATGGTGATCGACCTCGAGCATCTGGCCGGGGAGATGGAGGCCATCGAGGCGCGCGGCGTGAAGGTGGAGCCGGAGAACCTGAAACTCTCCGATAAGGCTACTATCTCCATGCCGTGGCACAAGGTACAGGACGGGCTGGAAGAGGACCGCCTTGCCAAAAAGGGCGGTGCGTTCGGCTCTACCCGGCGCGGCATTGCTTACGCTTACGGCGACAAGTACCGCAAAAAGACCCTGCGTCTGGGCGACCTTTTGCATCTGGACGAAGAGCGCACCCAGAACCGTCTGCACATGATCCTGGACGCCAAAAACATGGAGCTGGCGGGCTGCTATCATCAGGAGCCCATGAGCTACGATGCCCTGCTGAACTGGTGCAGGCAGCAGGCGGCGTACTTCGCGCCCTTCATCTGTGATGTGGGCGCTTTCTTGCAGCAGGCGCACGACAGCGGCAAGCGCATCGTGCTGGAAGCGCAGCTGGGCGCAATGCGGGATATCGACTACGGCATCTTCCCGTTCACTTCCAGTTCTAACACGCTGGCAGCCTATGCGCCGCTGGGTGCGGGCATCCCGAACTGCAAGCTGGACCATGTGGTGGGCGTGCTGAAAGCCTACTCCACCTGTGTGGGCGCTGGCCCCTTTGCAGCAGAGAACGCAATGGGAGAAGCGTGGAACGAAAAGCTGCGCAAGGCCGGCGGCGAGTACGGCGCAGCCACCGGACGTCCCCGCCGGGTGGGTCCTTTTGACTGCGTTGCCAGCCGCTATGGCCTGCAATGTCAGGGCGCGGATAAGATCGCACTGACCAAGCTGGACGTGCTGAGCAGCATGAAGCAGATCCCGGTCATCACCGGTTACAAGCTGGACGGCGTGGAAGTCCCCCGCTTCGACACCCTGTCCGACCTTGACCGTGTGCAGCCGGTGGTCACGCTGCTGCCCGGCTGGAACAAGGATATCTCCGGCTGCCGCAGCTGGGCAGAGCTGCCCAAGGAAGCCAAGGCCTATGTGGAGTTCCTTGAAAAGCAGCTGGGGCACGAGATCCAGTTCGTTTCCACCGGCGCGGAGCGCGAAAAGTTTGTGCTGAAGGGAGAATGGCTGTGAGACATTTTATTGAGCCCGGCAGCTTTTCTCTGGCCGAGCAGCTGGCACTGCTCGACCTTGCCGACCGGATGGAGGCTGACCCTGCGCCCTACGCCCACCTGTGCGACGGCCGCATTCTTGCCACTTTGTTCTACGAGCCCAGCACCCGCACCCGCCTTTCCTTTGAGTCCGCCATGCTGCGGCTGGGCGGCAAGACGCTGGGCTTTGCCGGGGCGCAGCTTTCCAGCGCCAGCAAGGGCGAAACGGTGGCCGATACTGCCCGTGTGGTAAGCAACTATGCAGACGTCATTGCCATGCGCCACCCCAAGGAGGGCGCACCGCTGCGGGCGTCCATGTATGCGCGGGTGCCGGTCATCAATGCAGGCGATGGCGGCCACGCCCACCCCTCCCAGACCATGATCGACCTGATGACCATCCGCCAGCGCAAGGGGCGGCTGGATCATTTGACCATCGGCTTCTGCGGCGACCTCAAGTTCGGCCGGACGGTGCACTCCCTCACCGCCGCGCTGAGCCAGTTCGAGGGCAACCGGTTCGTGTTCATCTCGCCGGAGGAGCTGCGCATCCCGCAGTACGTCAAGGACGAGACCCTGACCCCGTTGCATCAGAACTACAAGGAGACCGCCGACCTTGAAGCTGAACTGCCCGGTCTGGACGTGCTGTACATGACCCGCATCCAGAAAGAGCGCTTTTTCAACGAAGAGGACTACCTGCGGTTGAAAGGCTGCTATGAGCTGGACGAAAAGCTGTTGCAGCTGGCACCGCCCACCATGCCGGTGCTGCATCCGCTCCCCCGCATCGACGAGATCAAGCCGGACGTGGACAACGACCCCCGCGCCGCTTATTTCGATCAGGTGCATAACGGTGTGTATATCCGCATGGCCATTATCCTGGCGCTGCTGGGCATCCCCGATCCGCTGACCGGGAAAAAGGTACTGGAAAGTATATAAGTTGGAAACAGGGCTGCTGCACAAAGCAACGTGCAGCAGCCCTGTTTTTGTGTCTGGTATTTTTGCAGGCTCGCCCTCTCAGCCTCGCTGCGCGCATTCCCGATCGTCCCGCTACCCCCGCAGCGGCGGGTCCGGCACAAAAATCATGGTGCCCCGGGCGGAAAAAAGCAGCTGCGGCATCATGCAGCTGTACCCCAGCCACAGCACCGCCAGAATGCACAGCACCAAAAGCACCCTGCGCAAAAGCACCGGATGCCGGGCGGGGGAATAGCGTTTCCTGCGGTCACGCTGCATAGGCTGTGCCCTCCTTTTTCAAGGTTTTGCCCAGCTTATGCCGCAGCAGAAAGAATTGTGCACAAGCGGGGTTTGTGGTAAGATAACAGGGAAGAACCACGGAGGAACTGCTTATGCTGACCATTACACTGCTGGGCACGGCTGCCACCATGCCGCTGCCGGAGCGCGCCCTGACCGCCGCAGTGGCGGAGTGCGGCGGGCACAGCCTGCTGCTGGACTGCGGCGAGGGCACCCAGACCGCTGCCCGCCGCGCCGGGGTGAACCTGATGCGTGCGGACGCCATCTGCCTGACCCACTATCACGGGGATCATATTTTTGGTCTGCCCGGGCTTTTGCAGACCCTTGGGGCACAGGGGCGCACCCGCCCGCTGACGCTACTGGGGCCGGAGGGGCTTTTGGAAGTCTGGCGGGCGGTGTATGCCCTGACCGGGCCGCTGCCCTACGCAGTAAAGCCGCTGGTCTGCCGCGTCGGGCAGCCTGTGGCGCTGGATGCTCTTTCGGATGGATGGCCCGCCGGGGCAACGCTGCAGCCGGTGGCAACAAAGCACCGGGTACGCAGTCTGGGCTACCGGCTGGACTTGCCCCGGGCGGGTAGGTTCGACCCGGAAAAGGCGCGGGCGCTGGGCGTACCGGTGACCCAGTGGCGGCTTTTGCAGCGGGGACAGGCTGTGCCGCTGGCAGAGCGTATGGTGCAGCCCGCCGAGGTGCTGGGCGCGCCCCGCAAGGGGCTGCGGTTCGTCTTTTCCGGCGACAGTGCGCCCTGCCCGGCGCTGGAACAGGCGGCGCAGGGGGCAGACCTGCTGCTCTGCGATGCCACCTATGCCCTGCCGGAGCAGCAGGAACAGGCCGCGCAGTGGGGGCACAGCACCTTTGGACAGAGCGCGGCGCTGGCGGAAAAGGCCGGGGCAAAGCGGCTGTGGCTGGTGCACTATTCCCCCATGATCACCGACCCGGAGGAGCATCTTGTACAGGCGCAAAGCATCTTCCCGGCGGCAGAATGCGGCTTTGACGGCAAACGCATCACTCTGCATTACGAGGAGAACGAGGAATGAAGCTGACACTTGACCCCGGGGCAGCTGCCCTGCTGGACACCCTGCACGCAGCGGGCTACGCAGCCTATGCCGTGGGCGGCTGCGTGCGGGACAGTCTTTTGGGGCGCACCGCTCACGACTGGGACCTGTGCACCAGCGCCCTGCCGCAGCAGGTGATGAAACTGTTCGGGGCAGAGCAGTGCATCCCCACCGGCTTGCAGCACGGCACGGTCACCATCAAATACGGCGGGCAGTTGTACGAGACTACCACCTTCCGTACCGAGGGCAGCTATACCGATGGCCGTCACCCGGACGCGGTGCAGTTCGTACCGGACGTGCGGGAGGATCTTGCCCGGCGGGATTTTACCATCAACGCCATGGCGTATAATGAAGCTGAGGGTCTGGTAGACCCCTTTGGCGGGCAAAAAGATCTGCAAAACGGTCTGCTGCGGGCGGTGGGTGAGCCGCAGCAGCGGTTTACCGAGGATGCACTGCGTATCCTGCGGCTGTACCGCTTTGCCGCAAGATTCGGCTTTGCGCTGGACGCAGCCACCGCCCGGGCGGCGCGGCAGCTGGCACCGCACTTGGACTGCATCTCTGCCGAGCGCATTCAGGAGGAACTGGCAAAGCTGCTGGCTGCCCCGCAGCCGGGGGCGTATCTGGAACCCGCCGTACTGGCTGTGGTGCTGCCAGAGCTGACCCCGGAAAGCCTGACCGCCGCAAAGTCGGTGGTGGATGCCTGCCCGGCGGGGGAGGAAAACCTGCCGGTGCGCTGGGCGGCGCTGCTGGGCGCTCTGGGCGAGGCCGACACCCGCCGGGTGCTCAAGCGGCTGCGCTGCTCTAATACCTGTATCGAGGAGACCGCAGTATTAGTGCGGGAAACGGCAGGGGAGAGCGTGTGCGGGAGCTTTCTCCTCGGACACGAGTTCGAGTTGCGGCACCCAACGGATGCTTCGTGCCTTGAGCAGCACTCGCATCCTGCTGGCCGCTGCCCCAACAGCAACTCCTTGTTTCCGCCGCAGGCGGCAGTCGTTGCTGTTGCAGGCCATTCCATCGCCCGCCCTACTGCCTGCGGCAGCAGGGTCCCACCCCAGCGGACGGTCCTCGGAGAAACTCCCGCACACGCGGGAGAGGTTGCCATCCGGCAGCTTTTAGGCCGATACGGGCTGTGCACCGTGGAGCGGCTGTGTGCGCTGTGCGCGGCGCTGCGCCCGCAAGCTGCCTCGGAGTGCGCCCTTGCGGCGCAGCGGGCGCGGCAGCTGGAAGCCGACGGCGTATGCTGCCGGGTGAGCCAGCTGGCGGTGAACGGACGCGACCTGATGGCGGCGGGCATCCCGGCAGGGCCTGCGATGCGCCGGGTGCTGGAGACGCTGCTGGACGGCGTCATCCGCGCAGAATATCCCAACGAAAAACCGGTGCTGCTGGCTGCGGCGCAGAAAATGATAGCGTCTTGACAAGCGGTTTATGCTGCGGTAGTATTATACTACTGCTTTAGTATGTTGAACCCATAAAAGGAGAACCTATGACCACTCAGAACCCTGCAAACCGTCCCCGCGCCCTCATTGCCATGAGCGGCGGCGTGGATAGCTCGGTGGCGGCCTGCCTGATGCAGCAGGCGGGCTACGACTGCACCGGCATCACCATGCGGCTTACCCACAACGAAACGCTGGGACAGTCCGGCTACCAGACCTGCTGCTCGGAAAAGGATATCGAGGACGCCGCCGAGGTGGCCTTTGCACTGGATATGCCGTATCAGGTGCTGGATTTCACCGCCGATTTCCGGGCACAGATCATTGAAAAATTTATCCGTGTCTACGAGGCGGGCGGCACCCCCAACCCCTGCATCGACTGCAATAAATATATGAAGTTTCGCCACCTGCTGGACTGGGCGGAAGAACACGGCATAGAGTATGTGGTCACCGGCCACTACGCCCGGGTGGAGCAGGATGCAGAAACCGGCCGCTGGCTGCTGAAAAAGGGCTTGGACGAGGGCAAGGATCAGAGCTATGTGCTGTATAACCTCACGCAGGAGCAGCTGGCACATATCCGCTTGCCGCTGGGTGTGCTGCACAAGACCGAGGTGCGAAAGATCGCGCAGGAGCACAGCTTTATCAACGCCCAAAAGCACGACAGTCAGGATATCTGCTTTGTGCCGGACGGCGACTATGCCCGCTTTATGGAGCAGTTTACCGGCAAGCACTACCCCGCCGGGGATTTTCTGGATCGGAGCGGCAAGGTGGTGGGCACCCACAGCGGCGCAGTGCGATACACGCTGGGGCAGCGCAAGGGGCTTGGCCTTGCGCTGGGTGCACCGGTGTATGTCTGCGGCAAGGATATGCAGGCCAATACCGTCACCGTCGGGCCGGAAAGCGAGCTGTTCGACCGCATTGTTTACGCAGAAGATGTGAACTGGATCGCCATTCCGGCGCTGACCGGGCCGCTGCGGGTCACTGCCCGCACCCGGTATCATCAGGCCGAGCAGCAGGCCACCGTCTACCCCGCAGAAAACGGCTTCCGGCTGGAATTCGACCAGCCCCAGCGTGCCCCCACCCCGGGACAGGCTGCCGTGCTGTATCAGGGCGATGTGGTGCTGGGCGGCGGCACCATCACCCGCGTAGAAAAGTAAGGAGAACAAAATGCAGGATCAGTATTCCCGCACCCAGCTGCTGCTGGGTGCAGAGGCTATGGAAAAGCTGCACCACGCCCGGGTGGCAGTGTTTGGTATCGGCGGCGTGGGCGGCTACACGGTGGAGGCACTGGCACGCAGCGGCGTGGGCGCACTGGATCTGATCGATGACGATAAGGTCTGCCTGACCAACCTCAACCGCCAGATCATCGCCACCCGCAGCACGGTAGGGCAGTATAAGGTGGATGTAGCAGAACAGCGCATCCACGATATCGACCCCAACATCAAGGTGACTACCCACCGGTGCTTCTTTGGCCCGGAGACGCAGGACGATTTCGATTTTACTCAGTACGACTATGTGGTGGATGCCATCGACACCGTTACCGGCAAGCTGGCGCTGGTGATGAAGTGCAAGGAGGCGGGCACCCCCATCATCTGCTCCATGGGCGCAGGCAACAAGATGGACCCCACCCGCTTTGAGGTGACCGACATCTACAAGACCTCGG